>NZ_JBHTAC010000009.1:0-209809 GCF_042663325.1 Catellatospora aurea
GTTGTGGGAGAGTAGGACACCGCCGGACAAACATCGCTGTTCAAGGCCCGACCATCATGGTCGGGCCTTGACGCGTTTAAGGGCACCTTGTCAACGCCGCGTCTATTCGGGCCCCTGCCACGGGGCCCTTTTTGTTACCTGTAGCCCGGCCGGCCGTCTTATCGGGGCTACGGCGATGATCGCCGTTTCTGGTCAAAAACCTGGGGTAGGGCCGCAGATCATGTCCAGAAACAACGATCACCGAACCACGAACCGTGGCAATGGCACACCGCCTGCCGTGCCCGCGTCGATCATGAAGTTGTGGCAGCGACTCGCCGTCGAGCCGTGCCATAAGTTCATGATCGACGCGGAAGGGGTGGATCAGGCCGGGGTGAGGGTGGTGAGGATTTCGGTGGTTGTGGTGTGGTCGCCGGTGCGGTGGGCGGTGAGGAGTTGGGCGAACTTGTCGGCGTTGAGGATGGGCAGGCCGAGGTCGGCGGCTTTGGTGGCTTTGGAGCCGGCGCCGTCGCCGACGACGACGAAGTCGGTTTTGGAGGAGACCGAGCCGGAGGATTTGCCGCCGAGTTCTTCGACGGCTTCGTTGCCCTGGTTGCGGGTCAGGCCCGGGACGGAGCCGGTGACGACGACGGTCATCGGGGAGCCGTCGGGGCGGCGGAGCGGCAGAGACGTCTCCGCGCTGGTGGCAGCGGTGGAGACGGCGCCGGTCGGTTCAGTCATGTTGACGCCGTGGGCGGCGAGTTTGGCGATGAGCGGGGCGACCTCGGCGAGTTCGGCGAGGATGACGGTGGCGCGTTCGCTGCCGATGCCGTCGACCTGCTCCCACTCGGCGGGTGTCGCGGCCAGGATGGCATCCATGGTGCCGAAATGGCGGGCGATGCGGCGGGACAGGGTCCGGCCGGTCATCCGGATGCCCAGCCCGGTCAGCACGCGCGACAGCGGCCGGGTCTTGGTCGCGGCGATGCTGTTGACCAGGTTCGTGGCCGACACGGTGCCTAGCCGGTCCATCGCGGCCAGGGTCGGCACGTCGAGGGCGTACAGGTCGGCGGCGTCGGTGATGTGGCCGGCGGCGAGCAGCGCGTCGAGGATCTTGTCGCCGAGTCCTTCGATGTCCATCGCGTCGCGGCTGGTGTAGTACAGCAGTGTCGCCTTCTCGCCGCAGGCGCGGCCGCGGGCGCAGCGCCAGCGCAGGTTGCTGCGGTCGATGTCGCCGCCGCAGCGCGGGCAGTGCTCCGGCGGGCTGAACGCTTCCGCGTCGGCAGGCCGGGCGTCGGGCACCGCGCCGGTGATCTCCGGGATGACGTCTCCGGCGCGACGGATGTAGACGGTGTCGCCGGCGCGTACGTCGCGGCGCTGCAGGTCGGTGAAGTTGTGCAGGGTCGCTGAGGTGACCACGACGCCGCCGACCTGGACGGGTTCGAGCACGGCGACGGGGGTGATGACGCCGGTGCGGCCGACCTGCACGTCGATGCGCAGCAGGGTGGTGGTGCGGGTGTCGGCGGGGAACTTGTAGGCGATGCCCCAGCGGGGCGCCCGGGTCGAGTAGCCGGCCTGGTCCTGGTCGGTGGTGAGGTCGGCCTTGACGACGACGCCGTCGATGCCGAAGCCGAGTTCGCCGCGGCGTGCGCCGAGCGCGGCGACGGCGGCGGTGACCTCGTCGATGTCGGCGCAGACGGCGAGCCCGGCGGAGGACTGCGCGGTCGTGGCGACGCCGAGCGTGCCCAGGTGCTCGATCACCGCGGAGTGGCTGTGGGCGTGTTCGGCGGGCACGCCGTGGGCGGCGTACGCCATGAACGACAGCGGGACGTCGTAGACGCGCTGGGCGCGCAGTGATCCGGCGGCTGCCGAGCGCGGGTTGGCGAACACCGGCTCACCGTGGGCGAGGCGCAGGTCGCAGCCCTTGGCGAAGTCGGTGTCGGTCATGTAGACCTCGCCGCGGATCTCGATGGTCACCGGCGCGGACAGGCGCTGTGGCAGGCCGGCGATCAGGCGGGCCTGGCTGGTGACGTCCTCGCCGGTGTAGCCGTTGCCGCGGGTGGCGATCTGCACGAGCCGGCCCTCGGTGTAGCGCACGGCGATGGCCAGCCCGTCGATCTTCGGTTCGACGGTGTAGCGGGTCACCGGGCGGTCGAGGGTCCGGTCGAGTTTGGCCGCCCAGTCGCGCAGGCCCTCGCTGTTGAAGACGTTGCCGATGCTGAGCATGGGTGAGCTGTGCTCGACGTCGCCGCCGACGGTCCCGACGACCGCGGTGGGGGAGTCGCCGGTGCGCCACTGCGGGTGCTCCCGCTCGCTGGCCACGATCCGGGCGTACAGCGCGTCGTAGTCCGCGTCGTCGAGCAGGTTCTGCTCACCGGCGTAGTACGCGGCGGCAGCGGCGCGGGCCTGCTCGACGGCCGACCGGTACTCGTCCCGGGTGGTGTGCGGCCGGGCGTGCGCGGGGTCGACGATCGGGGCGGCTGCCGTGGCGTCGGCGGCGAGGTCGTCTTGCATGGTGCGGGCTCCTTCATCGGCCTGCGTGGCCAGGCGGTATGCGGAGGATAGCCGCCCGGTGCGACACCCCGCCGATCACGCGAACGCCGGTGGGTGGCGTTCCGGCCGGCCCCGGGTCGGGGTCTCCGCGCCTGCGCCGCGTGGCCCCGCGCGCGAGCCGCTGCCGGATGGTCTGCGTAGGCGAGGTCTGGTGTGCGCGGTGTCGGGCTTGTACATTCCGTCAATGACACCCGTCGCACCGTCGCCGGTCGAGTCGGCTTCTGGTGGCTCCCGGCTGGTCAGCGGCCTGTTGCTGATCGCGGTCGTGGGTCTTGCCGTGCTGGTGTGGCGGTGGCCGGAGCCGCCGCCGGACGTGCGGCCGCCGTCCGCGCCGGGCGGGCTCAGCATCGGGGAGACGACCTGCAAGTCGATCGCGCTGAGCTGGTCCGGGTCCACGGACGACACCGAGGTGACCGGATACGAGGTGCACCGCGACGGTCAGGTCGTCGCCAGTGTGGGCGGCAAGGCCCTGTCGGTGGTCATCACGGAGGTGCCCGCCGGCACCTGGAGCGTCGCGGTGAAGGCGAGGGACGAGGCGGGCAACGTGTCCCCGGCCGGCGGTGCGGTCTCGGTGACGCCGCCGTCGTGCGGCGCGGACGCCAAGGCGCCGAGCACGCCGGGCGGGGTCAAGGCCACCGCCGACGGCACCACGGTCACCATGACCTGGGACGCGGCCACCGACGACGTCGGGGTCGCGGAGTACGACGTGTTCCGGGACGGGGCGAAGGTCGGCACGGTCGGGGGCGGGGGCGGCCCGCAGTTCACGTTCATCGACCTCGGGGTGCCCGCGTCGGCCGGCCACCGTTACCAGGTCAGTGCCCGTGACGGGCAGGGCAACTCCTCGTCGCGCAGCGCCGGGGTCGACGTGACCGCGGGCGCGGCGTGCACGCTGCTGTGCGCGATCACCCCGGTCGGCAAGGACACCGGTGTCGTCTGGGGGCTGGCCGAGCTGCCGGACGGGTCGGTGCTCTACGGCCGGCGGGACACGTACGAGATCGTGCGGATGGATCCGCGTACCGGACAGGTCACACCGCTGGGCACGGTGCCCGGCGGGGTGCGCGCGGGTGGCGACGGGGGCCTGGTGAGCCTGGCCGTGGCGTCGACGTTCGCCCGGGACCGCTGGATCTACGTGCTGTACACGACCGCGACCGACAACCGGATCGTACGGTTGCGCCTGCGCGGCGACGAGCTGGACGGCGGCTCGATGCAGTCGCTGGTCGTCGGCATCCCGCGGGGCAAGCTGCACAACGGCGGGCGGCTGCGGTTCGGGCGCGACGGCAAGCTGTACGCCGCCCTCGGCGACGCCGGGAACCCGAGGCTGGCGCAGGACCAGCGCAGCCTGGCCGGCAAGGTGCTGCGGTTCAACCCGGACGGCACGGTGCCGTCGGGGAACCCGTTCGGCGGCTACATCTGGAGCCTCGGCCACCGCAACCCGCAGGGGCTCGCGTTCGACGCGCGGGGCAGGTTGTGGGTGCAGGAGTCGGGCGACGGGCTCACGGACGAGACGAACCTGATCGTCAAGGGCGGCAACTACGGCTGGCCGGCATGCGAGGGCACCGAGTCGAAGTCCGGTGCCGGCTGCGAGACGCCGGGGTTCGTCGCGCCGCAGCAGACGTTCGCGGCGTACGACGGCGGCTGCGGAGGCCTGGTCTTCGTGCGCGAGGTCGGCTACGTGGCGTGTGCGGGCAGTTCGCGGCTCTACCGGGCCGTTCTCGACGGCGACGGCCTGCTCGCCGAGGTGCAGGCGGTGCTCGTCGGCGCCTACGGCCAGCTGCTCACGGTCGAGCCCGGTTCGGGCGGCACGCTGTGGCTCGTCAGCGGCACCACCGGCGCGGCGGGGACGCTCGACACGCAGTTCCTGCGGATCACGCTGCCGCCCGCGTCTTGACCCAGAGAACCCCGATAGCGGGATGCTCTGGGTCGGATCGGCATATCTTGGACAACGTGCCAGGTGTGCCGCTGCGGGTCGGGTCGGCGTTCCCTGATCCGCCGTTCGAGGTGGCGGGTGTGCCGCCGACGGGCTTCGACCTCGACTGGATGGCGGCGGTCGCGGCCGAACTCGGGCGGCCGCCGGCGGTGCGCCACTACGAAGGGTCCGACTTCGACGGGATCTTCGCCGAGCTGGGCAGGAGCATCGACGTCGTCGCCTCCGGTGCGACGGTCACCGAATACCGCAAGACGCTGGCCCGGTGGTGCGAGCCGTATCTGCGGTCCGGCCAGAGCCTGGCGGCCGCGGCCACGGCCGGGGTGCGCGGCTGCGACGACCTGCGCGGGCTGACCCTGGGCGTGCAGAGCGGCAACACGTCGCAGCCGGTGGCCGAGCGGCAACACGTCGCAGCCGGTGGCCGAGCGGCTGCTCGCCGCGGGCAGGGTCGGGGCGGTGAAGGCGTACGCCTACTCCGAGATCCGCACCGCGCTCGACGACCTCGAACACGGCACGATCGGCGCTTTCATGAAGCTGGAGCCCGTGCTGCGCCGGATGGTCGCCGACCGGCCGGCGCTGCGGATCGTGCAGACCGGCATCACCTCCGAGTTGCTGGCGGTCGCCGTCGCGCTGGACGACGCCGCGCTCGCCGACCGGATCGACTATGCCCAGCAGGCGCTGCGCCGCCGCGGCGAACTCGCCCGGCTGGGCCGCAGGTGGCTGGCCGACAGCGACCCTGAGGCCACGGCGGTGCTGACATGATCCGGCTGGTCCGCCTGTTCACCGGGCCGGACGGCCGGTCCCACGTCGAGGAGTCGGCGCTGCGCCTCGGCGCGCTCGGGCCGGACGCGGCCACCGGCTGGCTGCCCACCACCGCGGCGCGCTTCCGGCAGAGCCCGCCGGGTTCGGAGCTGACCTGGCACGACGCGCCCCGGCGGCAGTACGTCGTCACGCTCACCGGAACGCTCGAGTTCACCACCCGCGACGGCGAGACCTTCCGGCTCGGCCCCGGCGACGTGCTGCTGGCCGAGGACACGACGGGCGGCGGCCACCGCTGGCGGCTGCTCGACGACCAGCCCTGGACCCGGGTCTATCTCCAGCTCCCGGAGAGCGATCCGGCGCAGGTGTGACGAGACTGTGTAGATCGCGGGCGGGTAGCGTGATGAGACCGTTCCGGGACGATTTCAATACCTAGCTTCTCTAGGTATGCATACAGTGGATGTCCTGGTCGTCGGTGCCGGTCTGGCCGGCCTGCACACCGCCCGCCTGCTCGCGCGACACGAGCTGACCGTGATGGTGGTCGACCGCCGCAGGTCGCTGTCGGCGGGCATCCGCACGACGGGGATCTTCGTGCGGCGTACCCTCGAAGACTTCGACCTGCCCGACCACCTGCTCGGCCCCGGGGTTCGCGACGTGCTGCTGTATCCGCCGTCGCGGCGCGATCCGATCCGGCTGGCCAGCGACCGCGACGAGTACCGGGTCGCCGACATGCCCGGCGTCTACGAGCACGCGCGCCGCGCGGCCGAGTCCGCGGGCGCGCGGATCGTGCTGGGCGTGCGCTACGACGGCTCGTCGGCGGGTGTCGTACGGCTGGATGGTGCGGAACCGGTGCGGGCCAGGTTCATCGTCGGCGCGGACGGCGCGCGTTCCCGGGTGGCCCGTGACCTGGGCCTGGACGTCAACCGCAGCCTGCTCGTCGGCGCGGAGCTGGTTCACCCGATCGCGTCGGGCACCACCACCCCGGCGTTCCACTGCGTGCTGGACCCGCGCGTCGCCCCGGGCTATCTGGGCTGGGTGATCGACGACGGCCACCACGCGCACGTCGGGGTCGCGGGATACCCGGACGCCATGCGGGCCGGGGTGCGCCACCTGCTGGAGGAGTTCGCCGACGGCGCGCCCGGCCGCGCCGAGCCGACCGGCCCGGTCGAGCGGCGCGGCGGCCCGATCCCGGTCGGCGGCGTGCTGCGCCGCCTGGCGAACCCGGCCGGGCTGCTCGTCGGGGACGCGGCCGGTGCGGTGTCCCCGCTGACGGCAGGCGGGCTCGACCCCTGCCTGCGGATGTCGGAGCTGGCCGCGTCGGTCGCCGCGGGCTGGCTGCGCACTGGCGACCAGCGGGAACTGCGCCGGTATGACGGCACCGCGCTGCGCGGCCGGTTCCGGGGCCGGCTGCTGCTGCGCCGGATGCTCGCCGGGGTGCGGTCACCGCTGGCCGCGGAGGCGGCGGTGGCCGCGCTGCGCGGCCGGGCCGGCCGGGCGGCGGCGGCACGCGTGCTGTTCGGCGACGGCTCGTTCCCCGACACCGAACCCCGGCTCGCGCGCCCGGCGGTCAACCGCTACGCCGCGAGCTGACCGCTGCGACGGTTCCACGAGCCCGGCCGGTGACTCAGGCCCCTTCGCCCTCCTCGACCTTGAACGTGCTGAAGCCGCGGCGGTGGTAGTTGGGCAGCGCGGCCGGGTGGTCGACCGAGGACGTGTGCAGCCACACCCGCCGCACCGCAGGGGTCAGGTTCCACGCCTGCCGGACGGCGAGCGTCAGCGCGTACCCACCCAGCCCTCGCCCGACGAACTCCGGCACCAGCCCGAACGTGTCGATCTCCACCTCGTCGTCGGGGTGGAGATCGCACGCGAGCAGTCCCGCCGGCTTGCCGTCGTGGGACAGCAGCCAGAAGGCCCGGTCGGGGTGCCGCGCGAACCACAGCTCCCACTCGGGCGCGGTGCGCACCGCGCTTCCCCAGCCGTAGGGTGCGCCGATCCGGGCCTGCAGCTCGACGACCAGCGGCGAACGCCGGTCGAGCGGTGCCAGCGCCAGGCCGGGCACCGCGGCCGCGGGGCGGAACTGGTCCTGGTCGGTCATGTGCACGTAGGTCACGGTCTCCCTCACGGGCCGTGAGCCTACCGCCGGTCGCCGCCGCGTCCGGACCGCCCCGCGACTGTGCCGTTTCCGACAACGCGCGGCCGCCGGTTGCCGCCCGCCGTCCCTCATGGTGGGTTGCTTTCCTGGTGCGACACAGGAGGTGGGCGGGATGCAGGTGAGGCTGCTGGGCTCGGTCGAGGTCGTCGTGGCCGGCGCGGTGCGGCCGGTGCCGGGGCTGCGCCGCAAGGCCGTGCTGGCGATGCTGGGCCTGCACCCCGGGCAGATCGTCAGCAGCGGTGTCGTGTCGTACCTGGACACGACGGTGGCGGCGAGCGCTGACGCGGGTCTGACGCGTGCCTGAAACGGGGTGCGTGCGGCCGGACTGCCGCTGAGACCGCGCCGCCGTCGCTTACGGCTCGACGGCCGCCGGCGACGTCGGCTGCGAGGCGGGCGCAGCGGACCGCGGCACGAACACGGCTGCGGCCAGGAGCGCGATGGCGACGACCTCCAGGACCGCCGAGAACGGCGTGAGCGCGTTCTGGGCGATCCGCCACGCCGACGGCACCTCCTGGCCCAGTGAAGCCCAGTCGGTGGCCATGTCGTCGAGGAACGAGATGCCCGTCGCCACCAGCACGCTGTTCAGCACCATCGAGATGCCCGCGGCCAGCGCGAGGTTGCTCGCGGCCGGGCCGATGTCGCCCCGCTTCTTGTACGCGAGTCCGATGATCAGGCCCGCGATCAAGGCTGGGAAGTAGTTGGTGAAGGGCATCGGGTTCACTCCGTCACGGCTTTGGGTTGGCGAGACGATACTCGTGCTGCTCGGAGGTGGTCGTCTGGGGTGAGTCACTGGTCAGCACATGGCGGTCCGTGCGATGCCGAGGACGAGTACGCCGATCGAGATGGCCACGACCGCGGTGCCGAGGACTCTGCCGGCGACCTTGCGCTCGTCGGGTGCGAACAGGAAGAACAGCAGCGAGAAGGCGATTCCGGCGGCCCCTATGCAGACCGTCTCCGTGGGTGAGGCGTCCTTCGGGGTATCACCTTGGCCCAGGCAGCCTGCCGCCGTCGCCAGGTGATCGAGTATCGACACGTCGTCCTCCGTCGCCGTCAGGTCAGGCGGCGTGGTCCCGGCTGCTGCCGAACGCCGTTGAGCGCCCGGTCAGGGCACCGACGAACATACCCGGAGTGATCAAGACCGCGCGATGTGGTCAGCGCAGACGTTCCACGGTGACGGGGATCAGACCCTGTCCGCGGGCGTCGGCCCGCAGGCGGCCGAGCAGCTCGGTGAGCTCGGGGTCCGGGGCGTCCGTGGCGCGGTCGGTGGACAGGTCGACGGCCCAGGCAGCGCCGGCGCCGATGCGGCGCAGCGTCCAGGTCACGGTCTGCCCGTCGAGGGTGCGCCGGGTGCGCCCGGCGATGCGGTGGGCTCTGTCGTCGTGGCGGTCGAACGGCTGCATCCGCCACCCGCTGCGCAGCGCGGCGAGCCCGTGGTCGGGTAGATCTCCGGCGAGCAGCACCCGGTAGACGCGGCGTTCTCCGGTGGCCTGCGCGGGCACCAGCGACAGCGGGGCGAGGTCGGGCAGGTCGAGCCGGTCGAGGAAGTGGCGGCGCAGTTCCGGCTCCGGGCCAAGTTCGCCGCCGCCCAGCAGCCGGTATGCGGCATTCGCGCCGGCCCGGTCCACGGGCGTGACCCTGGCCTGCAGGCGGGTGTCGCTGCGCAGGCCCCGGCTGAACGCCGCCGCGCTCCACCAGCTGCGCCCGACGGCGGTCCATCCCGCACTGTCCAGCGCGGACGCCGTGCCGTCCGGCCGCAGCACGAACTCCTCCACGACGATGCCCTCCGGCGGCAGCGACCGTTCGCGAGCCCGGACGTTGGCGAAGACGAGGTAGTAGTCGAGCTGCTCGGCGACGTCGACGGCGGGTTGTCCAGCGCGGCTCACACGTTCGATGGTGCCGCCGCCGCCCACTCGGCGGCGCCCTGACACGCCGCGCCCGATGTGTCGTATATCGACGCTTGACGCACGACCCGCCACCGTCCCACGGAAAGGAAGGGCACCTTCACATCGCCACGCGTTGTAGAAGGTGCCCTTCCTTCGTTTCAGCAGCGGGTAATGGTGGAGTTGTTGAGGGTGATGTTGGTGATGGTCAGGTTGTCGGCGCAGGGATTCTCGACGATCCGGTTGTTGACCAGGGTGAAGTTGCGCAGGGTGAGGTCGCGGTTGCCGGCGAACTCGGTGCGTTCGGCCAGCCGGATCTCGCCGCCGCCGCTGATGGTGCCGCCGTCGGCGGCGATGTTCACGTTGTAGCAGTTCTCGATCAGGATCGCGTTGTTGCCGGTGTTGGCGATGTCGACGCGGTCGATGGCCGCGCCGCCGCTCTCGGACACGCAGAAGATGCCCCGGCCGCCGCCCCGGGCCCGGACGGTGCCGACCCGGATGTTGGTGGAGTACGCCGATCCGATGCGGCCGTTGCGGTTGGCCATGCGGAACGCGGCGTATCCGGTGCCTGCTCCCGCGTTCTCGGCGTCGACGGTGCCGACGGTGGCGTTGATCGTCTGGTTGAGCAGCAGGCCGGACTCGCCGACGTTGCGGGCGGTGACGGTGCCGACGGTGAGACCGTCGACGCCGTACGTCTCCACGGCGTGTGAGCTCGCGCCGGAGACGTACACGTTGTCGATGCGCACGTTGCGGGTCCACTGGCTGGTGTCGCCGCGGTTGTCGATGCGCACGCCGAGACCGGCGGACAGCCGCATGTCGAGCTGCCCGAGGACGACGTCGGTGACGTTGCGCATGAAGACGCCGTACAGCGGGGTGCCGGTCAGGTTGAGGTGCTGGACTTCGACCTGGGTGGTGCCGCGCGAGTAGATGGGCGCCTGGTCGCCGCTGCCCGTGCCGGTGACGTTGATCGTGCCGCAGACGTCGATCGTGGTGTAGCTCGGGAGCGAGATGCGCGCGTTGGCGCTCATGGACCCGGAGCCGCGTACGACGACGCGCTGCTTGGACGTGCGGCCCGAGGTCAGGCTGTTGACCGCCGCCTGCACGGCCGAACGCAGGTCGGAGCCGGTGTAGACGGTGCTCGAACCGTTGCGGGCGGTCCAGGTGGAGCCGCTGAGCACCGCCTCGGCGTGGAAGGAGCCGCTGCCGCAGCCGGTGCCGCCGCCCGAGCCGAGTTTGACGAGCTGCCACTGCTGGTTGTAGCCGTCGAGGTCCTGGTATTGCGAGAGCATGCCGCCGTCGGCGGTGGACCAGCTCCACACTTCCACGGCTTTGCCGCTGTGCCGGTTGACGAACCGCACGTATCCGCCGCTGGAGTCGCTGACGCCGAAGTGCTGGCGGGTGTTGCCGCCGGCGGCCGTGTTCTGGACGAGCTGGATGCCGTCGCCGGCGTTGGGCAGTTCCAGCACCTTGCCGCTGTGCACGGAGCGGATCTGGTAGTAGCCGCTGCCGACGTCGACGAAGCGCCACTGCTGCACGGCGAAGTCGTTGCGGGTGAACTGGTTGACCGGCGCGCCGTCGGCGGTGGACCAGTTCCACAGGTCCATCGCCTTGCCGCTGTGCCGGTTGACCAGGACGTAGGTCGCCGATGTGTCGATCGTCGCGGCCTGCGCGGTGCCGCCGGACACCAGCGTGCCGACGGCGACCAGCGCCGCCGTCACGAGGCCGGCCAGCGGCAGGCGCCATCGGCGGCCGTTGCGGGCGTGTGCCACCTCGGGTCGCATTGTGCCTCCTTCCATCAGGGGACTGCCCGCGACCGGGGTGATCGGCGGCTCCAGGCGCGGAAAGCGTTTTCCGCAACGGAGGCTACGTCGGTGACTCATAAGTGTCAATGCCGAACTGTCGGACATGGCACATGTCTCCATCGGACACGAACCCCGGCCTGCGGCGCGGGCGATCGGGCATGCCGTGCCGGTTGACCTCGCCGAGCCGAGCCCTTAAGTTTGTTAATACGATAAACTTAAATGTGTCGCCACGGTGATCCCGCCAGGTCGCTCCGGTCCGGGCCCAGGGCAGCGCCAGCGCGCCGACCGGCCGGACACCCCGTCGGCGACCGACTCACGAAGGGTCACCAAGTCATGCGCAGACGCACCTCCGCCGCCGCGGCGCTCACCGCGGCCGTCCTGGCCGCCGTCGGCACGGGCGTGATCACGGCACTTCCCTCGTACGCGGCCACCGGCTGCCGCGTCGCCTACACCGTCACCAACCAGTGGCCGGGCGGGTTCGGCGCCTCCGTCGCCGTCACCAACCTCGGCGACCCGATCAACGGCTGGACCCTCGCCTGGTCCTACTCGGCCGGCCAGCAGGTGACGCAGTACTGGAGCACCGCGCTGACCCAGAGCGGCGCGGCGGTCAGTGCCCGCAACGTCGACTACAACGGCTCGCTGTCCACCGGCGCGACCACGTCGTTCGGCTTCAACGGCTCGTGGACGGGCAGCAACCCCGTGCCCGCGAGCTTCACCCTCAACGGCGTCACGTGCACCGGCGGCGTCTCCGGCTCACCCACGCCGACCCGCACCGCCGGGCCCTCGCCGTCCCCGTCGCGTTCGGTCACGCCCTCGCCGAGCAGCGGCACACCCGGCGTGCCGTCCGACGCCGTATGGTCGGCGTCAGGCCAGTGGGACACCTGGAACAACAACGGATTCACGGTGTACAACAACATCTGGGGCTCCGGCGCGGGGCCGCAGACCGTGTGGGCGCGTTCCGGCACCAACTGGGGCGTGATCGCCAACCACCCGATGACCTCCGGTGTGAAGTCGTACCCGCACACCGTCAAGGGCTCGGTCAACCGCACCGTCAGCTCGCTGGCCTCGTTGACCAGCTCGTTCAACGTCAGCGTGCCCAGCAGCGGCGACTACTCCACCACCTATGACATCTGGGCCGACAACTGGGCGTACGAGGTCATGCTGTGGATGAACTGGAACGGCAACGTCGGGCCGATCGCCGAGCAGTACGACGCGAACGGGGCCGTGCCCGCGTTCCGCAACGTCAGCCTCGGCGGGCACACCTGGAACATCTACCGGGGCTCGAACGGGGCGAACGCGGTGTTCTCGTTCCTGCGTACCAGCAAGACCAACTCGGGCACGGTCGACATCCGCGCCATCATGAATTGGTTGCGGACCCAGGGCTGGTGGGGTGACGTGACCGTGGGGGAGGCCCAGTTCGGCTTCGAGATCAGCGGGACCAGCGGCTCGGCCGCCTTCACGGACAACAGCTTCTCGATCGCCTGGAGCTGACGAGCAGCAAACCGATCGCGTACAGCGGTGTCCGTCCGGTTCGCCGGGCGGACACCGGCACATCGGCGAGTCAAAGTAGGTCACCGTCTGTGGTGTCGGCTGTCCGGGTCAGTGGACGAGCAGGCTAACAAGGTCAGCGGCGAGTTCGGAGGCGCCCGCGGCGATGAAGGTTCTGCGTGTGCTCATCGCTTCGGCGATGTCGTCGAGTTGGGAAAGCCGGTAGTCGAGAGGAAGCGGTCTGCCATCGAGCGACACCAGGCCTAATGAGGGCCGCTGAGCATCGGTTGCACGGCGTCGCCGGTCAAGCTGCGGTTACGCGGGCGAGGAGGTCTCCCACACGCGGATGAGGTCGCCGACGCGGCGCAGGGCGGTGCGGACCCGCTCGGTCCAGGCGTCGTCGCCGAGCAGGATCATCGCCTCGCCGCCCAGGAACGACGTTCCCACCAGGACCGCGATGTCGGCGGCGGTGAAGGGGCCGAGCGAGCCGAAGTGCGCTTCGGCTTCGCCGGCGACCTCTTCGAGCAGGGTCATCCAGCCCTGGAGCATGGCGAGCACCCGCTGCGCGACCAGGGCGTCGGACCAGCCCGCGGCGATCATCTCCTGCAGCACGCGCACATAACCGGAGGCGAGGTCGTCGTCGAGGAACTCGCACGCCTGCTCGTAGCGCCGCCACAGCGGTTCGGACGCGGCGTACATCTGGCGCTGCCGGTCGACGAGCCGCGCGTTCTCGTGGGCGAGCAGGGCGAGGACCATGCCCTGCTTGCCGCCGAAGTGGTAATGGATCTGGCTGAGTGGGACGCCGGCCTGGTCGGCCACCTTGCGTGTGGAGAGTCTGGCGTACCCCTCGGACAGCAGGCACGACCGGGCGGCTTCCATGATTTTCGTCGATGCCGTGCTCAATCGATACCCCTTGTTCGGTCGGTCGACCGAATGTTAACGTACCGCAGATTCGGTCGATCGACCGAACGAAGAGGGGGATCCCATGATCCGGCGGACTCTGGCGGTCGGCTACGGCGCGCTCGCCTACGCCGCTTTCCTGGCGGCGATCATGTACACCATCGGTTTCCTGGCCAACACGCTGGTGCCCAAGGGCGTCGACGACGGCGTGACCGGCCCGGCGTGGCTCGCCGTGGCGGTCGACGCCGGCCTGCTCGGCGTCTTCGCCGTCCAGCACAGCGTCATGGCCCGGCCGTGGTTCAAGCGGTGGTGGACCCGCTTCGTGCCGGCAGCCGTCGAACGCAGCACGTTCGTGCTGCTCTCCAGCCTCGCCGTCGGCCTGCTGCTGTGGCAGTGGCGGCCGCTGACCGCGGACGTCTGGTCTGTCGAGGCGGTATGGCTGCGCGTGCTGCTGTGGACGGTGTGCGGGCTGGGCTGGGGCGTGCTCGTGCTGAGCACCTTCCTCATCGGGCACTTCGACCTGTTCGGGCTGCGGCAGGTGCTCGCCCGTGCCAGGGACGCCGACTACGCCGAGCCGGGATTCCGGCAGCCGCTGCTCTACCGCGTCGTCCGGCACCCGATCATGGTCGGCTTCATCATCGCCTTCTGGGCCACGCCCGACATGACCGTCGGGCACCTGTTGTTCGCCGGGGCCGCCACCGGATACATCCTGATCGCCGTGCGGTTCGAGGAGCACGACCTGCGCAAGAGCCTGGGCGAGCCCTACGAGCGCTACGCCCGGCAGGTGCCCCGGTTCATCCCCCGGACGCGGGCGGTGCCGGAGCAGGTGGAGGCCTGACGATGCGGGCACGGGAGGCGGACGCGGAGGGATTCGTCGAGCACGGCGGCGTGCGGATCCATTACGAGGTGTACGGCGACGGCGAGCCGACCATCCTGCTCATGCCGACCTGGACCGTCATCCACAAGCGGTT
The DNA here is from genome assembly GCF_042663325.1 of Catellatospora aurea. NCBI lineage: Bacteria > Bacillati > Actinomycetota > Actinomycetes > Micromonosporales > Micromonosporaceae > Catellatospora > Catellatospora aurea. The sequence goes on from NZ_JBHTAC010000009.1 coordinate 14,403, forward strand.
CTGGAAGGCACAGGTCCCTTACCTGGCCCGGCACCACCGCGTGGTGGTCTACGACGGGCCCGGCAACGGCCGCTCCGACCGCCCCCTCGACCCGGCCGCCTACGGGCAGCAGAACCAGGTGACGTACGCGCTGAAGGTCCTCGACGCCACCGGGACGCACCGGGCGGTCCCGGTGGCGCTGTCCATGGCCGCGAACTGGGCACTGGAACTCGCGGCGGACCATCCGGACCGGGTCCACGGGACCGTCCTGATCGGCCCGACCGTGCCCGTCGCCAGCCCGCCGGACTCGGCCCGCTCCGCCTACAACCGCGTCGACGGCCCCGCTCCCGCACTCGCCCCGTCGCAGGTGCCGGTCCTCGGCACCGACCCGCCCGAGCACTGGCTGAAGTACAACCGCGAGTACTGGACGGAGAACTTCGACGACTTCCTGTGGTTCTTCATGGGCCAGTGCTTCAGCGAGCCGCACTCCACCAAGCAGATCGAGGACGCGGTCGGCTGGGGCCGGCAGACCTCGGGGGAGGTGCTCGCCGCCAAGAGCCGTGCCCCGTGGCCGGACAACCCGACCCTGACCGGCTGGTGCGAACGTGTCAAGAGCCCGGTACTGCTGATCCACGGCGACGACGACCGGATCAGCCACGTCCACCGCAGCCGGGTCCTCGCCGAGCTGACCGGCGGCGACCTGGTGGTCCTCGAAGGCGCGGGGCACATCCCGCTCGCCCGCGACCCGGTGAAGGTCAACCTGCTCGTGCACGAGTTCGCCGAGCGGTTCCGCCCGCCCGCCCCGCGGCGGCAGACCTGGTCGCGCTTCGGTCACCGGCGCAAGCGGGTGCTCTACCTGTGCTCGCCGATCGGCCTGGGCCACGCCCGGCGCGACGCGGCCATCGCCGCGGAACTGCGGCTGCGCCATCCGGAGGTGCAGATCGACTGGCTGGCGCAGCATCCGGTGACGCGGGTGCTCGAACAGGCCGGGGAGCGGCTGCACCCGGCGAGCCGGTGGCTGGCCAACGAGTCCGCGCACATCGAAGGGGAGGCGGGCGAGCACGACCTGCACTGTTTCGAGGCGCTGCGGCGCATGGACGAGGTGCTGCTGGCCAACTTCATGGTGTTCCACGACGTGGTGCGGGATACCGCCTACGACCTGGTGGTCGGGGACGAGGCGTGGGACGTCGACCATTTCCTGCACGAGAACCCGGAACTCAAGCGGTTCGCGTACGCGTGGTTCACCGACTTCGTGGGCTTTCTGCCGATGCCCGACGGCGGGCCGCGGGAGGCGCTGGTCACCGCCGACTACAACGCCGAGATGATCGAGCACATCGCCCGGTATCCGCGGATCAGGGACCGGGCGATCTTCGTCGGCAACCCCGACGACGTGGTGGACCAGCGGTTCGGCCCGGACCTGCCGATGATCCGGGAGTGGACCCGGGAGCACTACGACTTCGCCGGATACGTCACCGGGTTCGATCCCGGCACGGTCGCCGACCGGGCGGCGCTGCGCGCCGAACTCGGGTACCGGCCGGACGAGCGGGTGTGCGTGGTGACCGTGGGCGGCTCCGGGGTCGGCCACCACCTGCTGCGCAGGGTCGTGGACTCGTACGACACGGCCGCCAGGCTCGTGCCGGGGCTGCGGATGCTGGTCGTGACCGGTCCGCGCATCGACCCGGCCTCGATCGATGCGCGGGCGGGCCTGGATGTGCGCGCCTACGTGCCGGACCTGCACCGGCACCTGGCCGCGAGCGACCTGGCGGTGGTGCAGGGCGGTCTGACCACCTGCATGGAGCTGACCGCCGCGCGGCGTCCGTTCATCTACATCCCGCTGCGCCACCACTTCGAACAGAACTTCCACGTCGCACACCGGCTCGACCGGTACGGCGCCGGGCGCCGGCTCGACTACGACGACCTGACGCCCGACGTGCTGGCGAGGGCCATCGCGGACGAGATCGGGCGCGAGGCCGCCTACCAGCCGGTCGAGAGCGACGGCGCGGCACGCGCGGCGGCGATGCTGGCCGAGCTGCTCTGACGAGCGGACGCCTAGTCCAGCGGGCCGTCGCCTGGGCCGTCGGGATCGTCCACGATGTGCATCGCGGCCTCCTCGGCGCTCGCGCCGCCGCCGTCGATGCCCACGTCCCACGCGATCGAGTCGGGCTGGTCGTCCTCGCCGAAGCCCTGGTCGTCGGCGACCAGGCGGCCGGCTCGCGGTTCGCGGTCGTAGCCGCGCCGGATCAGGTCGTCCTCGTCCTCGTCGACCGGGTCCGCGTACGGGTCGATGTCCGGCTCCTCCTCGGCGAGGTGCTGGTCGAGGGACTCCCCGGCCAGTGCCTCGGCCGGCGTCGTGCCGAAGCGGTTGGCCCCGGACCAGCGATCGGTGGCGACCACGCCCGTGTCGAGAGGGTCGGTGACCGGATCGCCGTCGAGTGTGTCGGAGGCGTCGAGCACGCCTTCGTCCTCGATCTCGTCCCACTGGCCGACGCCGTCGATGCTGTCGCCCTGCCCGCCGTCCTGGCTCATGGCTCCTCCCGGTCCGACCTGATATCGCCGGTAAAAGGCGAGTATATCGCGGCGGGTCCGGTTCTGACTCGGCGACAGCCCTGGACCTCGGCGCTCCGGGACCCCGGCCGCAGCACTCATTGCAAGATCCCGTCGTCTGGTTGGGCCTTATTCCTGTCGGCATCGATTCTTGGCCCAAACTTCGCACTCGAAGTCGCGCATCAATGCCATATCTATCGACACGCCGGCTGAACCGCCACGGCGGCGCACGTGCGCCACGGCTTGACGCTGGGGGCACACTACATTAGTGGGCCAACGAGGAAAGAAATTACCCGTAGCGGCGATGAATGCCCCGTGGGAAACGAGGGGAGTGGACCGCGACGCAGTGCAGCTGCTCTTCGCCTTCATGGCGAAGCGGGACATGCTGTTTGCCGACCGGCACATGGAGGATGAAGCGCACTGCGTTGCGCTTGCCGAACAAGTAGCCGGCCATCTGACATCGATCAACGAAGCAAGCCACGGCCCAGATCTCGCCGGCGCCCTTCGGGGCATGCGCGCGGCGTTGCTGTCCTTCATCGACAGATCGGGCCCTGCGGCCCGCAATTTCACGCGACACAGTTGGCCGGGGGCTGATCCTTTTGCCTTGGCGTTAGGTGAACTACGTGGCCGTATTGGCTTATATATAATGATCATCGCTTATCAGTACAATGTTGAGATCCCGGATGAGCTGGGACATTTCTTGCCGCCCGACTGATTGCAGTCGGCCAGGGCACAGCGAAGGTGAACGGTGCGGGCTAGCGATGCGCGCGTGGCAGTCCAGGCGACGAGGAGGACTGACTGCTCGTCGAGCAGGCGTGCCGAATCGGCTCCGCCTCGATGTCATCCCGGAGCCCGACGACCAGATCGTCATCCGGAAGCGGCGTGGACGTGGCCACCCGGTTCGCCAAGCCGGGCCGCTGCCGGGCCACCCTCGACCGCGTCGACGCCTTGGGCTGCTCCGCGCCGAACCCGGCGGTGGCGCGACCGGTAGCATGCGAGACGCGAGCCGCCCCGGCGGGTAGCGTTGTGCGGACCGTGACGTGGGCCACGCCAAGCGGGCTGCGGCCGGCGTGGGGAGACGCACGGAGAATTGGCAGAATGACAGCCGCGAGAGAGTTTTAGGCGATAAGTGCTCATATGACGAATGAGAGAGATCCGGAAGCACCGTTGGATGCATACCGCCACGAAGCGCCGGGCACCGCACCCAAGAACGACCGGTACAAGTATGCGGCACTACCTCCCAATAGCGGAATGTTTGCCGACGCATCGAATTTCGAACAACGGTTCGTCTCGGATTATGCGGCAATAGGCGCGATCGTTGACGCGCTTCGACTCCTTGGCCTCAAGGTCGTTCTCACCAGCGGCACGTTCGACATCCTGCATGAGGGACACTCGATGTATCTCGAGGCGGCCCGGCAGTTCGGCGACTTTCTGATAGTCGGCGTGGACAGCGACGAGAAGGTGCGTCGGCGAAAGGGTCCCTGGCGGCCCGCAGTGCCGGAGGCAGAGCGGCTGCGGATGGTGACCCATCAGCGTGGTGTAGGTGTGGTCACATTGAAGAATGCCGACGATCCGAGGTGGTCGCTCATCGCGGCGGTGCGGCCTGACGTGCTGGTGGCGACAGCTGAGACCTACAAACCGGACGAGATCGCCGAACTTGAGGAAAAATACTGCGGGCGAGTAGAAATCCTCGACCGCATGGCCACGGTGAGTACATCGGCGCGCTTGCGCCTGCTGCAACTGGCACTCGGCGAGCGAATGTCGCAGCGCCTCACCGAGCGACTGCCCGACCTCCTTCAGGAGGTCATCAATGAGGTCGGCTCGACGTCGTGAAGCAGATCCTCCTGTATCTGCCGGTGATCCATGCAGGTTACGAATCTCTTCTCTCCCGGCATGGAGACGCGACGGAGATCCTCGTCCTAGGTGAGAGCTTCACCGAGGACTATCCGGTCATGAAGAAGGAGATACGAGCGTTGGCGCCGGATGCGGCCGCGCGATACATCCGACAGGCAGGTATCGGCAGCACGGTCCGAGTCGTCGAACGGCACGAACTGCCGGCGGCCGTCGTCGCCGAGACGTTGGTCGTCCCCGACGAAGAGATGATGCGCGATCTGGTGCATCGGTACGACCTGGAGAAGGCGCGGAAGGTGATATTCGATCGCACCTTCTTGCGCTGGGATCGAAGCTGGAGCCTGGCGCAGCGGCCGGCGGACTTCGACGGCGTCGTCGCAGCGGATGAGCTGAGTCGCGTGCTGATGGGGAAGGCAACGGACCGTGCCGCGCAATCCTCCGACTGGTGGCGTCAGGTCGGCGCCCTCGCGATCCGCGATGGCGAGATCCTGTGCATCGAACACAACCAGCACCAGCCGACGGAGTACACCCCCTACCTCGACGGCGACCCTCGCAACGATTTTCGCCGTGGTGTACGTATCGATCTTTCGACGGCCATCCACGCAGAGGCGATGATTGTTGCTCGGGCCGCCCGACTCGGCATCGTGCTGGCAGACGCCGACCTCTACGTGTCGACTTTCCCGTGTCCGGGATGCGCCCGTATGATCGCCGAGGCCGGCTTCCGCCGCTGCTATTTCTCCGGACCGTACGCGATGCTCGACGGCGACAGCATATTGCGATCAGCCGGAGTCGAGATGATCTGGGTTGACACCTCCACTCGCTAGGGAGTGCTTCCGGCCTGCTCCGGCGGTCGCGAACTGAACTTCATGCGAACCGGCTCGTGCTCAGGGTTATCGACGTCACCGACCACGACGTGCACATGAAGGTGACTGACGGTTCCGCCGGTGAACCGACAGTCTCCGTTGCGCACACCCAGGCCGTAGTAGGTCATCTCGTAGTGATCACGGACCCAGCCCAGTGCCGCCCAGAAGTCCTCCTTCGCTGCCGGAGAGAGATCGACCAGGTCGGCTACATGCTCATCCGGCACGAGCAGCAGGTGCCGGCGGGTGCCTTGGTAGGGGAAGTCGTTGGGGACGACCGCCCAATGCGTGTTCCGCCATACCGGAATACGTGCGGGATCACCCACGAGATGGTCGGTGCAGAAGATGCAGATGCCGTTCTCTTCGAGCCGGATCATCTTGGACCGTTGCTCATCCGTGCGGTAGTTTGCGATGTTGTACAGCATGGCTAGCTGCGCTCGTATGTCAAGAACGAGTAGCCGTCATCCAAGTGCGCTTCCTCTTCGACCAGAGTGAACGGCTTCAGCCAGTCGGCGGGCATCATGACGTCACCGGCGACGTGTTTATGAACCCTGGTCAGATATACCCGGTCCACCTGGTCCAGCGTCTGGGCATAAACCTGCGCTCCGCCGATGATGAAGACTTCGTCGCGGCCGGTGAACGCCTCGATGCCGCGAGCCACAGCGAGCGCGGAAGGCAGATCCGCCTGGAAGAGCACGTTGCTGTCGCCAGTGCTGCCGGCACGGCGGGACACCACCACACTGAATCGCCCCGGGAGCGGATGGCCGAGTCGCGCCACTATCGACTCGTGGGTCCGTCGGCCCATGACGACGACGTGTCCGGTGGTCAGACGCTTGAACCGACGTAGGTCGGCGGGAAGGGTCCAGGGCAGGTCACCCTCAAGGCCGATGACGTCGTTCACGTCGGCGGCGACGATCAGCGACACCGTCATGGCGACACCGGGATGCGCAGGCCGGGGTGCGGGTCATAGTCGGCCAGGTCAAAGTGCTCCGCACGGAAGTCGTGGATGTCTCGGACCTCTCGGCCGGCGTCGTTGAGTGTCACGGTGGGAAGACGCCGCGGTTCCCGGTCGGCCATGGTCCTCGCTTGGTCGACCTGATCCTCGTAGATGTGGGCGTCCGAGATGGTGTGGTAGTAGGCAGCCGCCGGAAAGCCGGTCAGATGCTCGAGCATGAGGACGAGCGCCGCATACTGGATCATGTTTGACGGCACACCGACGGGAACATCTCCCGAGCGCTGGTACATGTGCACATGCAGGCGTCCGTTGAGCACCCGGACGTGGACCCAGCCATGACACGGCGCGATCGTCGTGCTCGGCCGCTTGCTCTGTCCGCGCACCTGGTACTGCGGAATCCACGGCGAGACGAAGTGTGTCCTCACCTCCGGCAACTCATTGATCTGCTCTACCAGGTGCTTGAACTGGTCAAAGGGCTCGCCTTCCGTAGTCGGAAAGCGGCGGAAGGCGCCACCGTAGGAACCCGGCCCGATGTCGCCCGGCGGAAGGCCTCGCGAGGCGGTCTTTGCCGGCGTGGCCCAGTCCCCCCACCAGTCGCAGCCGAAGGCCTCGAGTTCGTCCAGCGTCGTCGCCCCGTTGATAAAGGCGCACAGTTCCCCGATAGGCTTGCGCCAGAAGGAGCCGATGTTCCGCTCGGTGATGACAGGAAAGCCATTCGTCAAGTCGAATCGCATCGTTTGCTGCATCAGTGTCAACGCAGCCGGCCCCTGCCGGGTCGGGACCTTCTCGCCGTGGGCGAGAAGGTCCCGCAGAAGATCCCGGTATTGCGTGTCCGGTTGACGCTGAAGATGAGGCGTGTACTGCACAGTGGCACCTCCAGGAAGGAAATGCCACTTTAGCGCACGTACGGCGTGAGCTGCTCACAGGGTAGGGTCAGAACCTCGTCGTCACACATACCGCCCGCCCTGGCCGCCCATGTAGCCGAATCCGGTTCCCAGATCCCGGTAGTAGCGCCGATACCATTCACTCTCGCTGCGCTTTCTGAGAATAGCCGTCGCTGCCGGAGTGAGCCGATTGATGTCGACGCTTCTGACTGCGTACTTGGAGTCCTGATCCGGAGCCCTGTCCTTCTTGTTTCCGGCGGTGTGCTCCCATTCGAACTTCGAGAAAGGCTTTGCATAATATGGCTGACGTGGTGCATCGGTCACGGCGATGGCAGGGAGCACCACATGGGACGTCCAGACAAGTTCGACCACCCGGTGGGTGCCGTCGCAGACTATGTACTCTCGGTCGCCATGTTCGTTCTCCCAGTCCTCCTCGTGGAGTCGTTCGAGGATGGGCGGGGTGACCGTCACCGGTTGCAGCGCGGGACCCTTGCGAACGCGCGCGAAGCCCCAGGGGTCGGGCAACTTGGTGAGCACCTGGTCGTGGATCTCCCGCGCGCGATCCAGCCCGGCGCGAAGGACATAGCGCTGCACCGGCCGTAGCACGCCCAGCGCGTCGTCGGCCGGCGCTTCGCGACACGAGTCCTGGTCATACTGATCGGCTGAGAAGATCAGGATGACGGATCTGCTGCCCTGCCAGACCGGGACGTCGCGGCGCACCAGGTACACGCGCTTGACCGGGAGTCCCCGGTAGGGAAACTGTCCGTCGAGGTCGAACCCCTCCACGAAGGTCACCCGGTCGATCGCCTCCGTGGTCGAGCCGGCTGGCAGATCGTGCGCCAACCGCTGGCCACCGCTCTCGAAGCTGTACATGTCCACGATTTCGATCGAGTCGGATGTCTGGGCGAGCTTGCCCATCACCAGTTCGCGCGGGGGCACTCCGCCGTTGACCTTGCGGCGCGACTCGATCTCACGATCGACCCATCTCATGACGTCGGCGTTTCTGGACACGATCGCCGGGCACTGTTGCCACGGCGCCTCCGCCACATCGTCCCGGCTGTCGGGCAGCGGGAACCAGATGGCGCCGGGCGGCAGCCGGCGGCCCACATCGGGGGCACGCGAGCCGGCTTCATCGGGAAACCTGGCCTGCGGGTCCCAGCGGAGCCCGCCTCCGCCGAGGCGGAGCGCATCCATCGAGACACCGCTGGTCTGGGCATGCTCGTTCTCGCGGCGCACGGAAGGCAGTTCGGTGAGCCATTCCATGATGGTGTTGTAGTCCTGCCGTTCCTGCTCCGCCGGCGTCGGCTCGAGATCCTCATCGGAGAACAGATCCTCGGTGAGCTCGACCCGACGGATCAGCGGCAGCAGTGTGACCAGGTGATACTCGTACTCGGTGACACATCCGGTAGTCGGTGAGATCTTTCGCCGGGTGAGCGAGGCAACCTCGCGGAGCTGATCACCCCATAGGTCGCCGTCGGACTCGCTGGCGAGGAGGATGCGGCCCACCGCGGCCTCGAAGGCTCGGACCTGCTTGGCCTTCTCCAGATCCTCCGCCTGGTCGACCACCTGCCGCAGGACGTCGTCACGCAGGTGTTCCAACAGGTTTCGCACCTTCTGGAACGCGGGCAGCAGCAGCGTGTTCCAGTAGCCCACGTCGGACGGCCGCAGTGCCGTGTGATGACTGTGCAAGATGTCGTACTCGCCGTCATCCCGCTCGCGAAGGAGCAGTAGAAGGTTGTATGCCGTGCGCCTGGTGGGCGCGATGTCCGGCAGGGTCCCGTCGGCAAAGCACAGCGCGACGTAGCCGGTGTCGGCCCAGATCTTCTCCACGTAATCGCGAAATGACGCGATGCCGGCCAGGTCGCCATCCGGTTGAGCTGCCGCGTCATCCAGCAGCTTGTGCACGGTGTCGTAGAGGCGCCGTTCGGCTGGAGTCACCCGCGACGCCGACACGAGCGGGCGGACGATCTGGATCGGGTCGCCATGCCCGTCCGATTCGACGTCATAGCGGAAGGCGATCTCCATCTCGCCTTTCCACACGTTGACCCGGATCCACGCCATACCGGACATCCGTGAGTTCCTGGCGAACGGCGGGCAGGCCACCACCGTGATCTCGCTCGGACTCTCACCGGACGCGAGCGACGTGCTCGACATCGTGGCGACCTCGGGCGTGCGCATGTCCGCGTGGATGACCATGGACATCCGGATGTCCCGGCAAAGCGTCAAGAACTCCGAACTATTCGTGGTGCTGCCGGAGCTGCTCTCGACAAGCATGTGGTTGGTGACGCACAGGCGCGACGGTTCCGGGTTGTCGCAACCTGCCTGACATTCGATGCCGCGCGCATGCTGATTGAATCGGTCGACGTCTGCCGTCGCGGCGAGCCGTCGAGTATCGGCAGGCAGCAGGTTGTGGTGAGTCACGCCGATCACGTAGAGCGGCGCGTTGAGGGCCACGGTACGCGACAACGTCCCGACCAGTTGCTGCGCCGCCTCCATCTGAGCGCGGCTGATCTGCCCGTGGTCGGAGATGAGAGGATGGCTGTAGGCGGCCTCGTTGGAGTCGAACCCGATGACCACGACGTAAGCGAGCGCCCGCGAATGATCAGGGTCTTCGCGCAGGCACACTCGGGTGACTTTGGCGAGCGGCACATCCTGCGGCCGCGGTGGCATGGTGGCGTTTCCGACCAGGCTCGCGGCGAACCGGCCGTAGAAACCGTCGGCCCCGGGCTGGGTTCTGGCCTCGCTGTTGCCGGGTATGGCCAAGATCGAGGGAGTCAACGCCCTCACCCGGTCGAGTGTCGGCGTCCAGAAGTCACCGTAGCCGCCGTCCCCGGCCGTACCGGCGTTCATCTCGCCGCAGCTCACCAGCAGGTGGCTGGCCCGGCCACGATCGAACGGCCGCCGCATGGTCCGGAAGCGATCCACGAATTCGTCGGCGTCGGGACTTGTCAGCCGAGCGTCGGAGATCACGTCGATGTCGAAGGTCGGCTGTTTGCGCGGCACCGTGACGGTCGCGATGTATGGTTGCGCACCAGTTGCCACACCGTTGAGGAATTCGTCGTCCACGAACCACATGTCTGCGACCACGCGGCGCCCTGCCTATTCCGTGATGTGCGTCGGATCGGACTTCTTACGTTCCTTCTGGACACCGGGGAACACTTCGTTGAAGTCCCGATACAGTGCCCGATAGCCCGTCGGCTGGCGGTATTCCTTGCGCAGGTGCTTGTCTGGCAACTCGTCCATGACCGTCACCTGCGACCAGCCGTCGCGCAGCGCGTACGCATAGTACGGATACTCCGGCGGCACACCCTCGACGTACACGATCGAGATCCGGAGGCCGAGCGAGCGCGCTGCGAAGACGCGGTGAATTCCATCGTTGATGATCCGGACGACGCGGCCGTCGGGTTCGAACGACTCCTCGACAACGGGCGGAATGACCGGGATCACCTCGTCCGGGTCGTCCGAGGTGCGCACGTACGCCCCACCGTCGAGGGCGAACATGTCCAGGCCGGTTTTCAGGAGCGCTTCCCGCAATTCGAGGATCTTGTCGACGCCCGGCTTCAGCACGTAGTTCTGCGACGGTGTGAGGGTGTCGGTCTCCACCGCGGGCAGGAGTTCCATGGCTGCGTTCTTGTATGGCTGAACGCCGTCGAAGCCGCGCAGTCGCGTACGCGCGAGGGCGGCCAGCAGTTGCTGGCGATCAATTGGCTCTACCGAAACGATCTCCACTATGCCTTCTCCTTCATCGCGGCACTGGCAGCGGTGCCGGCACGTTCTGCGAACAGCGCTTCCGCGGCTGTCACGGTGAGGTCGGAAATCGAGCCGAGTGTCAGGGACGGTCCGCTCGCGCCGTGGTTGAGGACTTGCACCACGTTGGCGGCCTCCCGCACCGGCTCGTGCAGGAGCCACACCGTCCGCATGCCCGCGGCCGCGGCGGGCGCGATGTCGTGCCGGTAAGAGTCGCCCACCATGACCGCACGGTCGGCGGACACACCAGCAGTCCGCAGCAGCCCGAGGAACAATTCTGGGGCCGGCTTCTTGATGCCCGCCCGAAAGGAAAAGATCCGTCGATCGTGCGGGACCAAGTCGTCAATGAACCAGCTGAAGTGCCGGCGGGCGGCGTCGAGGAACGGCGGCCAGATATTCGACAGGACGGCGAGCTGGAAGTCGGCCTCGGCGAGTGCGGTCAGTACTTCGGCGCTACCCGGAATCGGCACAGCCTCGTCGAGCTGAGCACTCCAGACCTGCTCGACGGCCGCTTCGACGCCTGGGCCGGTGACGCCGAACCCGTTCCGGACGAAGGCAGCCACCTCCGCGGGGCCGGTGAAGTCCGTGGTCATCAGCGCCTGATGCAATGCCGCCTTCTGGGAGGCGTCCAAGCCCACCTGCGTCGCGATGCGTCGGGCCGGTCCTTGAGCTGGGCCGGTCACCAGCGTGGAACCGATGTCGAAGACGATGAGCGGCCGATCGGTCACGATTCCCCCTTACCCGGCGGACGACGGCGCGGCGGCCGTGTTGTGCGCCCTTCGTGCAGCATGTGTTCGTGGACCGCCAGCTCGTGGCCGAGCCACATCGCGTGTGACACCAGGCTGACACCCATGTCGCCGATGATCGCGCGTCGAATGACCTCGGCACTTTTCGACACGTACTGCTTGAGCACGATGCCGTCGATGAGATGTTCGGCGACGATACAGCCCTTTTCCGCGTCGACGCGGACCGTGAAGTAGCCGTTCGGGTCCTCGCGCAGCGTCGGACGCCCGGTCAGGCGGTCGACGTCTTCGTCGCGTTTCCAGCCCTCCGAGAGGGCCTGGGCCAGTTCGTAGCCGGAGCGGTTGCGCGGGTCGATGCCGAGCGAGTGGCTCACCACGGTGATCTGCCCGATCGGCAGCCCGAGGGCCTCGGCGACCAGCTGCTGGATCTTCATCAGTCCATATACGTTCTCCAGCCACGCGGTCAGCAGGTTGTGCGCCCGATACGTCGCCGTCAGTGTGAGACGACCGTTCATACAACGGAAGAAGATCGTGGTCAGGCACGGCACCGACGGGTGACCGACGGCGGCCGTCCCCGGTAGGTCGTTCGCGGTGTCCCAGAGCGAGATGTAGCCGTGGCGGGACTGCGGGTCCCGCTGCAGCACCTTGACGACGAGTGCCAAGGTGTCGCGAAGTGAGTCGCCTTCGCGAAAGTAACCGCGAAGCCGGTTGCCGTACGTGTAGGAGATCCCGTCCGGCAGTCTGGGGTCGATGATTCTCCGCTGGTACTCGAGGAAGCGCTCCAGCCGAAAGCCGTACCTGGACAGCACCGCATCGGACTCGACCGCCGGCTCGGTGATGACCGCCTTCGCGTTGAGCAGCTCGAGTCGTGGGCCGTTGCTCAGCTCTACCGGTTGCCCGAAGCGGATCGTCCGGACGACGAGCTCCTCCCAGCAGTCGAGCGGCCGCTTGCGCTCGACCTGCTGGGCCGCGATGTTCGACGGCCGGCGGGCGTACTCATCCGACTCATAGTCCGGCATCGTCACTTGAACGGGTGGGGGCAGCTGCTCCGGCGCGATCCGCGGCAACGACTTCAGGTATCCGGGAAGGTCGCGGTCCAACGCGGGGTCTGCGAGCTTGCCGAAACCGCGGAAGCTGAGCGTTTCTCGCAGTCGCGCCTCATCGAATTCGGCTATGGCCGGGAAAAGGCGGTCGGTGCCACGTATGCGCTTGAGCCTGCGGCCGAACAGCTCGGAGTCCTCGAGGCCGTCGCGCAGGAACGCCTCTATCTCTCGGCTCGTCGGCTGATCGAAGTGCTCGCCAAGCGCGATGAGGTGCCGGATCTGCGGGTTGAACAGAAGATTGCAGAACATCGCGTACATCCCGTCGCCGTAGAGGTTCGCGATGATCGCGACGCGGCTTTGCTCAGGGGCGAGGATGTCCGGTGAGATCTGGGTGAGCCTGCGGCTCGTGGCCGCCAGGGGAGACCACAGACTGATGATCCCCACATCTCCGGCGGGGTTGACGGCATGTAGTCGATCACCGTAGTAGAGGGCATGGAAGTGCGGCGTGTTCATTGCTCGTCCTCATACTGGTGTGCGAGTGCGGTGCGATCCAGGCTGCTCCTGCCTTGCTGCCGATTCAGACTAGTCGCGACTCGCGCCGGACGGTCGATCATCATCGGCCCTTCTGCGGTCCGCTGTGCACGTCGAGCGCCAGCAGACCGAGCTTGCTGCCGATCACCAGTGGGCTCTGATCCGCCAGCGCCGCCGCGAGCACCTCGCTGCGCACCTCGACAGACGTCTCGGCCTCCCAGCCGCGGTCTGCGGAAAGCTTGAGTATGTCGACGCGTTCACCCGCCGCGACAACGACACGCAGGCTGCGGCGCTGTGCGTCGGAGCCACGCGGGACCGGCTCGGCCACGACCACGGCGTTGATCTCATCCGAACGGCTGACGACCGAATGTTCGCCGATAGGCTCCCGCGACTCCAGGCACCAGGCACGGACTTTGGTGTCGTCGCCCGCGCTGACCGCGATAGGTCTTCCGTCCAGCACTCCGGTGGCGACCGCCCGCACCGCATTGGTGTGGCTGGTGAACGGCCTGCCGACACGCGTGCCGGTCAGCGGGTCCCATACGTGCACGGTGGTGTCGGCGCTCGCCGAGAGGACCACCGGCCTGCCGTGGAGATGCGCCACTGCCAAGGCGCGTATCCAGTGCGAGTGGCCCTCGTACACGACCCCGGTGGGAGTGCCGTTCGCAAGGTCCCAGACCCGTACGGTGCGGTCACCGCCGGACACGAGCAGGTGCCGGCCCTGAATATCGGCCACGACGAGTGCGCGCACCCAGTCGCGGTGGTGGCCGAGCACGGAGTTGGCGCCTTCGTGACCCTCCAGCCCCCACGTCCGGATGCTGTTGTCATCGCCTGCGGTGACCACTCGGGAATGGCCGCGGCCGAGCCGCGCGACGGCCAGCGTGCGCAGTCCGGGATGGTGCCCGACGACCGAGCGGGCGAGTGGCCGTCCGGTGTTCAGATCCCAGGCCCGAACCGCACCGTCCACGCTTCCCGAGATGACGACGCTGCGGCCGCCCATTCTCGTCACCTCGACCGAGCGGACCCAGTGGGCGTGGCGGGCGAACCGGTTGATGCCGGTGTCGAGGTCCCAAACCGTGATGCTCCCGTCGGCGCTGCCGGAAACGGCCACTGGCTGGTCGCCGACGCTGCTCACGGCCAGCGTGTTCACGCTGTCGGAGTGTTGGACCGGTCCATGGCCGACAGCCGACCGATCGTCGAGTCGCCAGGCCCGAGCTGTTCTGTCATCTCCGCCGGAGATCACTATCGGCTGGTCGTCCAGACGCGTCGCGACGATCGCGCGTACCGCCTGGGCGTGTTCGGTATAGGCCGGTTCGATCAGGGTGCGGGAGTCCAGATCCCAGACCCGGATCGTCGAGTTCTCGGCACCGGAGACCACGACCTGCCGTCCTCGGTGGTCCAGCACCGTGAGTGCCAGGACCCGATGGCCGTGTCGGGTGAACGGGAGTCCGACCGGGTTGCACGTGCCGAGGTCCCATAGCCTGACCGCGCGGTCCTCGCCGCCGGAGACGACGACATCTCGCCCGCCGAGGCGGACGACCGCCAGCGTGCGCACCCGGCCGCCGTGGCCGGTGAATCGTCCGACCCGGGTTCCGGTGGCCAGGTCCCAGACATGTACGGAACTGTCGCTGCCCGCGGATATCACTACCTGCCGCCCGCCGAGAGTCGCCGAGGCGAGCACCGTCACCGAGCTGGTATGGCCGGCATGGCCGCGGTAGGGCTCTCCGGTCGGCCGACCCGTGTCGATGTCCCAAGCGTGGACGGTACGGTCTGTGCTCGCCGATATCAGCACTGGCCGTCCGTTCGCGATTACTGGCAGTAGCGCAGTAACCGAGCCGTTATGCCCGGTGATCGGTTCTCGAGCCGGCGAACCTGTGACCAGATCCCAGACTCGGATCGTGCGATCACGACCAGCCGACAGCACTACCGGGGCACCGTCAAGCATCGCTGTCGCCACGGCTGTCACCGCGAGAGTGTGGCCGGTAAAGGGGTCGTCTGTCCGGCTCTGGATCCCAAGATCCCAGATTCGGACCGTCTTGTCGACGCCACCGGACACGACCATCGGCCGCCCGTCGGCCAGCATCGCGGTCAATGCTCGTACGGCCTTGTCGTGTCCGACCAGCGTGCCGCCGACCGCCTCCCTGCTCTCGAGCGAGTAGAAGCGGATCGAGCCGTCGTCTTCGGCGGCCGCGACGACGGGTTGTCCGCCGATACTCATCGACGCAAGTGCGCGTACGGCCTGCCGGTGCCCGACATGGACGATCGGCTGTTTGCGTGTCTGCAGGTTGTGGACAAATATTTTGGAGTCCGCACACCCGGTGATGACAACGGGCTGGTTCCTGACCTCTGCGAAGGCCACGGCATGCACAGTGCGAGTGTGCTTCCAGCGCCAATAGATCCTCCCACTCTTAAGTTCCCAGATGACGACTTTGCCGTCCTCGTCCGCCGAGATGATCATTACCGTCGAGTCCCTGCCGGGCTGCTGGAGTTCGAAGCAGGCCAGCGCCAAGACCGGCGACTTGTGATGGACGACGGGGGGTCCTGCGGCATCGCCGGTGGCCAGGCTGGAAACCCGCACTCTTGTATCGTCGCCCGCGGACACGACCAGCAACTCGTCGTCGACAGCGGCCACGGCCACGGCACGCACCGCCTCGGTGTGCTGGGTGAAGGCCCTGCCGATCGGTTCACCCGTAGTCACGTCCCACACTCGCACCGTGCGGTCCGCGCTGCCCGACACGACCACCGGCGTGGCGCCGAGAAGCGAGGCCGCAAGCGTGGTCACAGCATCGTCGTGGGCTGTTATCGGCTCCCGTAGCGCGGCGCCGGTCTGTGCGTCCGACAGGCGCAGCACGCGGTCGTCACCTCCCGACACGACAACCGGGCGATCACCCGCCGTGACCACTACCGCGTTGACCGCCTCCCGATGCCCCGGTATCCGGATATGCGGCCGTTGCTGCCGCCAGGACGCCCATCTCGCCCGCCAGGGTGGGCCGTGCTGTATGAGGTTCGCCAGGTGATCCGCTCGGGCGTAACGGGCTGCCAGCCCGAGGTAGGCCATGTGCTCCTCCGCGGGCTGACTCCGCAGGGCGGGAAGAGCGCGCCGGAAGGCGTTCGATGCGGCACGGGCCGGTGGACTGGCCGTCTCGTCGAGCGCTGCCAGCAATCGCGCCGGTTCCGCCGCGATCAGGAAATCCGGATCTTGTGCCAGGGAGTCGATGGAGCCGGCCCGAACAGCGTGACCCGCCAGATGCATCCGGATGTAGGCATCTGCGTTTGCCCAGTCGCGCTGCCCGTCGGAGCGGGAGGGCACTGCTGCCACGAGCACGTCCACAATGACTCGCTCGTCCGATACTCGGTCCCGCTCGGATTGCAGAGAGTCGGCGAGAGCCTGGTGGGAGAGCCGGTACAGTTGGCGATCTGCAGGGCCGCCCACGGTGACCACGTATGAGGCCGCATTGCGCCGCAGCCATACCAAGTCCGACGGCTGGTACCTGACGCCGGGGGCGAGCGAGTTGGCGATCGCCAGCCAGATGTTTTCCCAGGGTAAGCCGTCGCCTTGGGCATAGGCGAGAGGCCGGAGCAAGTCAATCGCGCGGTCGACGTCGGCACCGAGTCGGCCTAGCTCCTGGCGCATGGCTCGGCCTGCGTCCACGGGCACGCTGGCAAGCCAATCGGCCGCTGCGGGATCTGGCAGCACGTCGCGCGACGCCTGGTCGTCTGCGAGCTGCCCGGCCAGCCAGTACGACTGCTGAGCAACCTGGAGGATCTTTGCGATGACGGCGTTGACCAACCATGGCGGCGCGGATGCGAAGACTGATGGTCTCTGGCTGCCGTCGGCTGTTGGCTGCGGCGCGATCAGGCGACGGCGTACCATCTCGGTCATTGCCGCATTGTCAGCGAACTTCGGGCTTTCCAGATCTATGGTGTCGGCGTAGTCCTCATCGCCCAGTTCCGGAGCGAACGCGACAACCTGTGGGCGAGTTCCGAGTATCAACCGGATGCGGGCGTCTTCATCCTTCAGTAGCGGAACCAGCAGGTCTTGCACCAGTGTTTCCGGGTACGGAGATTCATCGATCGCATCGATCAGCACAACCAACAGCGGGCCGCCACGCTTCGCGAGAGCAGCGAGTAGCTGCTGGACCATCAATGCCGACGTCGCCCGGAAGTCGATGTCTGTCAACTTGGCCGCCGCAGCTATACCGGCGACGATGTGGCTGAGGGTGCGGTCGCGCGCATAGATGGCAACATCGATCGCGCCGACTCGTGGGAGAGCACCTCCGCTCCGAGGCGCTGCGTCCCTGCGCTCTGCATCGCTCGCGACCGCGAGCCAACCGAGCAGCATCGTCTTTCCTGTCCCCGCGTTGCCTGTGACGATTAACGCCGGCTTTCCCGCCTCGTCGGACAACCATCTGACGGCCTTGCCCCGGGCCGACGCGCGTCCCACGAACGCATTGATGTTCGGCATGAAGTAGTCGGTCATCTCTGCGGTCCGCCGTGCGCGTTCCGCGTCGACATGCTCAAGCCCGCTGAGGAAGAGCGGCATATAGCCTTGCCCTCCGCGAAGGACTTGGTGATATATGGCCTGGCTGGCGGGCATGTCTGGGTCCTGCTGCAGCTCCGAAAGTACGCGTTCCAGTCGGAGTGGGGAGCCGCTGTGGCCATTCGTGAGCGCGTCGACCGCGCGCTTCAATCCTTTGGTGAAAGCTCCTTGCAGGGCCAGTTGTGTCGGCCAGGTCGCGCTGACCACGATGACGCCCTGCTCGCCTCTGGTGTCGAGGTCGGTCAGGTCGCCGGTATAGGAGGTGGCAGCGCCCGCGAACCGTAGTCCGGCCTCGCCGGAGTAACACGCGTCCACCATCAGCAGCAACCTGCGCACCCGAGTGCGGGAGAGCATGAGAGCTGCCAGCTCGGTGCTGCTCAGCGAGCTGCTGAGCGCGCCCTCGTCGTAATCCGAGGTAAGCAGAACGTGATCTTTTGGTCCGTCCTCGGTGATGTCACCGTGACCACCTAGATAGACGACAATGTAGTCGTCCGAACGTCGGTCTTCATGCCGGAAGAATCTATCCAGCGCGGCACGCAGCTGCTGGGCTGTCGGGTTGTCGGGAATTTCCGTCACATGTTCATAACCGAAGCCCTGGAACAGCTCGACAATCCGCTTCTTATCCTCGACCAGGCCTGGGAGGTTTCGTACGCCGGCGTTGGTATAAGTGTGCACGACGCCGGTTAATAGGTACCGCTTCGGCCTTGAGCCGATGTGTCCGGGTTCACTCATCTTGCTCGGTCTCGGTCGAACGCAGCCCAGCCAGTATTCCTTCGCCGGTCTCCGGCGCGGTCAAATAATTGCGTACCCCATGCGCTTTCGTGCCATTGTTCACCACTCGTGACGCCAACCGATCGCCGAATAGCGGCCGGAGGTCCTTGACCAGCGCCACGACGTCGCCTTGGTCGGCGACATTTGTCCAGGCGGTCACGGACCCTGGCCAGCGTCCGGGCGGCGTGGCAGTCCCGCGGACGGGCGGTGGCTTGAGCCGATCAAAAACCAGATTGGGAACACCTAGCGGTGAGCCGAGGGTGACCAGGGCGTGGACCCCCCATTCGGGATGGGCGCACAACGCTTCATAAGCCACGACCGAGCCGAGCGAATGGGCGACTATGACGCGGGTCTCCGCGGACACCGCGTCGGCAAGACACTGCTGCACACGGGAACGCACATCCGGCTCGGTGAAGTAGCGGCGGACCTGGACCAGGTCGCCGATCATCAGCCGTTCGCCGAGGCCGGCGAAGAACGTGGACCCGCTGAGAACCCGCAGTGCGGTCTGCACGGCTTTGGGCGTGCGCACCATCGTCTCCGCGTCCTGCGGGACGACCTTCGTGTCGACCTTCGCCGCCTCGCCCCACCATGCCAGCAGCAGTTGTTCCTCAAACGGAGTGAGATCGTGGGCCGTCAGCAGCGGAGTGCCGACATCCATCGTGTTTCCAGGTGCTCGGAAGGTGTCGCCGTAAAACGCGAACGTGATATCCGAGTTGGCAAGCCCATCGGCAATGGATTTGCCTTCCGCGCCGGTGCGTCGCAGGCCGTCACGCAACGCAGGCGCCCATTCGTCTCGCAGGGTCTCCTCGCCTTTGAGCTGTTGCGCGATGCCATGGACTACTGCGATCTTCGCCACTGTGCCGGCCTCCGTCGCCCATTGCCGAAGTGTGAGCCGTCCACATACTACTGGGGCTATCCCAGGTAGCCAGCGTCTCACCCGTAAGAGCGGACGTACGGCATCCTGCGCATGCCTCCCCGGCTGGTGCCAGGTGTCTCGCGGTCCGCACTAGTCTGCACATTGGACTGTTGCTCTCACTCGTGCCGCAGCGTATATGCGATCGACAACGTAGCCCTGCGCAACGGATCGGGATTCTGCTGAGCCTTCTGGGTCGCGGGGCTTCAGGCGCGAGTGCCCACGCGCGGTCGCGCCGACGCGTCCCGCCAACTGGCCGGCCCCGGTGGACGTCACCCCTCAGGGTGGTTCCGCCACGGCCGGCCCGGCCCCGGCAGTCAGCTGATGCGGTGAGAGCGGCGCAGCGCCAGTCCGCCGAGTACGGTGGCGATCAGCCCCACGACCAGGGCGACGTAGGCTCCGCCGCGTCCGTTGCCGGTGCCGATGCCGCTGTCGGAGGTTGCCACGACCAGCGCGCCGAGGGCGAGGCCGAGCAGCCCCGCGGCAAGGGCGACGATCGCGCCGAGCCGCCCGGTGCCGGTGCCGAACCGGCCGGCGGGGCGGGCCAGCGCCAGCCAGCCGATGACCAAGCCGGCCAGCCCGATGAGGGCTCCGACGCTGGCTCCCCACCGCCCGGCGCTCATCGTATAGACACTGGCGGCCGACTGGGCTGCGGCGGCCGGTGCGGCGAGCCCGAACCCGCCGACCAGCGTCGCCGTGGCGGCGACGATGGCGGATCGGACTGCCGTGCGGGCTGCTGGTGCGCTCATGTTCCGCTCCTCGTTGGTACGTCTCGTTGCCGAGAGGGGATGTCACCTGAGCATGTCGTCGGGCGATCCGCTGGACGTCCCACAGCCGCAGGCAATTCACGCTGCCGCCACCGGCGCAGACGGCTGCCGCGGTCGCGGTAGAGCGCGCACGAGTACCGCAGCTGCGGTACCCGGCCGCTCGTCCGTGCGCAGGAGTCGGCCCATGCCCTGGTCCGGTTAGAGTTCGGCGGATGAGCAGGGGACGATTCGGTGTTCCGGCCGGGGTGACGGATGCGGCGATCGCCGCCGGTGTGGCGGCGACGCTGCTGGTGGCCGGGCTGTCCGGCGAGCGTCCCGCCACGGATGCCGGGCTGCTCGGGTACGCGCTGCTGGTCGCCGGCGGCCTGGCGCTGGTCGCGCGCCGCCGGGCCCCGGTCGCCGTGCTGGTGGTCACCGGCCTGTGCGCGGTGGGCCATCAGGCGCTCGGCTTCGACGTGCCCGCGGTCGCGTTCCTCTTCGCGGTGTACGCCGCTGTGCGCGCCGACCACCGCGCTGTCACGGTCGCGGCGGCGGTGACGATGCTCGTCGCGCTGCCGCTGGCGGTCTTCGCGCTGTCCCCGGACCTGTCCGTGGGGCAGGCGCTCGCCCGGTCCCGGGGCGCGCTCGAAATAGCGTGGCTGGTGGCGGCCGGGGCCGCCGGGGAGGCGCTGCGGCAGGCCGAGCGGCGGGCCGAGGAGGCCGAACGCACCCGGGAGGAGACGGCGCGGCGGCGCGCCGATGAGGAGCGGCTGCACCTCGCGCGGGAACTGCATGATTCGCTCACCCACCAGATCTCCGTGATCAAGGTGCAGGCAGGGGTGGCGGTGCACCTGGCCCGCAAGCGGGGCGAGCAGGTGCCCGAAGCCCTGCTGGCGATCGAGCAGGCCGGTCGCGAGGCGTCCCGGGAGCTGCGGGCGACCCTGCAGGCGCTGCGCGACGACGGCAGCACGCCGCCGCGCGGGCTCGACGACGTCCCGGAACTGGTGGCCCGTGCCCGCGCGACCGGCCTGGACGCGACGTTGACGATCGCGGGCGGTCGCCGCGACGTGCCGGCGGCGGTGGACCGGACCGCGTACCGGATCGTGCAGGAGTCGCTGACCAACGTCGCCCGCCATGCCGCCGCGATGACGGCGTCGGTGCGGATCGACTACCGCCCGGACGCCCTGGCGATCCGGGTCGACGACGACGGCGCGGCGGTGCCGGGCGGGGCCGCGATCGCCGGGGTCGGGTTGCTCGGGATGCGCGAGCGGGTCACGGCGCTCGGCGGCCGGTTGCGTGCCGAGCCGCGCGGCGGGGGCGGCTTCACCGTCGAGGCCGAGCTGCCCGTGGAGCAGGCGTCGTGATCCGGGTGGTGCTGGTGGACGACCAGCCGCTGATCCGCAGCGGGTTCCGGGCGCTGCTGGACGCCGAGGACGACGTCGAGGTGGTGGCGGAGGCCGGCAACGGCGAGGAGGGCCTGGCCGCGGTCCGGGCGCACCTGCCCGACGTGGTGCTGATCGACGTGCAGATGCCGGTCGTCGACGGGATCGAGGCGACCAGGCGCATCGCGGCCGACCCGGCGCTGGCGGCGGTGCACGTGGTGATCCTGACCAACTACGGCCTGGACGAGTACGTCTTCCACGCGCTGCGGGCGGGTGCGGCGGGGTTCCTGGTCAAGGACATCGAGCCGGAGGACTTCCTGCACGCCGTGCGGGTCGCGGCACGGGGTGACGCCCTGCTCGCACCGTCGATCACCCGCAGGCTCATCGACCGGTACGTCACCGAGCCGCCGCCCCGGGCCGGCGGCGCCGACCTGAAGTGGCTGACCAACCGCGAGCGGGAGGCCGTCACGCTGGTGGCGCAGGGGTTGTCCAACGAGCAGCTCGCCGAGCGGATGGTGATCAGCCCGATGACCGCCAAGACGCACGTCAACCGGGCCATGGTGAAACTCCACGCCCGCGACCGCGCCCAGCTGGTGGTGTTCGCGTACGAGTCCGGACTGGTCGCTCCGCGCGACCGTTGACCTGTGGTCCAGGGCTGTCGGGCCGTCACGGTCCGTCGGGAGACCGGACGCTGTGCCGCAGCGCGACGGGTGGCAGAAACTCCTCGACCAGGGTGCGGTGCCACCAGGCGCCGGTGGCGCGGCGCTCGGCGACCGTGGTGAACCGGTAGCGGTAGAGCAGGGCGCGTACGTAGGCCGGTGGCTTGCCGGGGAACGGGTCGGCGCGCAGCAGCGCCAGCACGTGGCGGTCGCCGGCGAGCAGGCGGCCGAGCAGGGCGAGCAGCCACGGGTGGGCGTACAGCGGGGACATGGCGGCGAACCACATGAGCCAGTCCAGGCGCAGGTGGTATGGCGCGATCTGCGGCGGCAGGCGGCGCGGGTCGCCGGGTTTGCCCTTGAAGGCGTACTCCCGCCAGAGCGTGCCTGCGCCGGGGTCGGTGTCGTCGGTGCCCTCGATGACGATCTCGTGGCGGACCTTGGTGACGCTGCCGAACGCGCCGTAGGTGTTGACCAGGCGCAGCGGGTCGAAACTGGAGTTCATCAGCTGGTGGCGCGAGACCAGGTTGCGGGCGGGCCGGTAGCTGAGCGCGACCAGCAGGGCGGCGGCGGCGAGCACGAGCACCTGGTACCAGATCGGTCCGGTGGCGATCGTGCCGCTGCCGAGTAGCGCGGACAGGTCCAGCGCCGAGACGGCCAGGATGATCGCCATCCAGTTCAGCCACGAGAAGTTGCCCGACGCGACCAGCCACAGCTGGCTGACGATGATCAACCCGGCGGACACGCTCGCGACCGGCTGCGGCAGGAACAGGCCGAACGGCACGACGAGTTGCGTGACGTGGTTGGCCGCGACCTCCGCGCGGTGCAGCGGGCGGGGCAGGTGGTGGAACCACCAGCTCAGCGGGCCGGGCATGGGCTGGGTCTCGTGGTGGTAGTAGAGGCACGTCAGGTCGCGCCAGCACCGGTCGCCGCGCAGCTTTATCAGGCCCGCGCCGAACTCCAGCCGGAACAGCAGCCAGCGCAGCAGCAACAGCGTCACGATCGGCGGGCCGACCCTGGCGTTGCCCAGGAAGACCGCCAGGAAGCCGGTCTCCAGCAGCAGGCTTTCCCAGCCGAACGCGTACCAGACCTGGCCGACGTTGACGATCGACAGGTAGAGCAGCCACAGCAGCAGCCACATCGCCATCGCGGCCCACACCGGCACCGCGTCGCCGACACCGGCGAGCAGCGCCGCGGAGACTGCCACCCCCGTCCAGGCCACGGCGGTGAACAGGCCGTCGGAGTAGCGCAGGTGGAACAGGCTCGGCGCGCGCCGCCACGGGGTGTGGGCCAGGAACCGGGGTGCCGGGGTGAGGCCGTGCTTGCCGAGCAGGGCCCGGAACTGGTTGGCGGCCACGAGGAACGCGATGAGGTAGACGGCGGCGAGCCCGCGCTGGAACAGCAGCCGGCTCCACCAGTACTCGGGCGCGCTGAACCAGTCCATGTCAGTCCCGCCAGGGGTCGGGTGCCCGCACGCCGAAGACCCGGTGCAGCGCGACGCGGGCGGCGTGGAAGCCGCACATGCCGTGCACGCCGGGTCCGGGTGGCGTCGCCGAGGAGCACAGGAACACGGCCGGGTCCGGGGTGGCGTAGGGGACCGGTGCGAAGGTCGGCCGGAACAGCAGCCGCAGGCCTTCGCAGCTGCCGCCGGCGATGTCGCCGCCGAGGTAGTTGGGGTTGCGCCGCTGCAGCTCGGCCGGTCCGGTGACGGCCCGCGCGAGGACCAGGTCCCGGAAACCGGGCGCGAACCGTTCCAGCTGCGCCTCGATCACGGGGGTGAGGTCGCCGGTCCAGCCGTTGGGCACGTGGGCGTACACCCACAGCACGTGTTTGCCCGCCGGGGCGCGGGTGGGATCGCACAGGCTGGGCTGCGCCACGATGAGGAACGGCGGGTCCGGAGCCGAGCCGTGGTGCACGGCCTGCAGCGCCGCGCCGATGTCGGTGTCGTACGGGCCGAGGTGGACCGTGCCCGCCTGGCGGCAGGCCGGAGCGGTCCACGGCATCGGACCCGACAATGCGTAGTCGAGCTTGAACACGGCGGGACCAAGCCGGGTCCGGCGCAGCCGGTCGCGGTAGCGCTCCGGCAGCCGGGCCCCGGCCAGCTCGGCGAGGTGCCGGGGCACGACGTCCAGCAGGTATGCCCGCGCGGGCGGCAGCTCGTCGAGACTGGTCACCAGGTGGCCGGTGTGCACCTGCCCGCCCAGCTCCCGCAGGTGGCCCGCAAGGGCGTCGGAGATCGACTGGGATCCGCCGCGGGCGACCGGCCACCCGGCGGCGTGCGCGGCCAGGGCGAACGTCAGCGCGACCCCGCCGGTGCCGGGCGAGCCCAGCGGCGTGGTGGTGTGCGCGGCCAGCCCGGCCACCAGCGCCCGCGCGAGCGGTCCGCGGAACCAGCGCGTCAGGACCGTGGCGGGCAGCGCCGCCGGGATGCCGAAGCGGGCGAGCAGCAGTGGGTGGCGGGGTGCCGCGCCCAGCGGCGGGCGCAGCACGTCGGGGGCCAGCTCGTCCCAGCGGCCCAGGAACGGCCCCACCAGCCGCCGGTACTGCGCGCCGTCGACGGTCAGCGACGCGGTGGTCTGCGTCACGGAACGCGACAGCGTCGCCGCGGTGCCGTCCGGGAACGGGTGTGCCAGCGCCACGTCCGGGTGCAGCCACCGCAGGCCGTGGCGGTCCAGCGGCCAGGACCGCAGCACCGGTGAACCCGCGCCCAGCGGGTGCACGGCCGAGCACGGGTCGTGCCGGAAACCCGGCAGCGTCAGCTCCTCGGTGCGGGCGCCACCGCCGACCGTGCCGGCGGCCTCGAAGACGCTCACCCGCAGCCCGGCCTCCGCGAGGGTCACCGCCGCGGCGAGCCCGTTGGGTCCGGCCCCCACCACCACCGCGTCCACGCCGTCCACACCGCCACCAGCCATCGCATCAGCCGTCCTGCGCCGGAAGGTCCGAGGTGGGTGCGTACCCGGGTTCCGGGCCTGCCACACGTGGGCGGTCACTCGGGCGGCGTCGCGCCGAACTTCTCCAGGACCTGTCCTGCGTCGGTCTGCAGCAGGTTGGCGAGTTCGACCAGGGCCCGGGCGGCGGCGAGATCGTCGCCGACGCGGGCCAGGTCGAGGTCACGCGGATGGCGGTGGGCGGTGCCCGTGCCCTCCAGGGTCGTCCCGTCGCGCTGCAGCCTGGCCACCGCGACGGTGCGGCACTCCTCCTGGACCTCCTCGATGTCCAGGTCGATGATCCACCGTGTCGTGTTCGCCATCGTCCACCTCCTGGGGCACCCTTTCATTCTGCCGCGTGCTGTGGGCTGCAGAAATGGAAAGTTGTCAGTGGTCACCGGTATGAAAGGAGTAATGCTCCACGCCTCACGGCACTGCTGTCGGAACGCCGAAGCGGAAGGGGAACGATGACCACGCGAACGCATTCACCCCAGCACGCCGCGCTCCACACCACCATGCTCACCCTGCGGCTGGCGATCGCCGACCTCGACAGCGCGTCGGCCTGGTCCCGCCTGTTCGACGTGGCGGCCCGCCATCCGGGCCGCGGCGTCAACGACGTCCTGCTGATCGCACGCCAGCGCCCGGACGCCACCGACCTGGCCACCTACGCCCGATGGCGGGAGCGCGGCGCGCACGTGCGCCGCGCCGAACGCGGCATGGCGCTGCTGCAGCCGCTGGACGACACCGGTGACAGCTTCGACGTCGTCACCGTCTTCGACGTCACGCAGACCAACGCGCCGCCCTCGCCCCGGCCGCCCGTCCACGACCTGGTGCCGGTGATGGCGGCGCTGGCGGCGATGGCCGAGCGGGCCGGGCTGACCGTGCGACTGCGCCGGGGGCTGTCCACTCCGGTCGCGGCCGAGGGCGACCGGCTCGACCTGGCCGCGCACCTGCCGATCTCCGCGACCGCCGGTCACCTGGTCCAGCGCCTGGCGCAGCGGTTGCTGCCCGCGGGCCCGGCCCGCGAGGCGCGCGCCGCCGGGGTGGCCCACGTCGTCGCCCGGCGCTTCGGGCTGCAGCCGCCCGAGGCCACCGCCCTGGTCCGGTGGCGTGACGAGCTGGATCCGGCGGCGGTCGACCGGGCCGTCGTGCACACCGTCACGGCGGTCATCACCCATGCCGACGCTCTCACCGCCCGGCTGCGGCGGGCGCTCAGCCGACCCGCGGCGACCGCGCCGAGACCGACACCGCGGCCGGGCGCACCCGTCTCCACGCAGCGCCGACCGGACCGGGTAGCGGCGCCGGGGCTACCCGTCCCGGCGCAGCGCCGACCGGGCCGGGTAGCGGCACCGGAGCGCGACGCGCTGTACGCCGTCAACGCCGCCGCCGCGGCCTTCTACGCCGCACAGCTGCCGACGAGCCGGCCCGCGGCCGCGTACCTCAGATCGCGGGGCATCGCCGAGGCCGCCGAACCCGGCGGCGGCTGGCAGCTCGGCGTCGCACCGCCCCAAGGGGACGCCTTGCTGCGCCATCTGCGGGCCCTCGGCTACTCGCACCGGGTCATGCTCGACGCCGGCCTCATCGCCGCCAGCCGGCTGCACGGCGGCGCGCTGTACGACGTCTTCCGCGACCGGCTGATCTTCCCCATCCACGCCCGCGACGGGCGGATCGCCGGGTTCACCGGCCGCGATCTGTCCGGGCGCAGCCAGGCGAAGTTCTACAACACCCCCGAAACGGCGGTCTTCCGCAAGAGCGAGCTGCTCCACGGACTCGCCCCGCAGCTGCGCGACCAGGGCACACCCACCCAGTTCCTCGTGGTCGAAGGGCCCACCGACGCCATCGCCGCACACTTGGCCTACCGCGGGCTCGCCGCCGAAGGCGTCACCACCGTCGCCGTCGCCCCGTGCGGCACCGCGTTCACCGCGGCCCAGTTCGCGCTGCTCGCCGCCTGCGCGGCACCGGGCACCTCGCTGATCATGTCGTTCGACGCCGACAGCGCGGGCACCAGGGCGCTGGAACGGGCCTACCCGCTGGCCGTGACCTGGCCGCACGGCCGGGTCACGGGCACCGCGCCCGCCGGGTGCAAGGACATCGCCGCGCTGCTGGCGGCCCGCGGCCCCGACGAGGCCCTGCTGGACCTGCTCGCCGCCGAACGCCCGCTGCCGCTGCTCGGCGTCGAGCGGGCGCTGGCCAAGGCGTTCCCCGAGGGCTTCCACGCCGACTGGCCGGAGGCCCGGGTCCGTGCTTTCCGGACGGTCGCGCCGTACCTGCTCGACGCGGTGCGCCACGGCGACGTCGAGCTACTGGTCCAGGCGGCCGCGGCGCAGCTCGCCGTCGCACCGCACGAGCTGAGCGCGGGCGTGGCCCAGCTGTACGGGGGCGACCAGATCGGACCCGGATCCGCGCCGCCGAAGGGTCCCGGAACAGCCGTCGATCACGTCCGGAAACATGCCGGAAAACTGCCTGGAATAGCAGCGCAAAGACGGTAGTGACAAAGAAGTCAATCATTGGTCTTCGGCGTATCCGCCACTATGCTCATGCGTAATCACCCGTCAGTGAAGCCGGGACCGACGTGGCACCACATCCCCCGCGACATCGGCTCTCGCCCGGTGCGCGCCGCGGCCGCCGCTTCGGTGTCAACCGCCAACGACGGAGGCGATCCGTGGAAATCCTGCTTCTGGTGACAGCACGCGCCGGCGAACCGTCGGCCGTCCTGCCCGCGATAGACCTGCTCCCGCACGCCGTGCGCACCGCACCCCGTGACGTGCGCACCCTGGTGTCGACGCCCACCCCGGACGCGGTGCTGGTCGACGCGCGCACCGAACTGTCCGAGGCGCGGGCCACCTGCCGGATGCTGCGCGCGACCGGCCTCGGCGTGCCGCTGCTCGCGGTGGTGACCGAGGCGGGCCTGGTCGCGATCAACGCCGACTGGGGCGTCGACGACGTCATCCTGGCCACGGCCGGTCCCGCTGAGGTCGAGGCGCGGCTGCGGGTGGCGGTCGGCCGCCTGAACTCCGCGACGGCCGCGGCCGGCGGCGTGATCCGGGGCGGCGAGCTGACCATCGACCCGGACACGTACGCGGCGAAGCTCAAGGGTCGCCCGCTGGACCTCACGTACAAGGAGTTCGAGCTGCTGAAGTTCCTGGCGCAGCACCCGGGCCGGGTCTTCACCCGCGACCAGCTGCTGCGCGAGGTGTGGGGCTACGACTACTTCGGCGGCACCCGCACCGTGGACGTGCACGTGCGGCGCCTGCGCGCCAAGCTCGGCTCGGAGTACGAAGCTATGATCGGCACGGTCCGCCAGGTCGGCTACAAGTTCGTGCTGCCGTCCTCGCGTCCCCAGTTCTCCGACGCCGGCGAGTCCAGCCTCGCCGACGCCCTCCTGGTCGACCTCAACCTGGCCGGCTGACACCCGCTCGCACCGTCAGGCCGTCGGATCTTCGGATCCGGCGGCCTGCTCGCGTGATGCCGGTCACCACGGAATAGAGCGGGCTCCGCGCCGGTTGCCCTTCATGCAAACGCATAGACTTGGCTCGGGCCTGCCGGCCCGGCGCGAGTGGAAACGAGGGATCTCATGCAGTTCGGCGTGTTCTCGGTCAGCGACATCACCCGCGACCCGGTGTCGGGGCACACACCGAGCGAGGCGGAGCGCATCGACGCGGTCGTGCAGATCGCGAAGAAGGCCGAAGAGGTCGGGCTCGACGTGTTCGCCATCGGTGAGCACCACAACCCGCCGTTCTTCTCCTCGGCCCCCTCGACGTTGCTGGCGTTCATCGCGGCCGCCACCGAGCGGCTCATTTTGACCACCTCGACGACCCTGATCACGACCAACGACCCGGTGCGCATCGCCGAGGAGTACGCGATGCTCCAGCACCTGTCGAAGGGCCGGATGGACCTGATGCTCGGGCGCGGCAACACCGCGCCGGTCTACCCGTGGTTCGGGCAGGACATCCGCCAGAGCCTGCCGCTCGCGCTGGAGAACTACAACCTGCTGCACCGGCTGTGGCGCGAGGACGTCGTCGACTGGCAGGGCAAGTTCCGCACCCCGCTGCAGGGCTTCACGTCCACGCCGCGCCCGCTGGACGACGTGCCGCCGTTCGTGTGGCACGGCTCGATCCGCACACCCGAGATCGCCGAGCAGGCCGCGTACTACGGCGACGGCTTCTTCGCCAACCACATCTTCTGGCCGAAGGAGCACTACATGCGCCTGATCAAGTTCTACCGGCAGCGCTACGCCCACTACGGCCACGGCACCGAGCAGCAGGCGATCGTCGGGCTCGGCGGGCAGGCCTACATCGCCCGCAGGTCGCAGGACGCGATCAAGGAGTTCCGCCCGTACTTCAACGAGGCCCCGGTCTACGGGCACGGCCCGGTGATGGAGGACTTCATGCGGCAGACGCCGCTGTCGGTGGGCAGCCCGCAGGAGGTCATCGACAAGACCCTGACGTTCCGCGAGCACTTCGGCGACTACCAGCGCCAGCTGTTCCTCGTCGACCACGCCGGGCTGCCCCTGAAGACCGTGCTGGACCAGCTCGAACTGCTCGGCGGCGAGGTGGTGCCGACACTGCGCAAGGAGCTGGCCGCCAAGCGCGACCCGCAGGTGCCCGACGCGCCGACGCACGCCGCCCGGGTCAAGGCGAAGTACGGCGAGGCGATCCCGCGCCAGCCGCGCCCGAACGCCAACCGCGGCGACAACGTGACGGGCGCGTCCCCGTACCAGGACAGCGACCCGGCCGTGCAGACCACGTACCCGGGCCACTGATGTCCGACCGGGGCCGGCTGGCCAACCACGCGTGGGAGGGGCTGCTGTCCGCCCACGCGCGGCTGATGAAGCAGTTCGCGGAAGCCGACACGTGGCAGGACCTGTCGATGCGCGAGTACGACGTGCTCTACACGCTGTCCAAGTATCGCGAGCCGCTGCGGATCGGCGAGCTGCACCGGCACGTCCTGCTCAGCCAGCCGGCCCTGTCCCGCATGGTGGACCGGCTGGCCGAGCGGGGACTCCTGGAGCGTTGCCCGGACCCCGCCGACGGCCGTGGGGTGCGGCTGTCGCTGACCGCCGCCGGGCGGGACAAGCAGCGCAGCATCGGGCGCGGCCACGCCGCCCACGTGGCCCGCGCGGTCACCGCCGAGCTGAGCCGCGACGAGCTGGAGCAACTCGCGGTGATCGCCTGGAAGCTGGCCGGGCGGGCAGGCACGACGACCGACGACGACCAGAAGGAACCGCAACAGTGAACCCGACGCAGCCGTACACCCTCGTGGTCGTGACCGCCGGGGTCGGCGACCCCTCCTCGACCCGGATGCTCGCCGACCGGACCGCCCAGCGTGCCGCGGAGCTGGTCGCCCGGCGCGGCGGCAGCGCGACCGTCCAGGTCGTCGACCTGCGCGAGCTGGCGACCGAGGTGACCACGGCGCTGATCTCGCCGATGGTGGGCCCGAAGCTGCAGCAGGCGATCGAGCTCCTCGGCCGGGCCGACGGCGTCATCGCCGCCGCACCCGTCTACAAGGCCGCGCCCAGCGGCCTGTTCAGCTCCTTCTTCCAGGTGCTCGACAACGACCTGCTCATCGCCAAGCCGGTCGTGCTCGCCGCGACCGCGGGCACAGCCCGGCACTCGCTGGTCGTGGACGAGCAGATGCGGTCGCTGTTCGGCTACCTGCGCACCGTCGTCGTGCCGACGTCGCTGTTCGCGGCCCCGGAGGACTGGGCCGACCCGGGCCTGAACAAGCGCATCGAACGGGCCGCGCTCGAACTGGTGCTGCTGGTCGAGAGCGGCTTCGCCCACCAGGTCAGGGGCGAGTCCTGGCAGAGCTACCAGCACGAGCTCGGCAGCGCGGGCGGCACCGAGACGCACATCGAGCTGGACTCCGACATGATGCGGCTGGCGGCAGGCGGTTCCCTGGACTGATCGGAGCGGCCTATGCGGGTACGACCCGGAAATGGGTGGTGAGCGCGCCGTCGTCGGCGAGCACGTGGAACGCCACCCCGGGCACGTCGTCGAGATCGGCGGTGTTGTCCCAGGTCAGCTCGTCGTCGGTGGTCCACGGCAGGCGGGTCGTGGACACCACGCCGGGTGCCGCGAGCACGGGCCGCCCGCCGAACGTCCCGGCCGCGGCCGCGTGCGCGTGGCCGCACAGGGTCGCCACGACGCGCGGGCAGTCCTGGACGATCGCGGCGAGTTCGCCCGCGTTGAGCAGCCCGATGCTGTCCACGAGCGGGTTGTGCAGCGGGATCGGGTGGTGGTGCAGGCCGACGAAGACCGGCGCGTCGGCCGTGGCGAGGACCTCGCGCAGCCAGTCCAGCGTCTCCGGGGCGAGCAGGCCGTCGTGGCGTCCGGGGATGCTGGAGTCGCACAGGGCGAACAGCGCGCCGCCGACCCGGTGGAGCTGGTTGATCGGGGCGTCGCCCGCGCCGTCGAGCAGCACCTTGCGGTACGGCGACCGGCGGTCGTGATTGCCCGGCAGCATCAGGACCGGGACGTCCGCCGTCAGCTCGGCCTTGACCTGCTCGTACTCGTGGATCTCGCCGTGGTCGGCGAGGTCGCCGCTGACGAGGATCACGTCCACGCGGCAGCCGCGCAGGTAGCTCATGACGCGCCGGGTGCGGTCCAGAGCCCGCTCGCCGCCGTCGAGGTGGGTGTCACTGAGGTGCGCGATGATCATCACATCGCGAAGCATGTCGTATGTCGCGCCGTGCACCAAGGGCCAATGGCCATCCGGTGGCACGCCGGGCAGGCCGACGCCCACGAACAACAGCATCTGTCGATGTCGTGGGGGTTCGCCGCTCATGCGTTCTCTGTACAGTGATGATCGCGTGGCGGCACCGGACCGGGCGTACTGCCCGGGACCCTCGGAAGGGACGAGCGCCTGTGGAATCGACGACCGGCCACCGGCCGCCGGGCCCGGTGACGGGGACGCGGCGCGGGCCGTGGCTCGCTGCTCGACTGGCGACGATCGCGCTCGTGGTGTCGGCGATCGCCGGCGTGCTGCGCGCGATTCTCGCGATGGGCCACTACGAGCACCGGATCGACGTGGTGGCGCACGGCAACACCGACCCGGTGCTGCCCGCCTTGATGGCGTACGAACTGCTCGACCACGTGTTGCCACGCGGCATGGCGAGCACCGCGGGTGAACAGTTGTCGCTGCTCGCATCGCTCGTCGCGGCGGCCGCCTTCATCATCTGGCTGCACCAGGCACGGCGCGCCGCGGGACGCCTGGGCGGGGCGCTGGAGTGGGCTCCCGGGTGGTGGGCGAGCGTGCTCATCACCGTGCTGCTCAACGGGCTGATCCGGCTGTACGGCGTGGCGACCTCAGACGGCGGCGTGCTCGAGAAGACGGCCCTGGACATGCGTATCGTGGCCTATCCGCTGTGGACGGCAGGGGCGGTGGCGATCGTCGTCACGGCCTACCTCACCGTCCGTGTCATGCGGCGGATCACCGAGGCACAGCGAAGCAGGTCCCGTCAGGGCCGGACGACATAGATCTCGTTGGGGCTGTACTTCGGGCGGGTCAGCAGCACCCGCCCGTCCGGGTTGACTGCCATGATCCATATCTCGCTCGGCAGCGGCCGCGGCAGGTTGCTGGTGCCCAGCCGGCCGAACTGGATGGGGACGCGGCGCGCCTGCCCGCACCAGACGACGGTGACGACCAGCAGAACCAGGTTGTCCGAGCCGAGCGTCAGGTTCGCGTCGACGATCCTGGTCTGGTCATCGATCGCGAGACGCCAGACGGTCCGCACCAGGAACAGGGGCATGAGCCAAAGCGCGAGCAGGGTGAGTAGTCGGGTGCCGGGTCGACGCATCGGCACAACCTGGCGATGCCGGGCAACGTTCACCGTCCCGTCGCGTCACCGGTTCCCAGGCATGGCGTACCGGGCGGGGACGCCCAGTTCACCGCATCGCGCGTGCAGCTTCCCGGCCGGCTTTGGGGCCGAGGTCCTTCTCGGCGATGACGCTCTGGCGGCGGTTGCGCAGCCGCAGCGCGCCGGCCACCGCGGCGGCCGTGGCGCCCGCGAGCGCGGTGAAGACCGCCAGGCGGGTGCCGGTCGACATCCCGTTGCCCTGCGTACCGTTTCCTGGCATCGTGCACCCCCTGTTCCTGCAGCATAGGCCCGGACCCAGTGGTCGGCTTGTTAAGGTCAAAAGCAACATAACGGACCTCCCGGCCCGTCAGCGAGGCTGCCGCCCCACAGCGGGGCGGAAGAACGGGGGAGCGCCATGACGCAGGACGCCCAGCGCCGCGTCGCCGTCGTCACCGGCGGGTCGCGCGGTATCGGCCTGGAATCGGCACGCCTGCTCGCCGGCAACGGACTCGCCGTCGTCTTATGCTCGCGCAACCAGGGCGAGGCTGACGCGGCGGCCAAGGAGATCACGGCCGGCGGCGGGACGGCCCTCGGCACGCGCGCCGACGTCTCCGACGAGGACTCGGTCGTGGCGCTGTTCGACCTGGCCGAGTCGACGTACGGCGGGGTCGACGTGGTCGTGCACGCCGCGGCCCATGCCGGGCTCGGGCGCACCACGACGGTCGCGGAGCTGGACCTGGCGGTCCTCGACGAGCTGTACCGGACCAACATCCGGGGCACGTTCATGGTGGCGCAGCAGGCCGCCCGCCGCGTGCGCGACGGCGGCGCGATCATCACCTTCTCCACCGCGGTGGTGCAGTTGGCCATGCCGGGTTACGGGGCCTACAGCGCCAGCAAGGGCGCGATCGAGGCGTTCACGCTGATCCTGGCGCGGGAGATGGGCGGCCGGGACATCACCGTCAACGCGGTGGCTCCCGGTCCGACGGCGACGGAGCTCTTCCTGGAGGGCAAGGACGACGCCACCCTCGCCGGGCTGGCCGCCCGGGCTCCGATGAACCGGCTCGGCACACCGGCGGAGATCGCCGAGGTCGTCGCGTTCCTGGCCGGTCCAGCCGGGCACTGGGTCAACGGCCAGGTCATCCAGGTCAACGGCGGCGTCCTCTGACCACCGCGCGACAGCCCTCTGCCGTCAGCCGGGCCGAGGCCGGCCGAATGACACTTGCGCAAGGTGTCCACGAAGCGCGGGATTAGGCCTTGTCGATGCCTGCATACGGCGCTGTCGGGCATCGGGACGCCGGAGCCGCCGCCCGGGGGTCCCGGCCAAGTGGATCATCTGCCGCTGGCATACTGAGCGCGAACGGACGCGATGCTCCTGTCGCGGCGGGAAGGGCGGATCATGATCGCCAAGAGGTGGCCGACGTCGGCTCCCTCCCTACCCGGAGCCGGGCGATGAGCAGGGTCGCGTTCCTCAACGTCGGCATGCACGGCCACGTCAACCCGACACTGCCGCTCGTGACCGAGCTCCTCCGCCGCGGCCACAGCGTCACCTACCACACGACGCCCGCCTTCGCCGAACAGATCTCGGCCACCGGCGCGCGAGTGTTCCTCTACTCGGGCGACGAGCCGCCACTGGCCGGTCCGCCGACGCCGATCACTCTGATGGAGCAGCTGGCGCGTACAGCGGTGCAGGTGCTGCCCGGGGTGCTCACCGATCTGCGCGCCACCCGGCCCGATCTGATCGTGCACGACTCCGCCTGCCTGTGGGGCCCGGTGGCCGCCCGGGAGCTCGGCGTGCCCGCCGCGTCGTCGTTCACCACGTTCGCCTTCAACCGGCACGTGCCCAGCCCCACACGCGCGTCCTGGGGGCTGCTCGGCGCGGCGCTGGCCATGCCCCGCAGCGCCTGGGGTTATCTGCGGGCGCGCCGGGAACTGCGCCGCCGGTACGACATGCGCGGGGTGCCCCGGATCGACCTCGCGGACATCCGCCAGCCGCTCAACCTGGTGTACACCTCGCCGGCGTTCCATCCCGACGCCGCCGGCTTCGACGAGTCCTTCCGGTTCGTCGGGCCGAGCATCGGCTCCCGCCCGGCCGACGCGTCGTTCCCGACCGACGGGCTGCGGGAGCCGGTGCTGTACGTGTCCATGGGCACGGTGTTCGACGCCGGCCCGCAGCAGCTGCGCGCGTTCGTCGACGCGCTCGCCCCGCTGGGCGGCACCGTGGTCGTCGCCACCGGGCACACCGACCCGGCCGAGCTCGGCCCGCTGCCGGACAACGTGCTGGCCCGCAGGGCCGTGCCGCAGTTGGCGGTGCTGGCCCACGCGGCGCTGTTCGTCACCCACGGCGGGGTCAACAGCGTCAACGAAGCCCTGCACGCCGGAGTGCCGATGCTGGTGATCCCGCAGGGCGCCGACCAGACGCTGGTGGCCCGCCGCATCGTCGAGCTGGGCGCCGGTCTGGCGACCAGCCCGGAGACCGCCGACGTCGAGACCGTGCGCGCTCTCGGCCGGCGCCTGCTCGGCGAACCCCGGTTCCGAGCCGCCGTGGCCACCCTGCAGGCCGCCCAGCGGCACGCGAGCGGCGCTCCGCGCGCCGCAGACGAACTCGAGGGCTACCTCCGGCAGACCGGCGTCACCGAGCCGAGCGCCGCCGCACCGCGCCGCAAGGCCGACCGGTGACGCTCTTCGTCGCCGTCCTGCTGCTGCTCGCGGGCCTGTCCGAGGCCATCGGCCGGCTGCTGCCGCTGGTGGCGCGCCTGTCCGGGGTGTCGCACACGCGGGCGATCTGGCTGGTGGTGGCCGGCGCGTTCGTCGACGCCGCGGTGTTCGCGCTCTGGCCGCTGTGCGCGTGGATCCTCGCGGAGCTGGTCCTGCCCACCTCGACGACCGACCAGGGTGTGCTGCGCTGGACACCGGGTCTGGTCGCGCCGCTGCTGCTCGCCGCGATCCTGGCGTTTCCGCTGCTCGGGCCGCTGCTGCACCTGCTGCTCATGGTCGGCGTGGGAGCCGGCCTCGCCACGGCGCTCGTGCCGGTGGCCGGGATCGGCTGGTGGGAGGCCGCCGGGTGCGTGGCCGTGGCGGGAGTGGGCCTCGGCATCACCGTCGAGGGCGTACGCAGGCTCGTCGCGAAGCTCAACCGGACCAGGCTGCCGGAGCCGCTGCGATGATCGAGTTCGCGCTCCTGCTGCTGCTGTTCGGCATCGGACCGGTGCTGCTCGCCGAAGCCCTGCTGTCCCGCTACGAGCTGCTGGCCTACACGGCAGGCTGGCGGGCCCCCGGCGTCGAACTTCCCCCGCGGGTGCCCTACGCGCGAGGTGCGGAGGTGGACCGCCCCCCGGCCGCCTACCTGGTCTACCTGGACGGCATCGGCAAACGCCGCTTCCAGGACACCCGCGACGGCGGCCATCTGGTCAAAGCCCTGCTGGCCAGGGCGCCGGAGCTGCGGGTGCTGGGCCAGGTTCAGCCCTACTCGCCGCTGGCCTACCCGCTGGCCAACCGGCCGCTGTGGATCTGGCTGCGCCGCCGGGCCGGGCTGGTGCTTTTCCTGCACAACGTGATGCAGATCTTCGTCGCCGCCGACCACCGCTACCGTCCGCTGTACAACCGCGCCGTCGGCTCGCAGATCGCCACTCAGCTGCGGCTGGCCGGCTACCAGCCCGGCAGCGGCATCCCCGTGGTGCTGCTCAGCTACAGCGGCGGAGCCCAGGTGGCCACCGGCGCGGTCGGCGAGCTGTGGTCCGAGCTGCGCTGCCCGCTGTCGCTGATCACCCTCGGCGGGTTCTACAACGGAGCCAACGACCTCAGCCACGCCCAGCACCTGGACCGGCTCACCGCCGCGAGCGACTGGATCGAGCGGGCCGGTATCTGGATCTTCCCGCAGCGGTGGCCGCTGTTCCGGCGGAGCGGCTGGAACCGTGCGGTCCGCGCCGGGAAGATCACGGTGCACTGGCTCGACCCGGCCACCCACGTCGGCCCGCGCAGCTACATCAGCCCGCAGGCCAAGCTGCCCGACGGCCGCAGCCACCTCGACCGGACCGCGGACACCGTGATCTCGCTGATCCGGGACCGCGTCGCCACCCCGGCACCGGACGGTCCGCCCGCCTGATCGCGCGGACTCGTCAGCCGTGCTGGTCGCCGCTGTCGCGCAGGCGGGCCCGTTCCCGCTCGATGATCTGTCGTTCGGCGGCGGCACGGCTGCCGTCGTGCTGGGTCACGTCGACGGCTCCCGCGTTGTCGTCCTTGGCCGCGCTGGGCCGGGCGTACTCGTCGAACAGCGCCGCCTTGCCCGCGACCAGCTCGCGCACGCTGGTGTCGACGGTGTCCTCGGCGATCAGCCGGAACACCTGCACCGGCCGGACCTGACCCATCCGGTGGCAGCGCGCGATCGCCTGCTCCTCGATGCTGGGCTTCCACTGCGGCTCGACCAGGACGACCACGGAGGCGGTCTGCAGGTTCAGGCCGACCCCGCCGACCTCGATCTGGCTGACCAGCACGGCCGGCCGGCGGCTCGCGGTGAACGCGTCGACGACCTGCTGGCGCTGCAGCGGAGGGGTCGAGCCGGACAGCGGCCCGTGCGCCCGCTTGCCCAGCGCGTCCGCGACCGCGTCGAGCACGTCGCGGAAGTACGAGAACACGACGACCTTGTGCCCCTCGGCCATCGCCTCGGCGGCGATCTCGCGGATGTGGTCGAGCTTGGTCGACGTCCGCGCCGGGTCCCCGAAGGTGGCCCGGCGCATGGTCATGAACTTGCCCTCCCAGACGGTCTTGCGGTACGCGGCGGCCTCCTCCGGTGACAGGGTCACCGGTTGCACGTTCTCGATCCGGTCGGGCAGTTCGGCGAGCACGTCGGACTGGTTGCGCCGCAGGTACGCCGGGGCGATGGCGCGGCGGAACGCCTCGGCCGACGGCGCGGCGGCGGCCTGCCGGGCGACCTCGGGGTTGACGTGCTCGGTGAGCACACCGAACTCGGTGACCCGGTTCTCCAGCGGGGTGCCGGTCAGCAGCGCGACGCGCTCGGCCCGTTCGATGAGGCGGCGGCTCTGCAGGGTGCGCTTGGCGTCGGGGTTCTTGATGTAGTGGGCCTCGTCGAACGCGGCCATGGCGACGTCGACCCCGTCGAGGTCGAGCCGGTCGAGGGCGGTGTAGGTGGTCACGCCGAGGCCGCCGTTGGCACGCCAGGCGGCGGTGCCCCGGGCGGCGTCACCGCCGTACAGCAGGCGGGGGGTCAGCCGGCAGTGCCGCTTGATCTCGTGCATCCAGTTGGCGGCCAGGCTCGGCGGGCACACCACCAGGAAATGCCGCCGGCCGTGAGCCGCCAGGTGGCACATGGCCGCGAGGGTTTCGACGGTCTTGCCCAGGCCCATCTCGTCACCGATGATCACCCGGCGTTGCGCGATCATGAACCGGGCGCCGAAGGACTGGTAACCGCGCAACGTGGAGACCAGCAGGCTCGTGTCCAGGCGCACCTCGTCGACCCGGGCGGCGTCGTCGGGCGACAGCCGCCCGGCCGGCCCCTGCTCACCGGCCTGCTCGCCGGTCGCCTCCGCCAGCAGGGTCAGGTAGGTCGCGGCGTCGGCCTGGTACTTCTGCCACAGCTGCTTCTCGGTGGGCTCGGCGGCCAGGGCCGCCGCGGCGGCGAGCACCCTGGTGCGGGCCGTTTCGAGGCGCGGCGAGCGCAGCGCCGTCTCCAGCGCGTTCAGCGCCGCGAGGTCGGCCTGGCGGCCCTGCCGGCCGCGGAACAGGCTGCGCCAGCGGCTGTTGGCGCGCCGTGCGCCGTCGATGCTGCCGGCGACGGCGTCGTGCAGGTCGCCGGCCCGCCCCAGCACGGGCCGCACCCGCTTGCGGAAGACCGCCAGCCGGTGCAGCGAGCGCAGCAGGTGGGTGTCGGCCGGGGAGCGGCGGTCGGGGTCGGGGCGCAGCACCGTGTCGGCCTCGACGCTCTCGGCCAGGGCGGCGATGGCGTCTTCGAGCTGGGTGACGGTGGTCGGCCCGATGCCGGGGTACTCGTGGAGCCGGTGCCGGTTCGCCATGAGCTGGCCGACGGTGGTGAACCCGGCCGCCCGCAGCGGCCCCAGGCGCAGGCGGCCGCCCGCCGCCTCCCGCAACCGGTCTAGGTCGGTCTGATGCAGGCGCTCGTCGAGCGACTGCTTGCGGTGACCGGTGGCGAGCCCGCGGATCTCGGCGACGAGGTGCTGCTCGGCGTCGAGCACGGTGCGGGCGGCCCGCTGCGCGTGCGTGGCGTCGGTGACCAGTGCACGCGCCTGCGAGCTGCGAGCTGCGGCGACCATCGCTACCTCGTTTCGCACTCGCCGCACCGCATTGGGCACGGATCACGGATTCCTACGTCGACGCGGGCCGACCGGGGCGTCCCGCATCCCCATGCCCACCGGGCCGTGCCGTCACGCCCCCTCGCGCCCCAAGGGCACCCGGAGCAGCGGCAGCGGGCGTCCGGTGCGGACGATCCAGGCCTCGAACGCGTTGAGCGCGAGCAGGACGGCGACCAGCAGCACCGCCGTCACCATGATCGGGAGCTGGACGGCGGCCGCGGCGACCGCGCAGCAGGCCACGGCGGCGGCGACGCGCTGCACCGTCGCCGCGCCGAACATGCGCCAGCGGGCGTAGCAGAAGCCCCACAGGTACAGCGCGACGCCGGGCGCCAGCAGCACCTCGGGCAGGCTGTGCGGCACGTCCAGGGGATGGGCGAGCAGCTTCTTCAGGCCGACCGCCACCAGCACGATCGCGACGACGTAGCCGAGGTGGGCGTAGCTGAACACGTCGGTGACGATGCGCGACTGCGCGGGGGTGTGCTCCAGGCTGTGCCGCACCGCGGGCGCGCCGAAGTGGAAGTACGTCCACCACAGCAGCACGATCAGGGCGAACGCCAGCAGCATAGCGGCCAGTTCCGGCGTGCCGAGCAGGCCCGCGGCGGCCTGGTTGCCGGTGGCGACCACGGTCTCGCCGAGCGCGATGATCAGCACCAGCCCGAACCGCTCGGGCAGGTGCGCGGTCTCGTACCGCATGCCGCTCAAGCGGCCGCGCAGCAGTCGCGGGCTGCTCAGCTCGATCAGCGCGGCGGCCACCCAGAGCACGGTCTGCCACGT
The DNA here is from genome assembly GCF_042663325.1 of Catellatospora aurea. Lineage (NCBI taxonomy): Bacteria > Bacillati > Actinomycetota > Actinomycetes > Micromonosporales > Micromonosporaceae > Catellatospora > Catellatospora aurea. The sequence continues at coordinate 54,367 of NZ_JBHTAC010000009.1, forward strand.
CCCGCCGAGTATCGCGCCGGCCAGGTACAGCGGGGCGCTGACGAACAGCGCGACCGCGAACGGGTCCAGGCACGGCCGGAACTGTCTCGCCAGTCCACTACGGACTGCCCACAGCACCAGGCGCAGCACGGCGTAGGCGAGGGCGAACAGCACGGCGTGCCCGCCGTACGCCTGCCCGATCGCGACCGACATCAGCAGGCCGCAACCGGCCGCGCCGAACAGCACCATCCTGCCCGCGGCCCGGTCGACGCGGCTGCCGGCGAGGTTCGCCGCCAGCGTGGTGCCGACCCAGCCCCACCACAGCGGCAGGAACAGCAGCACCGTGCGGGCCGCTTCGCCGGTGGTGTGCGCGCCGGCGAGCGTCGAGGTGATCTGCGTGATCGCGAATACCCAGATCAGGTCGAAGAACAGCTCGGCCCAGGCGACGCGCTGCTCCTCGCGGTGGGCGGGCGGCGGGGCGGCGGTGTCGGCGTCTGCGGTGAGCGGTGGGGGGTTCACGCGGCAAAACTATGGGGCCCGCGCCCCGCACGACAAGTTCTTACCCGCCCACAAGGGACTCGGTGTGACGTCAGCCCATACGGTGCAGGGTGTCCGGCCGCCGCCCTGCACCGTCGCCGGGACCAGGCCGTCGGCATGCTCAGAAACCCGGCCCGCGTTTGATCAGCTCACCGGCGGCCCGACCCGGCGGTCCCGCACCAGCTCCACCAGCACCGGGTCACCCACGCGGGAGACCTCGACCTTACGCCGGAACTGGTTGCTCAGCTTCGAGGTCAGGACGTCCCGCCGCCTCGTCCCGGCGGCGCAGGAGCCTCGCGGGCAGGCCGAATCAAGATTGCCGCGATCACCGCGACGACTACCATCGGGCGGCATGACATCAGCGAGCGAGCCGGTTCGGGCTGCGGTGCGGCGAGGCGACCTCGACTGGCTGTCGACCCGTCTGGTAGCAGAGGACTGCACACCGGCCGTCCTGAAGCTGCTCATCCGTCATGAGGACCCGCTGCTGCGGCATCTCGGCCTGGACCGGCTGGCCGCACGGATCGCGACCCCGGGTATCGCGGAGTCCGAGCTTGCCGTGCTGGCCGGGCTGCTGCCGCCGATCCTGGACGGACTGCCGGAGACGGCGCTCCTCGTGGCTAACCTCCACCAGCGGCTCCGGCGCTACGTCTCCGAGGAGAGCAGGCCGCTCCGACCTGGTGCGGAGTCGCCGGTGAGCGTGCAGATCGCCTGGCTGCGTGCCGAGATCTGCGACAGGCCCGCGACGGTCCGCAGCGAACCGGCGGGCGAGCTGCTCTACCAGGCCGTGGCCGGGATCGCCGCCGCGGACACCGACCGGCTGGATGAGCTGGTCGGCGAGCTGGCCGCCGGCGGTGACCCGGTGCTACGGGACGCGGCGCTGCGGCTGGCCCGCGAAGGGCTGCACAGCGTGCTGCTTGCCCCGGCCCGTGCCCGCGAGCACGTCGGCAGGCTGCTCGCATCCGACGATGTGTCCGCTGCCGCGCTGCGGGAGCTGGCCGAGCCGTGGGCCGCGCTCGCCCCGTTGCGCCGGGAGCGGCTTCGGCCGCTGCTCGTCACCGCTCCGCCAGGGCCTGCCCCGGCCGATGCCCGCCAGGGTCAGGCGGTCGATTCGCCGTCACCGTGGCCTGCCGTGATCGATGCCGCGATAGTGGCTGCGGCCCGTCACGGGCATGCCGACCTGCTCCACGACGTCATCGGGGACGAGACGATGCCGCCGCAGGCTCGGCAGCAGGCACTGCGGGAACTGGGCACCCTGGCCGGACGCGCGGACCTCGGCGATCTCCTGGCGGCCGCCGCCACCGACCCGTTGCTGTTCGGCGGATCCGTAGTGGCGTGCCTGCGGGCCATGCACCGGCGCGGCGTCTTCCCGGGCGGTGACGACGCGGCGTGCATCGTGGACCTCGCGCTCGCCGACCACACCGTGTCCGCGGCCGAGGTCGCCACGATCCTGTTCACGTGCCGGCGCGCGGCGTTCGACGCGCTGCTGGTCGCCGACGCCGAGGATCCGACGTGGCCGCGGCGGCTGGCGCTGCTGGTCGAGCTGGCCCGCCAGGGAGGCGGTGACCTGCCGATCGGCGACGCGATCGCCGGTGTCCTGCCCGCGACGTCCCGTCCGGAGCCGTTCCTGGCGGCGATCCGGGCGCTGCGCCACACTCCGGCGGAGGACGCGGTCATCGAGGCGCTGCCGCAGGCCCCGGCTGCGGCATTGCACACGCTGGAGGTGGTCGGCGGCCCTCGGACCGTGGCTGTGCTGCGGGAAGGGCTCGGCCTGACCGGCGGCGATGCCACGGCCGTCGTCCCGCACCTGCGGCCGGTGCGCCGTCGCGCGCTGGAGCTGCTGTGGCACCTCACCGACGATCCCGACGGGCGGGCCGCGCTCCTGGCCCGCCTCGACCCGCGTGACGTGCCCCGCCGGATCGCCGTCGACCTCGGTGGACCCGACCAGCGGGAACTGGCTCTGCTGCGGGCGGGCTTCGACCCGGACGACCCGGTGTCGGCGCTGCTCGTGCTGGCCCGTAACGGCGACGCGGGCACCCTGGCCGCCATCGCCGACCTGCTGGCGCGGATCGTGGCGGAACTCGCGGCGTCGTGGGAGCCGGGCGGCCCGGCCCGCCCCGCACGTTCCGACGGGCCTCCACCCGGCGAGCCCGCGGTGCCCGACGAGGTCGTGACCGCGATCCGCGCCCTCGGCGGCCGCCTGCACGACCGCGGCAAGCTGCGGCCGTACTGCCTGCGTGAAGTCGGCAGCGCCACCGAGGCCGGCCACGCGCTCGTCGCGACCATGGCGCTGGACCTGCTGGAACGGCCCGGCCTGTCCGCCGGCGAGCAGGCCGTCCTGCTCACCCTGCTGCCCCTGGCCCCGTACGCGGGCACCCGGGCCCGGGTGCACCGGCTGCTGCGCCACCATGACCGCCACGTCCGCAAACACGTGATCGCGGCGCTGGCCGCCGACTCCACCGGCGACGCCGCCGAGGCGCTGTCGGCGAGCCTGATCGCGCTGACCGCGGCCCGCGACGCGCAGACCGTCCGGCAGGCCCTGCTCGCGCTCGGGCGGATCCGGGCCCGCTGGGCCGCCCCGGCGATCGCGGCATGCCTGGACCACCCCACCATGAACATCAAGAAGACCGCCGCCGAGGTCCTGATCCAAGCCGGTGCGCCCACCGCGGTGCCGAGGCTGCTGTCCTGGCTCGGCCGCCACGACAACCCGGGTCTGCGGGCGACTCTCGTCGCGGCGCTCCAGGCGATCCTCGGCCGCGCTCACGCCGCCACGGTCCTCGCGGCAGCCGAGCATGCCGACGACGAGCGCACCCGCGGGCTGCTGCTCGGCGGGCTGGACCGGATGCTGTCGGCGCGGGCGGTCGACGCGCTGGCCCGGCAGGGATCACCGGTCGCGCCGACGCTGCTCGCGCTGGTCGCCGCAAGCGAGGTCAGGCTCGGCGAAGGAACCGTCGAGGATTTGGCGGCGCTGTTCACGGCACACGGCATCGCCGCACCGGCCCGTTCGGTCGTGGCCGCACCCGGCCCGTGGGATGAGGACGTCGACGCGCTGGTACACGGTGGCTGGAACGCCGAGACCGCCCTGCGGATCGTGGCCGGACACGACCTCACGCCCGGGAATCCGAGTGCCGGTCAGCTCGCCCGCCTGCGGCCGCTGCTGGCCGACTGGCTTCAGCTGGCCTCCACCGACGTGGCCCCCGCACCGGCGACGCTTCGGCTCACTCTGCGGCTCTGCCCCGCTCCCTGGTCGGCCGGCGAGGTCAAGACCTTCGCCCAGGCAGTCGGGACCCTGGTCGGCGGTCTGGGTGAAGCCGCCGGTGAGGACCGGGACGGTCTGCTCACGGTGCTGGCAGCGGTCGCGCCGACGCTGCCCGCCGCCCAGGCCCTCGGCGTCGCCGCGCGGCTGCGGACGCTCGCCCCCACCGCGGCCGGGCGGAGGTCGACGCTGGGGCTGCTGCGCCGCTGCGGCGCGGTGCTGACCCGCGCCGACATCGAGCACGCCCTCGCCTCGGCCCGGCTCGGCCCGGACCCGTGGCGAGCCGAGACCGCCGTGCTGCGCGACGCTTTCGCCGTCACCGCTACGCGGACGTCCGAGAAGGCCACCGCATGGCGGCTCCGCCTCGAAGCCGTCGTACGCACACCGGACGGCCTGCGCGACTTCCGGTCACGAGACGACCTCCCGCTGCCGTCTCACGACCGCCTCGACGCCCTGGTCGAGGCCTTCCCCTCGGCGCATCCGGAGGCCCGTGGCGCGATGCTGGACTGGCTGGAGGCACTCCAGCCGATCGACGCACCGTCCTGGACCCTGGCCGAGCGGTTCCACGGGCCCGCCGACCGGCCACGGACCGCGCACGACGGCGACCTCGACCAGCCGCGCTCGGCGGCGTTGCGCGAGCGCCTGCTCGCCATGCTCGACGCTCCCGACGCGGGTCGGCGCAACGCGGCAGCCGCCGCGCTCGAGGACTGGCCCGAACCGGAAACCGAACGCGAGCTGCTGCGCGCGTTCCTGGACGGACGCGTCGACGTCGCGGTCGGCGCGGGCCTCGCGCGGGCGTTGAACGGCCTCGACGAAACCGGACTGCGGACGATCGCCGCCGGTGGCGAGGCCGTGCATGAACGCCTGGCCCGCGTGGCGTATGACCTCGGCCCGTCCGACCTGCACCGCCTGCTCCCGCTGCTGCTCGAATGGTGGGAGCACGGCGGATCCGCCACCCGCGCCTCGGTCGCCCGCGCGCTGCGCAAGGACGACGAGTACGCCGACACCCTCGCGGAGGGTCTCCGCGGCCGCCTGGCCGACGGAGCCTGGGGTTACCTGGACCTGATCGCCGGCCTGCCCCTGCTGCGTACCGCTGCGCTGTCCGAAGTCCGGCGGCGGCTGCGTGCCGAAGGCCGCGAGGACCTCGCCGACAAGATCATCCTTGTGGACGGCCCGCTACGGGGGCTCGACGCCGCCGACGGCGATCCCGCCCGGCTCGCGGCCCTCCGTGAGCGACCGCCCACGGATCCCGCCATCCCCGCGCCATCACGCGTGGAGCTGCTCGGCCTGATCCGCACCGGTCCCACCGACCAGGTCCGCCGTGCGCTCACCCGCCTCGCGGAGGCGCACGAGGACGACCGCCCGACCGACGACCGGCTCGCCGCCGACCAGGACGCCGAACTGGAGAATCTGCTGGCCGACCTGCTCCACCACCCCGAGCCGAGAATCCGCCTGCACGCGCACCGCATCGCTCGCAAGCTCCTGGATCGTCCGACCTACCTGCGCCACAGCATGGTCCTGCTCGACGATCCCGAACCCGATGTGGTCCGGGCCGCGGTCAACACCCTCAGCCACGCGGTCCACCAGCCGGCCATCCCCGCGATCGTGGGCCTGCTCGTGCACTCCCACACCGGTGTCCGCAGGGCCGCGATCGGCGGTCTCGTCCAGATCGGACCGTCGGCGATCCCGGCCCTCAGGCACGCGGCAGGCCGCGCCCGCCCGGACCGGCAGCACCACTACACCACGGTCCTCGACCGGATCACCGAGCGTGCGGCGGACCGGATCACGGCGCCCTGACGGCGGGCGAGGTCAGGTCAGGACGGGCAAGGCCTCCGTGCCGTGCTGGACGAAACCCCGTGCGCCGTAGTGGAAGCTCAGCGGCGCGTCGGGGTCCAGGCGCAGCCCGGGGCAGGCGTCGAGCAGCGCGGTGAGGGCCGCGGTGACCTCGATCCGGGCCAGCGGGGCCCCGACGCAGTAGTGCGGGCCGATGCCGAAGCCCAGGTGGGCCCCGCCGCGCCGGTCCAGCCGGAACGTCTCGGCGTCGGGATACACCTGCTCGTCGAAGTGCGCGGCGGCGATGCACAGGTACACCATGCTGCCCGCGGCCAGGGGCGTCCCGGCGAGCTCGGTGTCGCGCATGACCAGCCGGTAGAGCCCGGCGGTCGGGTTGGCCCAGCGGAAGGACTCGTCGATCGCCGCCTCGGCGAGGCCGGGCTCGGCCCGCACCCGCGCCAGCGCGTCCGGGTTGAGCAGCAGCGAGGACACCGTCGCCGACATCATCTGGATGGTGGTCTCGAACCCGCCCAGCAGCAGGCTCACCACCGCGGTCGTCACCGCTTCGAGGGAGTACGCGTCGTCGGCCTCGAACGCCCGGACGATCTCGCCGAGCATGTTGTCGCCACGTTCGCGCAGCTCTTGGCGCACCAGCGTGGTCGTGTACTCGCTGAGCCGGTCGTACGCCTGCCGGCCGGCCTCGGCCACCGACTCGTCCATCGGCGAGCCCAGCCAGGTGATGATCGCGCGCACCCAGGCCAGGCCCTGGTCGCCGAGTTCGTCGGGGATGCCGAGCAGGGCGAGGAACACCTCCATCGGATACCGGGCGATGCTCGCCTCGACGAGCTCCACCTCGGCCTGCGCGGCGAGCGGCCCGAAGCTGCGCCGGGCGATCGGCAGCACGGCCTGGGCGTACTTGGCGCTCGCACTCGCGCTGAAGAAGCGGTTGTGGATGCGCCGCAGCCCGTGATGCGCCGGGCCGTCGAGCGCGATCATCGCCTCGCTCATCGGGCCCATGCCGTAGAAGCGGGTGCTGAAGGTGTCGGTGTCGCGCAGGGCCGCGCTGACGTCCCGGTGCCGCAGCACCAGCGGCGCGTGCATGAGTTCGTCGTACTCGATCGGCTCCTGCCGCCCGAGCGCCGCGAGCATGCGGCCGAGCGCTGCCGGTGAGCTGGATCGTTGCGCGAAGGCACTTTCGGCGGCCGGGATCATCCATCGATTACAGCCGTTGGCTGCGGGAGGTGGACAGCGCAGCGACAGATGCCCGACAGCGACGGTCACCCTACTGGGGGTAACGGCCGAGCAGCGATCGACTCAAGCGAATCGGCCCATGCCGCCGCCGGTGCGGCCGCTGTACCGTGATCGCCTCTTGTCGATTCGGGCACCGCGGGGGAGCAGATGACCAGGGTCGCCATCGTGATCGGAGCCTCTGCTTCGGTTTGGCGAAGATCCCCGTTTCCGTCCGCTGGTGTGGGATGGAGGGGTTGAGCGACTGCCTGCGGGTCGAGCTGAGGCCGCTGGGCGTCGACGTGGTGGTGATCCGGCCCGGTGGCATCGCGACCGAGTTCCCGCAGGTGGCGGGAGAGCGGCTGCTCGCCACGTCCGGTGGCGGGGCCTACGGCGAGCAGGCCCGCCGTGTTCGCCCGCTGGCTGCTGCCCGACCGGGCCTTCGACCGGCTCGTGGTCGCGCTGTTCGCCGCCCTGGGCACGATCGCCGCCCGTCGCGCGCGACCGGCGGTCTCGCCGACGACTGGTCGCTGATCCCGCGGCGGGGACACCTGCCGCGGCCGCTACTCGGCCGCCGGGCCCGCGCCGGCGAGGCCGGATGACGCCCAGCGGCGCAGCAGGCGCCACTGGATCAGCACCGCCACGGCGGTCAGGCCCAGCATCAGCGCCGCGACCGCGGCGGCGTAGCCGTACCGTAGATACTCGAACGCGTCCTGGTAGAGCACCAGGGACAGGTACGTCGTCGCGTACGGCGGCGGCCCGCCGCCCGTCACGACCAAGGTCGGTACGAACGACGCCTGCAGGCTCATCAGCGTGTCCCGCAGGACCAGCACGGCGAGCACCGGTGCGAGCAGCGGCAGCGTCACCCGGCGCAGCACCTGCCCTGGGCGGGCGCCCTCCAGCTCGGCCAGCTCGTACGCCTCGGGCGGCAGCGCGAGCCGGGCCGTCAGCACGATGACGAACGTCTCCCCGATGGTGAACAGGCTCATCAGGACGATCCCCGCGCGCGCGTCCTCGGGGTCGGTCAGCCACTGCGGCGGCAGGGTGCCGAACATGGTCCGCCCGCCCTCGCCGCCCAGCAGGAGCAGCTGGTTGACCGGCCCCTGGACCGGGTTGAGCAGCCAGAGCCACATCAGCCCGTACGCGAGTTCCGGGACCGCGCCGGGCAGCAGCACCGCCACGCGGGCCGTTCCGGCGGCGCGGGCGCGCCGGTGCAGGAGCAGGGCCAGCCCGACCGCGAGGACCAGCCGCAGCGGCACCGACCAGGCCAGGTAGGACAGCGAGTTGCCGACCGCGGCCCGCACCGCCGGGTCCCTGGTGAGTTCGGCGAAGTTGTCCAGGCCGATGAACCGCGAGGTCGCGATCAGGTCGTTTTCGGTGAACGCCATCGCCATCGTCGCCGCGGCGGGCAGCAGCACCAGCACCACCAGCCCGACCAGGTACGGCAGGAGCATCAGCAGCAGCTGACGGCGGTCGCGGTCCATCACCCGGCCCGTCCCGCCCCGGTGGGCTGCGGGACCCTTTCGCCGGTGGCGGCGTCGAAGGCGTGCAGGTGCTCCCCGGCGACACCGACGCGGACCCGGTCACCGGGCGCGGGCCGGGCCGCGGCGGCAACCCGGGCGATCAGGCGAAACCCGCCGACGTCCAGGTGGACCAGCGCGTCCTCGCCGAGCACTTCGACCCGTTCGACGTCGCCGGGCAGGTCCGGCTGGGTGCCGTCCAGCGTCACGTGCTCCGGCCGTACGCCCAGCTCGACGCCGGTCGTCGGGACGCCCGGCAGGCTCAGCGGTCCGTCGCCGGGGAGCAGGTTCATGCCGGGCGCGCCGACGAAGGCGGCGACGTGCCGGGTGCGCGGCTGACGCCATACCTCGTCAGGGGTGCCGACCTGCTCGAAGCGGCCGTCGCGGAGCACGGCAATCCGGTCGCCGAGCGCCATCGCCTCGGACTGGTCGTGGGTCACGTAGACCGTCGTCGCACCGAGCCGGTCGTGCACGGCCCGGATCTCGGTGCGCATCCGCAGGCGCAGCTCGGCGTCCAGATTGGCCAGGGGCTCGTCGAGCAGGAACACGTCGGGTTCGCGTACCAGCGCGCGGGCCAGCGCCACCCGCTGCCGCTCGCCGCCCGACAGCTGGTGCGGGCGGCGACCCAGCAGGTCCTGGCAGCTCACCGTCGCGGCGGCCTGAGCCGCGCGGGCCGCGGCGGCCCGGCGGTCCGCGCCGCGGATCCGGGGGCCGAACGCGATGTTGTCGGCCACGGTCAGGTGCGGCAGCAGCGAGTGGTTCTGGAACACCATGGACACGTTGCGCTGGCCGGGCCGTAGCGCGGTGACGTCGCGCCCGCCGATGGCGACGGTGCCGGCGCTCACCGGGTCGAGCCCGGCGATGGCCCGCAGCAGCGAGGACTTGCCCGCGCCGGACGGGCCGAGCACGACGAGCAGTTCGCCGCGGGGCACGGTGAGGTCGATGCCGCGCAGGGCGGTGACCGCCCCGCGCGACAGGTTCACCCCGCGCAGGTTCAGCCCGGGTTTCACCGAGCCGCCGTGCCCCGCTGGAAGACGGGCCGGGTCGCCGCGTCGAGGTCGGCGATCACCTGGTCCAGGGGGTCGCCGTGGAAGAAGGCGTTCTCCAGGACCTTGCCGGTCGCGTCCTCGATCTCCGGCCAGGTCGAGATCGTCGGCACCGGGCGCAGCACCGGGATGGTGTCCAGGAAGATCTGCGAGCGGGCGGGCGGCGTGCCGGGGGACAAGAACGCGGGCGAGGTCGCCACGGAGATGCGTGACGGCACGGTGCGCCCGGTGCGGGCCATCAGGGCGGCCCCGGGCTCGCTCAGGGCGTATTCGAGGAAGCGCCACGCCGCGTCCTGGTGCTTCGACGCCTTGGTCATGCAGTACGCGTCGCTGTGCAGGATGTTGGCCGGGGAGCGGTACTGCGGCAGCGGGGCGACGTCCCAGTCGAACCCGGTGATCGCCCGGAAGGCGGTGGTGACCCGCCGCGAGGACACGAACATGGCCAGCTTGCCGGCCGCGAACCGGGCCTCGTGGTCCTGGGTCTCCATCTCGACGTCGGACGGCACGACGCCGAGCTTCGGCAGTTCCAGGAAGTCCTGGATCACCTGCCGTGCCTGCGGTGTGTCGAGGGTGAGCCGGGTCGGCTTGGCCGGGTCGTCGACGATGTCGCCGCCGTTGGACCAGATCAGCGGCGCGAGCCGGATCAGCTCGGGCGTGACGCCCAGCCCGTGCACGGCGGCCGGCACCCCGGCGGTCTCCGGGTCTCCGGCCTTGACGGTCCGCCCGCCCGCGTCCCGGGTCAGCGCCTGCGCGGTGGCGACCAGGTCGTTCCAGTGCCAGCCCGCCACCGGCTCGGCGACCTCGTATTTCTTGAACAGGCTGCGGTTGTAGTAGACGGCGAGGCTGGAGATGTTCTGCGGCAGGCACATCTGCTCGCCGGCCCACCGGAAAGCGCCCATGGCCTGCGGGTAGAAGTCCTGCTCGCGCAGGCTGCCCGAGGCGGCCAGCCGGGCGGTCAGCGGTGCGAGCGCGCCCTTGACCGCGAACTGGCCGTAGTTGCGGTAGTTGATGAGAAACAGGTCGGGTGCGGCGTTTCCGGCGACCGACGTGGACACCCTGGTCATCAGGTCCTTGGCGCTGCTCGCCTCGATCAGGTTCACCGTCGCGCCGGGGGTGGCCTGCTGGTATTCGGCGGCCAGCGACCGGTACGCGGCGAGCTCGTCCGGGGTGCCCGCGACCAGCAGTGAGACGGTGTCGGCGGCCGGGTCCGCCTCGGTGGCGCATCCGGTGGCGGTGACCATGATGAGCAGGCTCAGCAGGGCGGCTGTTCGCTTCACGGGGCTCCTTCGGGGCCGTAGGAGTGCAGGAACCGGCGCTGGGCGGCCCCGAGCACGAGCATTGTCGGCAGGGTGGTGAGCACGGCGCCGGCGAGGAAGACGGGCTGGTTGTGCGGGTCCATGGCGGCCAGGGCGCGCAGTGCCAGCGGCAGCGTGAAGGCGGCCCGGTCGTAGAGGTAGACCATCGGGTCGAGCAGGTTCGACCAGGTCAGCACGAAGGTGAGTGCGGCCAGCCCAGCGGTGACCGGCTGGACCTGCGGCAGCGCCATGCGCCGCCACGTCTGCATCGGGGTGAGGTCGGCGAGCCGGCACAGGTCGTGGCTGTCGGCGGGGATCGCGCGGAAGGCGAGGTAGTAGATCAGCGGGTAGAGCGGCGAGGTGGCGATCAGCGCGGGCGCGACGAGCGGCACGAGGGTGTCGGTCAGGTGGAGCGTGCGGAACAGTACGAAGCGCGGCAGCAGCAGCGCGGTGGCGGGCACCATCATGGCGAGCACGGACAGGCCGATCACGGTGCCGGTGACGCGGCGGGGGAGCTGCGTCAGGGCGAACCCGGCGAGGGAGGCCACGAGCAGGCTCAGGGGGACGCCGACGGCGGCGACGATCATCGAGTTGGCGGCCGCGCGCACCAGGTCGCCGTGGGTGATCGCCTGCTGGTAGGCGGTAAAGCCGGGGTCTTCGGGCAGCAGCGGTGGCGCGACGACGGGCGGCAGGCCCGGTTCGCGCAGCGAGCCGGTGACCAGCAGGACCAGGGGCGCGGCGAACAGCGCCGTCACGGCGACGGCCCCGTAGGCCCGGCGGCGGCCGGCCGTGTCGCGCATGGTGCGGCGAGGTCTCGCGGCGAAGACGTGCCAAGCCACCGGTCACCTCTAGAGCTTTAGATGTATGGATGCGTAGCATTGCATGTCTAGCCGGGGTGGGGAATATGAGATCATCACTGGGTTTCAGCTTGACCGTCCTGTTGAGCCTGTCGCTGGCCGCATCCGCCAACGCGCACGGCCTGCCTGCCGACGTCGTCATCGGACCTGACGTCGCCGCCCTGGAAGCGCTGGAGGGGGCCGCCGGGCCGTCCGGCGCCGACGAGTGGTTCCTGGCCCAGCGACTCGGCCCGCGCCAGACCGGCGACCTCGTCGCACTGTCAGGGCGCGCCCGCGCGCAGGCGGAGCGGATGGGCGGCGGCGCGTCCACGTTCGCGGCGCTGCCCGCCTGGCAGTCGCTGGGCCCGACGAGCCTCGGCGGGCGGGTCACCGACCTGGTCGTCGACCCGTCGGTCGCCAACACCGTGTACGCGGCCACCGCCTCGGGCGGGGTCTGGAAGAGCACGGACTCGGGCAGCACGTTCAACTACGCGTGGGACGCGGCCATCACCCAGGCCATAGGCGCGATCGCGATCACCAGCGCGGGCGTCCTCTACGCCGGGACCGGCGAGGCCAACCCCGGCGGCGGCAGCGCCTCGTTCCCCGGCACGGGCGTCTACCGCTCGACCGACCGGGGCGCGACCTGGCAGCCGATCGGCCTGGCCGGCACCAACCGGATCGGCCGGATCGTCATCGACCCCACCAACGAAAACCGCATCCTGGTCGCCGCCACCGGCAACCTGTACGTGCCGGGCGGCGACCGCGGCCTCTACCGCACCACCGACGGCGGCGCCACCTGGACGCAGATCCTTGCCGGAGCCAACACCACCACCGGGGCATCCGACGTCGCCCTCGACCCGGCCGACCCGAACCGGATCTACGTCACGATGTGGGACCACCAGCGAATGCCGGGCAGCCGCCGCTACGGCGGCGTCGGCTCCGGCCTGTTCCGCTCCACCAACGGCGGCACCAGCTTCACCCGCCTGGGAAGCACGCTGCCGCCGTCCGGCACCAACGTCGGCCGGATGGGCGTCGCCGTCGCCAAGAGCGACCCCAACCGGCTGTACGCGATCGCAGCCAACGCCACCGGCAACTTCCTCGGCTTCTGGACCTCCACCAACCGCGGCGACACCTGGACGCAGATCACCAACACGTCGGCGCTGAACTCGTCGCAGTCCACCTTCGGCTGGTGGTTCTCCCGGATCTTCGTCGACCCGGTCGCGCCCCAGCACATCTTCGTGCCCGGCGTGCCGATGCTCGAATCGAGCAACGCCGGCGGCAGCTGGACCAGCAACTCCAGCTCCTTCCACGTCGACCAGCACGCCGTGGCGTTCGACCCGCGGGTCGCCAACCGCGTGTTCTTCGGCAACGACGGCGGCATCTACCGCTCCACCGCGAACGGCTCGCTCAGCGGCAGCTGGACCAAGACCACCCGGCTGGGCAACATGCAGTTCTACACCGTCGCGGTGTCCCAGCAGGACGTCTCGCGCATCAGCGGCGGCCTGCAGGACAACGGCTCGGTCCGGTCCTGGTCGGCCTGGGGCTCCTACTACGGCGGCGACGGCCTGCAGAACCTCATCGACCCCACCAACCACCAGAAGGTGTACGCCTGCTCGCAGAACGGCTCCTGCGGCCGCTCCACCAACGGCGGCAACTCGATGAGCGGCTTCGGTTCGACGACCTCGGACCGCCGGGCGTGGCTGACACCGGTGGTGTTCGACCCGTCGAACCCGGCGATCATGTACTACGGCGGCAACCGCCTCAACCGCTCCACCAGCTCGGCGCAGAGCTGGACCGCGATCAGCGGCGACCTCAGCCGCGGCAGCAGCGGCAGCGCCAGCTACAACACCATCTCGACGATAGCCGTGGCCAAGACCAGCGCCGCGACGATCTACGTCGGCACCGACGACGGCCGCATCTGGGTCACCCGCAACACCGGCAGCACCTGGACCGAGATCGGCACCACGCTGCCGCAGCGCTGGGTCACCCGGCTCACCGTCGACCCGACCGACGCCAACCTCGTCTACGCGACCTTCTCCGGATACACCACGGGCGACCCGGCCGCGCACGTCTACCGCACCACCAACGGCGGAACCAGCTGGCAGCAGATCTCCGGCAACCTGCCCAACGCGCCCGTCAACGACCTGGTCCTCGACCCGCAGAACCGCAACGCGCTCTACGTCGGCACCGACGTCGGCGTGTTCACCTCCACCGACGCCGGCGCCACCTGGTCACCGGCGGGCACCGGCCTGCCCGTGGTGTCGGTCATGGACCTGGCCACCGCGGTCTCCGGCGGCCGCACCCTGATCACGGCGGCCACCTACGGCCTGGGCGTCTACCGGCTCGACGTCGGAGCGCCCGTGCTGTGAGCAGACCGCCCACGCCTACCTTTCTGCGAGTCGGGCGGATCACCGGCCGCGAGGTCCGGTGATCCGCCACGCCTCACCGGGAGTGGACCGCGTGTTCCAGCGGCTGCGGATGCACCGGGTCGGGTCGTTCGGTGCCCGCCATCAGGACCGCGGTGGCCGTGCCGGTGGTGACCACGATGAGCGCGGCGAGGGCGAGCAGCGTGGCGGCGTCCGGGTGGATCAGTGGCTGCCCGCGGCCCGTCTGCCACGCGAGCAGGGCGAGCAGGCCGGTGCAGGCCGTGCCGGCGACGGTCACGAGCCGGGCGCGCACCACCTCGTCCTGCAGGACCCGGCTGCGGCGGGCGAGCACCTGGAGCAGGAACGCGGTGAGCAGCAGGGCGTGAATCGCGTGCAGCCCGAAGAAGTGCGGCACGCGGAAGTCGCCGCCGGTGGTGCTCCAGTGGGTGAGGAGCATGCCGTTGCCGTCGGGGTCGCCGATGCCGTGGCCCTGGTACATCCTCACGGAAGTGCCGTTGGTGTCGACGACCGTGCGCTCGTGGATGCTGGTGGCCATCCACCAGATCGGCACCAGCATTCCCGCGGTCGACAGCAGGATGCCCCAGCGCACGGCTCGGGTGAACGGGCGGTCCAGGGCGCGCTGGGCCAGCAGCACGCCGGCGATGACCAGCTGGGTGATGAGCAGGCCGGCCACGCCGTAGGTGAACAGCTGGGTCATCGCGACGGTCACCGGGTCGTCGACGTTGGCGTTGAAGTGGCTGAAGGTGCCGCGGGCGGCCTGCACGGCGATGCCGGCGACCTCGGCCGTGGCCGCGACGGCGAACACCGTTCCGGCCCACCAGCCGGTCCGCCGGGCTTTGCGCAGCTTCGTCAGCAGCCAGGCGAGCGTGCCGCTGTAGAGGGTGAAGGCGATGCCGAACTTCAGCGGCTTGACCCACACCGACTCGGCCAGCAGCAGCCGGTCGTCGAGCAGCAGCCCGGCGACGGAGACCAGCACGAGACCGAGCATGAGGGTCACGTTCGCCATGAGCGGGCGGTGCCAGGTGCGCCAGGGGTGGAGCAGGTTCATCAGGTTCTCCCCGTCGTGAGGTTTTCGACAGTTCGAAACGCTACGTTGCGTTCATGGTTTCGGCAATCATGGATGACATTTAGAACCGCATAATGCCAGGTGAATAGGCAGGAATCGTTGCAACGACAGTGACCCCGAATGCAACCCATGATTGCAATGAGATCGAGTGCGGCCGCATACTGGCGAGGCGACAGAGCGAAGGGGGCGAAGGATGCCTGGTGGACGGCTGACGTTGCAGGATCGCCAGCGCATCGCGGCCGGGCTCGCCGAGCGCCTCGGGTATGCCGAGATCGCCCGCACGCTGGAGCGCCCGACCTCGACGATCACCCGCGAGGTGCATCGCAACGGCGGGCCGCTGGCTTACCGCGCCGACCGCGCCCACCGCGCCGGCGAGAGCAGGGCCAGGCGCATGCCGGCCGATGCGGCGGCGAAGCGGGCTCCGGTGGCCGAGGCCGCCGCCTACGGGCGCGACGCCGAGGCCGTGCGGGCCTTCGAGGAGCAGCTCACCGAGCTGACGGCGCGCACCGGTCTCACTCGGATGGCGGCCAGGATCCTCGCGCACCTCTACACCACCGACAGCGGCAGCCTCACCGCCGCCGAACTCGTCGCGCACCTCCAGGTCAGCGCGGCGTCGGTGTCCAAAGCGGTCGGGGATCTGGAGCAGCAGCAGCTGATCCGCCGCGAACGCGACCCGCGGTCCCGCCAGGACCGGTATCACATCGACGGCGATGTCTGGTACAAAGCGTGGCTCGCCAGCTCCCGGATGAACACGACCCTGGCGCAGATCACCGGGCAGGGGGCACAGATCCTCGGCCCCGACACCCCGGCGGGCGCGCGCCTGCGCGGCACGAGCGACTTCCTCCAGTACCTCGGCCAGGCGATGCTCGACGCCGCGGAGCAGTGGCACCGCGACTCCTGACCGGGGTCCGCACCGCGTTGTTGTCCAATCGTGACCTGATTCGAGGATTGACGGGCCGCCGTTCGGGGAAGCGTCAGCGAATCCCGACCATCACAGCGACGTGAGCGAGCGGACAGATGACCGAGAAGCTGGAGCTGCGCCTGTACACCTCACCGGTGGGCGTATACCTGACCGCCCGCGGGCGGCTCGACTCGACCGCGGCACACCAGCTGGGAAAGGCGATCGGTGTCGTGCTCGAACGCTTTCCCACCGACCAGCTCACCGTCGACTGCGCGGGCCTCGACGCGATCGACGCCGCGGGGATCAGCGTGCTGATGCTCTTCCGGACCAGTGCGCTGCGGCTGGGCGTGCACCTGACGGTCGCCGACCCGCCGCCGCACATCCGCGCCGCCATCGAGGCGCTGCGAGCCGAACAACTGCTCGCGGCCGCCCCACACGAGCAGTTGTTCGGCGTCGACCAGCCCGCCGACGGTCGCCGCTCCAGGGGGCTGCGGTATCACTGCCTGCACCCGTCGACGGCGGCCCGGCGTCCACGCCGTACCCGATGAGCCTTCAGCTGAACTTCGTCTTGGGTCGTTTCTGCAGCACACCGTCCACATAGAGGTCCACCTTCTCGTTGTAGAAGGAGACCAGCCCTTCGATCTTCCGGCTCTCGTGCAGCGGCGTGCGGTACGACCACACGAGGTCGTCGTGCACCGTGTCGCCCGCCCGCACCGACCAGTACTCGGCCTGGCCCTTGTACGGGCAGTGGCTGACCGTGTCGGTGGGCTTGAGCAGGTCGAGCCGGACGTCGGTCTTCGGCAGGTAGAAGCGCGGCGGCAGGCCGGTCTCGAACAGGACCATCGGGCGGTGCGATTCGGCCACCGTCACCCCGTCGACCTCGACCCGCACGTGGCGCGAGCTGGCCAGGATGTCGACCCGGGTGTGCGGGTCGCGGGGATGGGTGTAGACCTCCTCGTCCTCCTCGAACCAGGCGTCCATGGCCGCCCACTCGAACCGCACCAGATCCCGCAGCTCCGGGATCGGCGAGTTCTCGTACCGCACCGCCGCGTCCTCGGCCGTGCGGTCGCCGACCCGCATCGTGTACAGCGCGCCCTCGCCCATGCCCGTCGACGCCGTCCGGCCGGTCGGTTGGAGCAGCTCGGTGTGCACGTCCTCGACGGGCAGGTAGTAGGCCGGGTAGTAGGGCACCTCCCAGACGAGCACCGGCCTGCTCGTGTCGGCCACGACCTGGCCGTTGAAGTAGGCGCGTACGCGCTTGCCGCCGTGCTCGATCCGGGTGCGGGCACCCGTGCCGGTGGAGATGCTCATACTCCGGTCAACGAGGCGGTCCCCGGGGCGCATTCCACCCGCACATCGGCGGGGTGCCCTGGACCGGGCACCCCGCCGATGTTCAGCCGATGGGCGCGCCGAACCAGCGCGGCAGCCGATCCAGCAGCTCCTGCTGATCGTCACCGACCCAGGCGACGTGGCCGTCCGGGCGTAGCAGCACGGCGGGCACGTCGAGCTCCTCGCTGACGTCGACGACGTGGTCGACCAGATCCGCCCAGCCGTCGACCGACAGCCGGCCGGTCTGGTCGAGCAGCAGCCCGCGGCCGGCGTGCATGAGCCCGTACAGCCGCCCGCGCTTCAGTTCGACGTCGCGCAGCCGCCGGCCGAGCAGCTCGTGGCCGCCGCCGAAGTCGTACCGGATGCCGATCGCGGTGATCTTCTCGATCAGGTGCCGGTTCACCTGCTCGAAGTCCATCAGCTCCGATATCAGCCGGCGTACCGCCTGCGGACCCGGTTCGGTGGACATGAGCGTCATCTGCGCCCGGGTGTTGTTCAGCACGTCGGCCGCGACCGGGTGCCGTTCGGTGTGGTAGCTGTCCAGCAGCCCCTCCGGGGCCCAGCCGTTGACCTCCGCGGCCAGCTTCCAGCCGAGGTTGAAGGCGTCCTGCACGCCCAGGTTGAGGCCCTGCCCGCCGGTCGGCGGGTGGATGTGCGCCGCGTCGCCGGCCAGCAGCACCCGGCCGACCTGGTAACGCTCGGCCTGCCGGGTCGCGTCGCCGAACCGGGACAGCCAGCGCGGCGAGTGCACGCCGAAGTCGGTGCCGGCGATGGCCCGCAGCTGCTGCCGGAACTCGTCCAGCGTCGGGGCCGTCGTGCGGTCCTCGACCACCCCCTCGGCGGGCACCACGACCCGGTAGACCCCGTCGCCGATCGGTCCGAGCCCGAACCGCTTCTGGGTCTGGCGGACCTCGGCGACCACGGCGGCCACCTCGTCCGCCGGCATGGTCGCCGCCATCTCGCCCAGCAGCGTCTCGACCGTGGCGGGCTCGCCGGGGAAGCCGACCCCGACCAGCCTGCGCACCGTGCTGCGGCCGCCGTCGCAGCCGACGAGGTAGCGCGAGCGCAGCCGTGTGCCGTCGGCCAGCTCGACGGTCACCCCGCGCTCGTCCTGGTCCAGCCCGGTCAGCTCGCTGCCGCGCCGGATCTCCGCGCCTAGCTCGGCGGCACGTTCGGCCAGCAGCCGGTCGGTGGTGGGCTGCGGGATGCCCAGGACGTAGCCGTGGGCGGTGTCCAGCCGCTCCGGGGAGGGCTTGTCGATCCCGGCGAAGAAGCTGCCGAGCGGATACTTCCTGCCGTGTTCGAGGAACCGGTCCAGCAGCCCGCGCTGGTCCATGACCTCGATGCTGCGTACGTGCAGGCCGAGCGCGCGCACGTAGGCGGCCGGTTCGGTCTCCTTCTCCAGCACGAGCACCTGCACGCCGTGCAGCCGCAGCTCGCAGGCCAGCATCAGGCCGGTGGGCCCCGCCCCGGCGACGATCACGTCGATCATGAAATCCCCCTACCGCACCGCGCGCCGCAGCAAGTGACGAAAGCGCGCTTACTTCGCGAATACCTGATTTCCGCAGGTTCTGGTGTCGGCTGGAGATTCTGCAGCATGACGGGGGTCTTGCCGCAAGACCGGGGGTGCGGTATACGTTAATAGTGGCAGGGAGAGTGGTCTCCTTGCCTTTTCTGTTCCCGGAGAGCAGCGCTCAGTCGTCGAGGCCCTGCTCGATGGCGTAGCGGACCAGCTCCACCCGGTTGTGCAGCTGCAACTTGCCCAGCGTGTTCTGCACGTGGTTCTGCACCGTGCGGTGCGACAGGGTGAGCCGCTCGGCGATCTGCCGGTAGCTCAGCCCCTTGGCGACCAGGCGCAGCACCTCGGTCTCCCGCTCGCTGAGCCGCGGCGTGTCCGGGCCGTCCCCGGGCGCGGCGGCAAGCCTGCGGTACTCGCCCAGCACCAGTCCCGCGAGCCCGGCGGTGAACACCGCGTCGCCCTCGGCGGTCCGGCGCACCGCGTCCAGGAACTCCTCCCGCGCCGCCGACTTCACCAGGTAACCCGCCGCGCCGGCCTTGACGGCGTCGAGCACGTCCTGCTGCTCGCCGCTGGCCGACAGCACCAGCACCCGCACCTGCGGCAGGGCCGCGACCAGGCCCCGGATCACCTCCACCCCGGACAGGTCCGGCAACTGCAGGTCGAGCACGACGACGTCGGGGCGCACCGACGGGCCGATGCGCACCGCCTGCCCGCCCTCGCCGACCGCGGCCACCACCGTGTACCCGGCGTCGGTCAGGTCACGGGCCACCCCGTCGCGCCACATCGGATGGTCGTCGACCACCATCACGTCCACCACGGCCGTCAGCCTAGCGGGGCAGCGGCACCCGCAGTTCCACCTCGGTGCCCTCGCCGGGGCCGCCGGTGATGGCGACCGCGCCGCCCAGGTCGCGGATGCGGCCCTGGATCGACTGCGCCACCCCGAGCCTGCCCGACGCCGCGGCCTCGGCGAGCCGGCCCGGCGCGATCCCCGGCCCGTCGTCGCGGACCGACACCGTGACCGCATCCGGTTCCTTTTCGACCAGCACCCAGACCCGCGTCTCGGGACCGCAGTGGACGGCCACGTTGTCCAGCGCGCTGCCGGCCGCCGCGGCGACCTCCGCCGCGACCGCCGCGGGCAGCAGCACCGGCGTCGCGGGCATCGCGACGGTGACCCGCGGGGAGCCGTACCGGCCCAGCAGCAGGCGCAGGTCCGCGCTGCCCGCGGCCGCCGCCTCGTCCTGCACGCCCACCAGCGAGCGCAGCACCGCCTCCTGCTCACCGGCCAGCCGCCCCAGCTCCGCGGCCTCGCCGCCCAGCTCCGTGCCGCGGCGCTGCACCAGGGCGAGGACCTGCAGCACCGAGTCGTGGATGCCGCGGGCCAGCCGCTCGCGCTCGCGGGTCGCGGCGTCCAGCTCCACGGCCCGCTGCATCCGGGTCTCGGCGTCGTCGGTCAGCCGGGACACGTACCCCATGACCCCGCCCGCGAGCAGCAGCAGCACCGTGCCGTTCGCGGTCGCGGAGGTGATCTCGCCGCGCAGGAACAGGTCGGCCGCGCCGAGGATCAGCGCGGCGATCCCGCCCGCCCGGCGGCCGCCGCGCAGCGCCCACACCAGCACCGCGCCCGCCACCCATGCCATCGGCAGCGTCGGCCCGCCCGAGGCCAGGCGTTCGGCCGAGACGACCAGGTTGGACACGAGCAGGCAGGCCAGGGTGACGGCCAGGTCGGCCGCCAGCCAGGCCCGGCTGCGGCCGGCGGGGTCGTGGTAGCGCACGCCGGTGACGGCGGTCCAGGCGGTCATCGCCGCGAGCACCGCCCAGCCCAGCCAGGGCCGGGTGAAGTCGCGGAACCCGGCCAGCATCAGAATCGTGGCGTACACCAGCGCGGCCACCCGGAACACGGTGACGGCCCGCCACAGCGGCGCCTGCAGTCCCACCGGCGGTCCCCTTCCCGCAGCCGTCGATCCGCGCCGAGCGGCCGCCCGGGATCACGCCGTCCGGGATCGCGGCGTTTCGGCCGCCCGCGTCGAGCGCACCCGGTGCCAGATCTCGTCCGGGCAGTACGCTACATCCCGGCGTCGCAGATCGAACCGCCTCACCCGCCGGACCACGAGTTCGAGGAAGCCGTCCTCGACGGCGTGCGGGTCGGCGCTGCCGGTCCAGAACGGAACGTGGTCGCCGCGGTGCGACTTGTCCTTCGACGTGATCTGCAGGACCTCCAGGTGATCCGGGTGCACGCGCAGCACGACGAACGGCCGGTCCTTGGACCCGTCGCCGTCGCGGAACCCGATCTCACCCCACCAGATCTCCTGGGGGCGCGGGTCGGCCCCCGCGGTCGGGCCCTGCGGCGCGGCCTGCGTCCGGCGCGGCAGTTTGCGGTCGAGCAGCCGGAGCACGAAGTAGAACAGCAGCGCCGTCGTTCCGGCGGCCACCGGGCCGACCAGCGGCAGCGACGTCTCCAGCGTCAGCGGCTGCTTCCCGGCCGTGACCGGCGGCACCGTGCCGCCGAGATACCGCTGGTGCAGCACCAGCGCCAGCAGCGCGGTGCCTGCGGCAAGCGCGATCAGGACGCCGGCGCGGACGAGATGGACCTGGTGCCGGGGGTGCACCCTGCCGCGTCCGGCGAACCGGACCACGAGGTAGGCCATGACCGGCGCGAGCGCCACACCGACCCACCACGACGGGTACGCCCCGATCTGGCCGGGGTCCGCGGCCAGCAGGAACGCCACGATCGCGGGCGAGGCGAGGATCGTTCCGGGAATGGAGATCGCCAGACTCGCGAGGAACGGCCCCACCAGGATGAGCATCAGACACCCGCACCCGGACGGGTTGTTCCGCCGCGCCATCGGCAGTTCCTCCACTTCGGACGACCGCGTGATCATAACGAGGCACCCGACGGGTCGTGGCAAGTGCCTAATATGGCGCGATGAGTGAACAGATCCACCAGTCGACACCGTCCGTGGTGCCGCCGCCTGCCGGCCGGTCATCGTGGCTGCTCGTCGGTGCGGGGCTGGGCGCGATGGTCGCCGCGTGCCAGCTCGCGGTCCTGATCGGTCCGCTGCTCGGCGCAGCCCGGCAGGCCCTCGACCTGACGGTGACCGGGCTGACGATGGTCGTCGTCGCGCAGCTGGCCGCGATGATGTCGGGATTCGCGGCCGGATACCTGCTCGGGCGGCGGGCGCCTGCGGCGGTGACCGGATCGTCGCTCGTGCTGATGCTGCTCGGCGCGGTGGTCGCCGCGTTCTCGCCTTCGGCGGCGATCCTGACGATCGCCGTGCTGCCGGCCGGACTCGGTCAGGGCGCGGCGCTCGGCGCCGGCGCCGCCTCGACGGGCCAGGCAGGCGAGCGGCGGGCACAGGTGCGGCTGGCCCTCGGCTTCGCCGTGTTGGTGGCGCTCGCGTTCGGCGCGCTGCTCGGCTGGTTCGCCACGAGGTCGTTGAGCTGGCGGCTGGCCTGCCTGGCGACGGTGCCGTCTGCCGTCGTCGCGCTGCTCGCGGTGGTGGTCATCGCGGTGGCCGCGTCGGTGCGCGGCACTCAACCAGGGCGCTGAGGTCTCCGCCGCGATCCGATCGACCGGCGAATCCGACCGACTCCAGGTGGCCGAGGAACTCGTGCACCGCCGGCGACCACGAGCCCATCGGCCGGTGCACGTGGCCGCCGCGGCGCACGATGCCGGCTGTCATCCGGCCGCCCACCAGTGCTTCCTCCCCGTCCATCGGTTCAGTATCCACGGCAGACGCCTGCTCACGGGACGTGAGGCGACCGCGCATTCGTGACGAACGGGCCACCCGAGCCGGTGGGTCTGCGGTTGGTCGCGTATCCGGGCGTGGCCGCGCCGATGGCGGTGCTGCTCGGCATCGGCGGTAACGTGTCCGGTGGCACGAACTGTTGCGAGGTGCCTCGCCCTGGGCGGGGAGCATCGGGAAGCCGGTGCCCGACAGCAGCGGGAGCCTGCCCATGGTCAGTGAGTTGTACGACGTCATCCACCGCCGCCGGGACGTGCGTGGACAGTTCACCGGCGCCGCGATCCCGGCCGAGGTGCTCGCCCGGGTCCTGGACGCGGCGCACGCCGCGCCGAGCGTGGGCCTGACGCAGCCGTGGGATTTCATCGTGGTGCGCGACCGGCCGCTGCGGGAAGCGTTCCATCAGCACGTACACCGGGAACGCGAGGTGTTCGCCGCCACGCTGGACGCCGAGGCCGCCGAGCGGTTCGCCCGGATCAAGATCGACGGGGTGCTGGAGTCGACGCTGTCGGTCGTGGTGACCTACGACCCCGACCGAGGATCTCCCGCGGTGCTGGGCAGGCACGCGATCGCCGACGCCGGGCTGTACTCCGTCTGCCTGGCCATCCAGAACCTGTGGCTGGCGGCCACGGCGGAGCAGCTGGGCGTCGGGTGGGTGTCGTTCTACCGCGAGGAGTTCCTGCGGGAGCTGCTCGCCATTCCGGCCGGGATCCGCCCGGTCGCCTGGCTCTGCCTCGGCCCGGTCACCCACCTCGAAGCCGTGCCCGACCTCGAACGGCACGGCTGGCGCCGCCGCCGGCCACTGGACGAAGCCGTCCATGCGGACCGGTGGACACCTCGCTGAGCGTGGCGGTCTCGATGCCCTCCACCGTGACCGGCAGCGCACTCGGGTTGCGCATCGGGAACCGGCCCGGGTAGCGGACGTCGGGGCCCGAGGCATGGCTCATGTCCATCTCGCTGCTCCCGGTCCAGTGCTCGGCCGGCCGCGGGTCGCCGAGGTCGAGACCGCCAGGAGCCAGCTCGTAGAACCGGGCCACCACCTGCCACGTGCCGACGACCAGCAGCACCAGCACGAGGGCCCCGACCCGCAGCACGGTCGACCGCCGTGGGTCCTGCCTGGGCACGGGTGTGACGTCGCGACCGCGCGGGTCGCCCGGCTGTGGCCACAACGGATCGTCCTCCGGCATCACCTGGAGGACGGAGTCTCGCCGGGCCAGGGCGTCGGCCGGCAGCGGAGTCTCTTCTGCGGCACCGGTCACCGCGACAGCCTAGACATGATCGGCAGTCTGCGCCGCCCCTGCCGAAGCCGTGATGAGCACGGTGTGTTTGCGTACGCGGAAGCTGCCGTCGGTGTCGATCCGGGCCTGGACGTGGTCGCGGGCCGCGGTGAACTGCTCCGGTGTGAGCGGCTCGGACGCCAGGCTGGCGAGATAGGTGAGGACGGGGTCGGGGCTGGGGACGTCGAGATCCCCGTGGTATCGCTCGACGGCGACGTCGGTGAAGTAGCGCGCCAGGTAGGCGGGCCCGGTCTCGGCGGTGAAGTCGTTCTGGGTGGCGTGCAGGGTCAGGTCGGGGCGACCGATCGCGGGTCCGATGGCGTTGAGTTCTTCGAGGTGGTCGCGGCCGTTCACGGCGACGGCCAGCCGCCCGCCCGGACGCAGCACCCGGGCGAACTCGCGCAGCGCGGCAGCCGGGTCGTCGACGTGGTACAGCATGTGGTTGGCGATCACGGTGTCGAAGGCGGCATCGCCGAACGGCAGGTCCGTCGCGTCGCACTGCCGCACACGCGCTTCGGGGACGGTGCGCAGCTGCTCGCACATCGCGCCGGAGAAGTCCGTCAGGGTGAGGCGGACCCCTCTGGTGACGTGATCCACGTGGGTCCACAGTTTTCCGGTGCCGGCGCCGACTTCGAGTACGTCGCCGGCCAGCGGGAGCCGCTCGCCGAGCCAGGAGAACCAACTCTGCGGGTTCGTGCCGTAGGCATGCAGCGCGATGCGAGCGGTGAGGTTTTCGGTCGTCGTCGCGTACTGGCTGACGGCATGCGCGGACGGCGTCGAGGTCATCGTCGCATCGTAGATCGAGTCGCGTAGCGCGGTGGGGCACCTCGCTCGTGGTCGTCGCGGGGTGCCCCACCGCGGCTCAGGCCTGCTTGGTCTCCCAGAAGATCTTGGAGATCTCCTCGATCTTGCCCAGCAGCTGCTCGGCCACGGCCGGGTCGGCCTGACCCTTGGTGCCGGCGGCACCGGACAGCTTGGTGGCCTCGTTGAACAGCTGGTTCAGGTTCGGGTACTTCTCGAAGTGCGGGGCCTTGAAGTAGTCGGTCCACAGCACCCACAGGTGGTGCTTGACCAGCTCGGACCGCTGCTCCTTGATGATCAGAGCCCGGGTGCGGAACTCCGGGTCCGTGTTGGCCTGGTACTTCTCGCAGATGGCCTTGATCGACTCAGCCTCGATCCGGGCCTGGGCCGGGTCGTAGACGCCGCAAGGCAGGTCGCAGTGGGCGCCGGCGACCAGGCGCGGGCGCAGCAGGTGGGACAGTCGCATCAGGTTGCCTCCGGTGACAGTGGTGAGGTGTGGAACTTCCTGGCGTGGTAGATCAGCTGCCCGTCGTCGGGTCCGTGGAAGACGTCCAGGACACCGGCGACGACGACGGTCGCGTCGCCGACCGGGACCTGCCGCAGCGGCCTGACCCGAAGCGCGGCCAGCGCGCCGGGCAGGAACGGCTCGCCGGTCGGCAGCGTGCTCCAGCCCTGCTCGGCGGTGAAACGAGGCCCGCCCGCGCGGGAGAAGTCCCGGGCCACCGCCACGTGCGCAGGCCCCAGCAGGTGGACGACCAAGCTTTCGGCCCGCAGCAGGTGCCGCGCCGACCGGGTGCCCATGACGGAGAAGGACAGCGCCGGGGGTGTGAGCGACACCGACGCGACGCTGGAGGCGGTCAGCCCGACCGGGCCCTGCGGCCCCGCCGCGCAGATGACCGCGACCCCGGTCGGGTAACGGCCGAACGCCTCCCGGAACCGGATGCCCACCTGGTGCGGGGCAGCTGTGTGATCCACAGCCGCGACGCTAAAACCTCAACCGCGCTTGATGTCAAACCCGCCGGCCGGCGAGGCATACGTCTCCGTGCGCCTACATCTATTTTGATGTGCTCACATCAAAATAGATGTAGGCGCGGTACGCGGGGTCACTTGCCGCGCGGTGATGCGGGCTGCTTCTGGCGGTCGTGGTGGCGGGCCACCCGTGCCCGGTTCCCGCAGGCGTTGCCGCACCATTCGCGGTTGGGCCGGTCGCGCAGGAACAGCAGCACGCAGCCGGGCGCGGCGCAGACGCCGAGGCGGCCGGTGGCGAGCAGGTCGACCGCGTCGGCGGCGACCTCCGCGAGCGCGCCCGGCACGGGCTTGCCGTCGTGCCGGGCGGTCACCGTCTTCGCGTCGGAGGCGAGTTCCTGCCAGCGGGGCGCCGTCCGGGCGGCGGCGTTCAGCCGTTCGATGTCCGCGCGGTCTGCCGCCCGGCCGGCCGAGGCGGCGACCGCGATGGCGCGCAGGGCATCCCGCAGGTCGCGGGCGGCGGCCAGGTCGGTGCGGCTGACGCGCGGCGAGTCGACGGGTACGGCGAACAGCGGCTCGGCGGCGTCGAGCCATGCGGCGAGGTCCGCCGGAGCCTGAAGCTCGTCGCGGATCTCGCCCTGGCGAGCGTGGAGGGTGTTGGCCAGCTCGATCGCAAGTCGCATGCCCTAATGCTATCTCTCGTTGAAGCCATTAGCTCACCGTGCTACCGTTTAATGGGCACCAGGCGATTTACCATTAGAAGGGTGGGACATGAGCGACCACGACATCACCACGGGCCATGTCGGGCTGAACGTCACCGACCTCGACCGCTCCGTCGGCTTCTACCGCCAGGCGCTCGGCGTCGAGGTCGTCGGCCGTTCGGACGCCGACGGCCGGCGCTACGCCTTCCTGGGCCGTGGTGGCACGCCGATGATCACCCTCTGGCAGCAGAGCGCCGCGCCGTTCGCGGCCGACCGCGCCGGACTGCACCACCTGGCCTTCCAGGTCGCCGACGGCACGGACCTGGCCGAGGTCGAGCATCGGCTGCGCGCGCTCGGCGCGACCATCCGCGACGACAGCGGGGTGGCCGGTGAGCCGGCCGCCGCCGGGCAGCTGTTCTGCTACGACCCCGACGGCATCCGCCTGGAGTTCTACGCCGTCGAGCGTCCGCCCCGGCCGGCACGCGCCGCCACCGACGGCCCCGCCTGCGGATTCTTCTGAGCGCGCGCCATGGCCAAGCATCCAGGAGAGGTGTACGTCCAGCGCCGGTCCGGCTTCGACCGGGACGGGCTCGGCTCGGCGGGCATGGGCGTGCGGCTGCCGGAGGTCGCCCGCCGGTTCCTCACCGACCAGCGCCTGCTGGTGATCGGCGGAGCCGACTCTGCGGGAGCCCTCTGGGCGAGTCCGCTGTACGGCCCGCCGGGGTTCGTGCACGCCGACGGCGAACGCGAGGTGATCGCCGAGACCGTGCCCGCCGCCGGCGACCCGCTGCACGGGGCGTTCGCCGCCCCGAGCCCCATCGGCGCGCTCGTGTTGGAACCGGCCACCCGCCGGCGCATGCGCGTCAACGGCACCGGCCACGACCAGGGCGACCGACTCGTCGTCACCGCCGACCAGATCTTCGCGAACTGCCCGAAGCACATCACCCCACGGGAGGTCCGCGGCGAGGTTCATGCCAGCCCGGCCGCGGCGGTCGGCGACCGGCTCTCTGCCGGGCAGCGGCGTTTCATCGCCGACGCGGACACCTTCTTCATCGCCAGCAGCGCCGACGGCCACGGGGTGGACGTGTCGCACCGCGGCGGCGACCCGGGGTTCGTCCTCGCCCGCGACGCCACCACGCTGTCGTGGCCGGAGTATCGCGGCAACGCCATGTACATGACGCTCGGCAACCTGCACCTGCAACCGAGAAGCGGCCTGCTGTTCGTCGACTGGACCGGTGCCCGGCCCGCGCTGCGCCTGACCGGCCGGGCGAGCATCGACTGGGACCCGGGCCGGGTCGCCGAACATCCCGGCGCGGAAAGGATGATCGACTTCGTCGTCGACCGGGTCGTCGAGACCCCGGGACCCGCACTGGCGTGGGACACGGTGAGCTAACTTCAACGCCGTGACCCGCCCTGCCGATCATGAGCCTTGGCGTCGCACGCGTGCCCGAGCGCAGCTGCTGGCCGGTGGCCGGCGCGCCGACACGGCCGCCGACGTCGTGCGGCGGGTCTTCGCGATCCAGGCCCAGGACGCTACCGCCGCCGCCCTCGGCATCCGGGTGCGCGGGCGCGACCTCGGCGCGCAGGCGGTCCGGACCGCGTACGAGGGGGACAGGTCGATCGCGCGTAACTGGTTCATGCGCGGCACGCTGCACACGATCCCCGCCGAGGACGTGCGCTGGGTCACCCGGCTGCTCGCCCCGCGGGTGATCGGCGCGACCCGGCACCGCTACCGCGACCTCGGTCTCACCGACGATCTGATCGACCGGGCCGACGACCTCGTCGAGGAGGTGCTCGGTGCGCAGGGGCCGCTCACGCGGCACGAGCTGGCCGAGCGCCTCACCGTCCTCGGCGTCGACCCGACCGGCCAGGCGCCGTTCCACCTGATCCGGCACGCGGCGCTGGTCGGGCGGGTGTGCCACGGGCCGGTGCGCGACGGCGAGCAGACGTATGTGCCGTTGGACGACTGGGTGCCGTGGCCCGCCGAGCCCATGCTGACCGACGATGCGGCCGTCGCGGAACTGGCCCGCCGGTACCTCGCCGCGTACGCCCCGGCGACTATGGACGACTTCACGTCCTGGTCGGGCATCGCCGTCACCGCGTCGCGCCGGGCGTGGCAGGACCTGGCCCGATCAGGGGCGATCGTCGTCGACGGCGACGCGGCGGTCCTGGCCCGGCAGGAGCCCGCGGACGGGTCTGCGACGCCGGACGTGCGCCTGCTCCCGGCCTACGACAACTACCTGACCGGTTACCGCACCCGCCAGGAGTCGGTCGACGCCGCCCATGAGGCGCGCGTGTGGCCCGGCGGCGGGGTGATCCGGGCGACCGTGCTGGTCGACGGGCGGGTCGCGGGCACCTGGTCGCGCGGCTCCGGCGGGCGTGCGGTCACCGTGGACCTGTTCGAGCCACTGTCCGAACAGGTCCAGGCCGATGTCGAGCGGGAGGCGGCCGCCGTCACGGGGTTCCTGCATCCGGCCGGCTGAGCCGATCGACGGCAGTGGAAGTACCGGACGCGGCTGCCTACACTACGTCGCATGGTCATCGGAGAGCGGACGCGATGCGGCTGCTGATAAACGGCCGGCACCACGAGATCGAGCACGGTGACGAGCCGCTGCTGTGGGTGCTGCGCGACGAGCTCGGCCTGACCGGCACCCGGTACGGCTGCGGGATCGGGAGCTGCGGCTGCTGCACGGTGCTGCTGGCCGGCCGGCCGACGCGAAGCTGCCAGATCACCGCCGCGGAGGTCGGCGACCGCCCCGTGGTGACGTTGGAGGGTCTGGCCGAACGCGGACCCGACGGCCAGGTCGTGGCCCTGCACCCGGTGCAGCAGGCGTTCGTGGAGACGCCGCTGCAGTGCGGCTGGTGCCTGCCCGGCCACGTGCTGACCGCGGTCGCCCTGCTGGCCCGCGACCCCGACCCGGACGAGGCCACGATCGCCGAGGCCGCGAGCCCCAACCTGTGCCGGTGCGGCGGCTACAACACCATCAAGGCCGCGGTGGCCCGCGCGGCCGAACTGGCGCGCGACGCATGACCGCCGACGACACCGCACCGCCCGAACCGGACGTGCGTCCCCGGCGCTGGCGGGTCGCCCGGCGCAGGCTGCTGATCGGGGCCGGGGCGACGGTCGGGTCGCTGCTGGTGGGTGTGCCGATCGCGCTGGAGTACGGCAGACCGAGCCTCGCCCAGTGGATGCTGGAGCGCGGCACCGGCACGGCCGAGATCCCCGAGTCGTCGCTGGTCTGGTTCGAGCTGACCGGTGACGGCATCACCGTGCACGTGCCGAAGATCGAGATGGGGCAGGGCATCCACACCGCCCTGGCGCAGATCGCGGCCGAGGAACTGCGGGTGCGGCCGGAGCAGCTGGCCGTGGTCCAGGCCGACACCGCCCGCGGGTTCCCGGCGGCGACGTTGTTCACGTTCGGGTCCACGTCGGTCGCGTCGCTGTACACCCCGATCCGCGAAGCGGCCGCGGCCGTCCGGGAGATGCTGGCGATCGAAGCGGCGCGGCAGCTGAGCGTCGACCGGGCGCAGCTGACTGCCGCCGACGGTGCGTTCCAGGTCGCGGGGACGGACCGCGTGCTCGGCTTCGGAGAGGTCATCGCCGCGCACCAGGGGCCGTGGCAGGAACCGGGGGAGCGCCCGGCGCTGCGCCCGGCCGGTGAGTTCACCAGCATCGGCCGGTCCGCGCCCCGGGTCGACTTCCGGGCCAAGGTGCTCGGCGAGGCGACCTACGGCTACGACGCCCGGCTGCCGGGCATGGGCTACGGCGCGTTCGCGGTGCCGCCGCGCTTCGGCGCGCAGCTGGAGAGCGCCGAGCCGGGCGACGCCGCCGGGATGCCGGGCGTCCTGCAGGTCGTCATCGACGTCGAAGCAGGGTTCGCCGGCGTGGTCGCCGACACCAGGACCCGAGCCTGGGCGGCGGCCCGCGCCCTGCGGACCACCTGGAGCGAGGGCACCCGGGTCGACACCGGCGCGCTCGAACGGCAGGTCACCGCCGGGGACGGCGTGGTGCTGCGCCGCGACGGCTCGATCCGCGACGCGCTGTCGCGGGGCCGGCTCGTGCAGGCCGAATACCGTACGCCGATGGCCGCCCACGCCCACCTGGAGCCGCTGGCAGCGCTCGCCGCGGTGGAGCCCGGACCGGCCGGCAAGGTCGAACTCTGGGTGCCGACCCAGAGCCCGGAGAGTGTGCTGGAGGACGTGCGCGCCGCGCTCGGCGAGGAGCGCGCGGTCGTCGTCCATGTCACGCAGCTCGGCGGCTCCTTCGGGCGCAAGGGCGGCCAGCACTTGGCCGTCGAGGCCGCGCGGCTGTCCGCGGCCACCGGCCGGCCGGTGCACGTCGGCTGGACCCGCGACACCGACCTGCGGCAGGCGTTCTACCGGCCGCCTACGCACACGAAGATGCGCGGCTCGGTCGGGCCGGACGGCATGATCCGGGGCGTGGAGCAGGTCAGCGCGGCCGGGGACATCATCTGGGCCGTCGCAGGCCTGCCCGAGCCGGTGCGCAGCCTGATCGGGTTCGACCCGGGCGGCCTGCTGGGCCTGTTCCTGCCGTACGACCTGCCCGCGTACCGGCTGGTCAACCGGCGTGAGCAGTTGCCGGTGCCGACCGGGCCGTGGCGCGGACTGGGCCTGATGCCGAACACGTTCGCGCTGGAGAGCTTCTTCGACGAGCTGGCCGAGGCCGCCGGGACCGACCCGCTGACCTACCGGCTGGCGCACCTGCGCAAATCCGGTGAGCAGGGGGAGCGGCTGCGCACGGTGCTGCGCACGGCGGCACAGATGGCCGGCTGGCACGAGTCGCTGCCCGCCGGGCGGGGCCGGGGCATCGCCTGCTCCGGCGACGCCCGCACGGTGGTCGCGGTCGTCGCCGAGGTGGACCTGTCGGGCGGGCGGCTGCGGGTCACCGGGGTGGACGTGGCCGTGGACTGCGGCCTGGTGGTCAACCCGGCCGGGGCGAAGTTGCAGGCCCAGGGCTCGGTGGTGATGGGACTGAGCTCGGCGCTGCGGGAGGAGCTACGCATCGAGGACGGGCAGGTCGTGTCCGACAACTTCGACAGCTACCCGATCCTCGCGATGGCCGACACGCCACCGGTGCGGGTGACGTTCGTCGGCGGCGGCGAGGTCCCGTACGGGATGGGCGAGCCGGTCGTCGGCCCGGTGCCCGCCGCGGTGGCGAACGCGGTCCACGCGGCCGGCGGCCCACGGCTGCGGAGCCTGCCGCTACGCCTGTGACCGTGCGCCTTCGCGGGTCACCGTAGTTCGGCCGGCGGGGCGGTGGGGTCCTCGTCGGGCGTGAGGTCGAGCTGCAGCCACGTGACGTCGTGCCAGGCGCCCAGCTTCCAGCCGACCTTGCGGTAGGTGCCGACGTCGGTGAAGCCGAACGAGTGGTGCAGTCCCATACTGGCCTCGTTGGGTTGGGTCACGCCGCCCATCACCCGGCGGTAGCCGCGGGCGGCGAGGATGGGCAGCAGGGCGGCGTACAGCGCCCGCCCCGCGCCGGTGCGGCGGCGGCCCTGCTGCAGGTAGATGCTGGCGTCGCAGGCCCAGCGGTACGCGGCCCGGGTCCGGTGCCCGGTGCCGTAGGCGTAACCGGCGACCGCACCGTCCACCTCCAGCACCAGCCACGCGTGGCGCTCGTTGGCCGCGTCGATGCGGCGGGCCATCTCCGCCATGGTGGGCGGCTCGGTCTCGAACGTGATCGTCGTGTCGGTGACGTACGGCGCGTAGATCGCGGCGCAGGCGGCGGCGTCGTCCGCTGTTGCGCGGCGGATGTTCCCATCCCAACTCATGCCGACTATAGTAGCCATCATGTTTACTATAGTGTCAACGGCCCGACCGTGACCGACGATCTCGGCAGAGCGCTCGCGTCGACCGTTCGCGCCGCCCGCGAGGTGCGTGGTCTCACGGTCGCCGCCCTGGCCGACGTCTCCGGCGTGTCCCGCGCGATGATCTCGAAGGTCGAGCACGGCGAGGCGCAGCCGACCGCGGCCCTGCTCGCCAAGCTGTCCGTCGCGCTCGGACTCACCCTGTCGGAACTGATCGCGCGGGCCGAGGGCACCGCGGGGCAGGTCGCGCGACGCGACGAGCAGCAGGTGTGGACCGACCCCGAGACGGGCTACACGCGCCGCGCGGTCTCGCCACCGGGGAGCGCCGCCCTGGAACTGGTAGAGGTGGAGCTGCCGCCCGGTGCCGAGGTCGCCTACCCCGCGCAGGCCTACCGCTTCATCAGCCACCAGATCTGGGTGCTCTCCGGACACCTGCGCTTCGTCGAAGGCGAGCAGGTCCATGAACTCGACGTCGGCGACTGCCTGCAACTCGGCCCGCCGGCCGACTGCGTGTACGTCAACGCGACCGCAGCCCCATGCCGCTACCTGGTCGTGCTCGACAAGCATGGCCGCCCCAGATAGCTGATCGAAACACGTGGAGCGGTTCGCGGACGTCGCCCGCGAACCACTCCACGTGGTCCCCCTCCGCCACCGTCACGTGACGACCGCCAGCCGAGCCCGCTACTCGGCACGCAGGGCCGTGGCGACCCGGGTGCGGGCCGCCCACCCGGCGGGCAGCAGCGCCCCCAGCACCGCCAGCAGGATGCCCGCACCGCCGAGCAGCAGCAGGTCGCCGAGCTGGTAGACCTCCATCGCCGACTGCGGCAGCGCGGTGCTGGCGGCCTCGCCCATCACCGGGATGACGGCGTGGTGCAGCGCGACGCCCAGCGGCACCGCGACCACCCCGGCCAGCAGGCCCAGCCCGACCATCGAGGTGACGACCATGATCCGGGTCTGCCGGGGCGTCATGCCCAGCGCCTTGAGCACGCCGATCTCGTGGATGCGCTCGCGGGTCGTGAGCACGACCGTGTTCAGCACGCCGAGTGCGGCCACGACGCTGAGCAGCAGCGTCAGGGTGCCGATCAGCGCCTGGATGATCAGGAACGTCTCGCCGTCGTCGCCGGCCGTCTGGTCCTCGACGAACACCCCGGACGTCTCCTCCGGATACTTGGCCTGCAGCGCCGTCGTGTACGCGGCGGCCTCCGTGCCGGGTGCGAGCCCGATCTCGACCCGGGCCATCATCGGCTTGGCCACCAGCGACACGTCCCCGATCATCGTGAAGCTGTCGCTGCCGTTGATGACCTCCGCGGTGATGGTGACCACCCGGCCGCCGGGCATCGTGATCCGGTCGCCGACCGCATACCCGGTCTGGCGCAGGAAATAAGACGAGACCACCACCTCATCGGCATTGCTGTACCAGCGCCCGGACACGATGCGGTAGCCGACCCAGCTCGCGTCGCCGGTGTAGCCGTTCAGCCTGACCTCCTGCGACAGGCCCGCGATCCGGATCTCGGCCTCCTTCAGCAGCGTCGAGCGGGCGGTGCCCGGCATCGCCGCCACGGTCGCGGCGACGTCGGCGGCGTCCGGTGGGGTGATCGGCTCACCGCCGGGCCGGGCCGGCACCGGCCCGAACGCGTCCGGCACGAAGACCTGCACCGTCACCGGCACCGCGTCCAGGCGGGTGAACGCGACGTTGACCTCGGTCATCGAGGCCGACAGGCCGCTGGAGAAGACCAGCGTGACGGCCCCGAGCAGCAGCGCGACCAGGGTCGCCACCGCCCGCGACGGCCGGGCCAGCGGCATGCCCAGTCCCAGCGCCACCGGCCGGGGCAGCGGCGAGGCGGTCAGCGCCCGGCGGGCCCGGAAACCCCGGCCGGTACGCGGCGCGCGGCCGACGCTGATCGCCTGGTTGGCGGCCAGCCGCCCGGCGCGCGACGCCGGCCCGATCGCCGACAGCACGACCAGCAGCGGCGCGGCGAGCAGCACCAGCCCGAGCACCCACAGCGGCACGCCCGCACCGTCGCCGGGCAGCCCGTACGCGTCGTCGGTCTCGGCGAGCAGCGGCACCGCCAGCCCCGCGCCCAGTGCCACACCGAGCACCGCCGCGACCAGCGCCGGGGCGAGCACCTGCGCGACGTACACGGCGACGACCTGCCCGGGGGTGAAGCCGAGCGTCTTGAGGATGCCGATGGTGCGGAAACCCGAGACGACGGCACCGTTGACGACGTTCACCGTGATCAGCACGGACAGCACGATGCCGAGCAGTGCGAACGCGACCACGAACGGTGCGATCGCCGAGATGGACCGGTTGAGCGACTGCCGGATCGTCACGTACGTCGTCGCGCCGGTGACCGCCCCCGCGGGCAGCGCGGCGGTGGCCTTGGCCAGGTCGGCGCGCACCGCAGCGTCGTCGACCCCGGGGGAGGCGAAGCGGTAGAGCATCTGCCGCGCGGCGGTGTCCCCGCCGAGCACGTCGCTCTGCGTCGGCCATACCCATGCGTCGGCGGTGCCGGTGACCGACGCGGCGATTCCGACCACCCGCAGCTTTACCCCGCTGACCGTCACCTCGCTGCCCACGGCCGTGCGCGGCCCGGAGGTGCGCCGGGTGAGCACGATCTGCCCCGGCCCGCTCAGCCAGGAGCCGGTGCTGAGGGTGAGCTGGTCCACGGGCCCCTGCTGCTGCTCGCGCCCGACGATGACGAACTCCATGTCACGTGGCCCGAACATCCCGTCCATGGGTGCCGTGACCAGGTCGAACGGCCCCGCGGCCGCGGCGACGCCGGACGCGGTCGCCGTGGCGGCGACCTGGTCGGCGGGCACGTCGGCCCGGATCGTGGCGGTGGCGTGGGAGCCCCGCGTGGTGGCGAACGCGTCGTCGAACGGCCCGTGCGAAGAGACGAGCAGGCCGACGCCGAGCACCGCCGTCGCCGCCGACAGCAGCACGACCACGCCGACGATCACGGTCTGCAGCCTGCGCCGCGCGACCGCCGCGCGGGCCGCGGCCAGCACCGCGCCGGTTCCCCGGCCGCGCCGTGGCACACCGGGTGCGGTGGCCGCGGCCTCGACCCGCGTGGTCGTCGGTGCGGCGCTCACGCGGGCACCGCCTCGGTGGCGTGGCCGTCGCGCATGGTGATCAGCCGGCGGCCCGCGGCCGAGGCCAGCTGCGGGTCGTGGGTCACCAGCAGCAGGGTCAACCCGTCGGCGGACAGCTCGTGCAACAGGTCGCGTACGCCCGCCGCGGCCTCCTGGTCGACCGCGCCCGTGGGCTCGTCGGCCAGCAGCAGCTGGGGCCGGTTCATCAGCGCCCGCGCGATCGCGACGCGCTGGCGCTGCCCGCCGGACAGCCGCGCCGGGTAGTCGTCGGACTTGCCCGCGATGCCGAGCCGTTCCAGCAGCTCGTCGGCGCGGGAGCGGGCCTGGGCGGGACGCGCCCCGGCCAGCCGGGCGGGCAGCACCACGTTGTCGCGTACGGTCATCTCGTCGAGCAGGTGGAAGAACTGGAAGATGATGCCGACGTGGGCGCTGCGGAACCGGGCCAGCGCCGTCTCCGACAGCTTGTCGACGCGCACCCCCGCCACCTCGACGGTGCCGCCGGTGGGCCGGTCCAGCCCGGCGATGACGTTGAGCAGGGTCGACTTGCCGCTGCCGGACGGGCCCATGACCGCGACGGCCTCCCCGGCGTTTACGGTCAGGTCGACGCCCGCCAGGGCGGGCGGCCCGGCCGCCTCGTACGCCTTCGCGACGTCGCGCAGGCGGATCAGTTCGGTCATGGTCAATGGCCCCTTCCGGGTCGGACATCGGACCTGGTGACCGTAGGAAGCGGCGGCGTGCGGGCGCGTCCGGCGCGGGAGCGAACCTGGGGCGGTGTCCTCCGCCACGATGATGAGGCGGGTAGTCATCACGGCGGACGCAGCCCGCGGCTGACCTGGGCACAATGGGCGGCGTGCCGATAGACCTGCGCCGCCTGCCCGACCGCCTCGGGGTGCCCCGGACCGACTTCGCCCTCGCGGCGGTGTTGGTGCTGGCCGGTTTCGTCTGGGCGATCGCGAGCGGCGGCGGCGGCGACGCCCCGGCACCGGTGCACCTGGACTTCCCCGACCTGGGCGTCCGGCCCACCCGACCGGAGATCCCTGACATTCCCGACATCCCGTCCGTGGTGGACGTGCCCGGGTTGGGGCAGGTGCCGGTCAGGCCCGTGGACCCGCGCCCGCCGCTCGACGGCGGCGACGAGGCGGGCGGCATGCTGGCCGTCAACGTGATCGCCGGGGCGGCGGTCGCGGCACGCCGCCGGTGGCCGCTGAGCGCGTTCGCCGTCGCCGCCGGGGCGGTGTTCCTGATCCAGGACGGCCTGCTGTGGCCGGGTTTCGTCGCGGTGCTGATCTGCGCGTACTCGGCCGTCGCCTACGGCCGGTCGGTGCGCGTGGCCGGAGCGCTGCTGATCGTCGGCGCGATCATCGCGGCGTCGCTGTTCGCCAACTCGATCCCGCAGATCCCGGGCTGGCTGAGCCCGTTCGCGGTGCTGCTGCCCGCGGGCCTGTTCGCGTTCGCGCTACGCAACGCCCGCGGCCGCGCCGACGCCGCCGCCCGCCGCGCCGCAGCCCTGGAACAGGAGCAGGCGGCCACGGCCCGCGCCGCGATCGCCGAGGAACGCGCCCGCATCGCCCGCGAGCTGCACGACGTCGTCAGCCACCACGTCAGCGTCATGGTCGTGCAGGCCGGAGCCGCCGGGAAGGTCATCGACAAGCGCCCCGACCTGGCGGCGAACGCGCTGTCGGCGATCGAGGACAGCGGCCGGTCCGCCATGGCCGAGCTGCGCCACCTGCTGGGCCTGCTGGCCCCCGCCGACGACCGCCTGCACCCTCAGCCCGGCCTGCGTGAACTCGACACCCTCGTCGACGCGGTGCGCGCGGCCGGGCAGCCGGTGACCCTGCGCCGCGACGGCGTCGACGTGCCCGAAGGCGTGGACCTGACCGCGTACCGGGTGGTGCAGGAAGGGCTGACCAACGCGCTGCGGCACGCGCCCGGCGCGCGTACCGCGGTCGAGATCCGGCACGACGGCCGTGACCTGCTGGTCGAGGTGAGCAACGAGGTGCCGACCGGGGAGCCGGGCGGCCCGGGAGCCGGCCGCGGCCTGCTGGGGCTGCGCGAGCGGCTGAAACTGCACGACGGCACCCTGCACGCCGGGGCCGCGCCGGGCGGCGGGTTCCGGCTGACTGCCCGATTTCCGGTGGCGTCATGAGCGAGCAGCTGAGAGTGGTCGTCGCCGACGACCAGGCGCTGGTCCGCAGCGGGTTCACGATGATCCTCGCCGCGTCGGGCATCGACGTGGTCGGCGAGGCGGGCGACGGCGAGGCCGCCCTCGCGGCGGTGCGGCGGCTGCGCCCCGACGTGGTGCTGATGGACATCCGCATGCCCGGCATGGACGGCCTGGAGGCGACCCGGCGGCTGCTGGCGACCGGGGCGACCACGACCGCCGGCGAGCCGACCCGAGTGATCATCCTGACGACGTTCGACCTCGACGAGTACGTCTACGCCGCGCTGCGCGCCGGGGCCAGCGGCTTCCTGCTCAAGGACGTCACCCCGGACCACCTCGTGCACGCGGTGCGGCTGGTCCGCGACGGCGACGCGCTGCTCGCCCCGTCGATCACCCGGCGGCTGGTCGACCGGTTCAGCTCCACCTCGGGCGTACGCGAGGACCACGGCGCGCTGCCGACGCTGACCGCCCGCGAGCGCGAGGTGCTGGTGCTGCTGGCCCGCGGGCTGTCCAACGCGGAGCTGGCCGCGAACCTGCAGCTCGGCGAGGCGACGGTGAAGACCCACGTGGCGCGCATCCTGGCCAAGCTGGGCCTGCGCGACCGGGTGCAGGCGGTCATCTTCGCGTACGAGAGCGGCCTGGTCAGCCCCGGTTCCTGAGCCGTGCTCGGCGATCCGGGCGCTCCCGGTCGAGCCGTCAATCGTCGGCGAACCCGCGGTAGGTGCCGGAATCGTCCGTGGCGTCGGCGAACTCGGCGAAGTCCATGTTCGCGATGTCGGTACGCAGGACCAGTGAGGTCAGATCGTCAGGCTGGGGCAGCGGGGTCACTCCCGGATCTTCCCATCAAGAAGCCGGCCGGCGCATTTATCGGGAGCTGGATGGGGTGCGCGGCCGCTATGGTGCACCGGTGATCGATGATCCCTACCGTGATGTCGAACTGGTTCAGCTGTACGACCTCGACAATCCGGGTGGCGAGGACCACGACTACTACCGGGCGCTCGCCGACGAGCTGGGCGCACGATCGGTCATCGACCTGGGCTGCGGCACCGGACTGCTGACGCGGTCGCTGGTGCGGCCGGGGCGGACCGTACTCGGCGTCGACCCGAGCCGGACCATGCTGGACTTCGCCCGGTCGCAGCCCGGGGCGGAAGCGGTCACCTGGGTGTTCGGCGACGCGACCGCGCTTTCGCCGACCGGCACCGCCGACCTGGCCGTCTGCACCGGCAACGCGATCATGCACCTCGCCCCGGACGAGCTGCCCGCGACACTGTCGGCGCTGGCCAGGGCGCTGCGCGCGGGTGGCGTATTCGCGTTCGAAGCCCGCAACCCGGCCTACCGCGAATGGGAACGCTGGAGCCCGGCGGCCACCTACGCGGAGCGCATCACCCCGGTGGGTCGGCTGCGGGAGTGGTTGGACGTCACCGAGGCCGAGGACGGGCGGGTGACGTTCGACGCGCACAACGTCTTCCCCGACGGCGAGGACCGGGTCTACACGAGCGTCCTGCACTTCCGCAGCTCCGAGCGGTTCCGGCAGGCGCTGGAGTCGGCCGGTTTCACCGACGTCGTCTGCGACGGCGACTGGCGCGGTGGCCCGGTCGAGGACGGCTCACGCCTGTTCGTGTTCCGGGCGCGCCGGGTCTGAGCACAGGGTTCATTGCGGAGCGCTCCAAGGCCCTGGCCGACAACGAGGTGCTCAAGGGTCGACCGCCGGACGGCCAGGCCGTGTGGCGGTTCGGCAGCCGAGCGCAGGTGTCACAAGCCGGTGGCATGATCTCGCGTCGATGATGTCGATCCGACCAAGGGAGAGGCGTGGACGGGATGCCGCCGCCGGACAATCCAGGAGCCGCCGTCGATGTCCGGCCTCGGTGGCTGGTCACACCGTTGGAGGCTGCGGGGCCGTTGCGGTTCGGCATGACTGTGGCGGAGGCTGCCGCCGCGCTTCCGGCGGCGCAGCAGGTACGCCGGTTCCAGGCTGATCCCTACCATCCCGAGGTGGTGGGCATCGAGCTGGGTTTCCCGTCGGCGGCACCCGCACTCTATGAGTACTTCGACGAGGCGGGCCGACTGTTCTGCGTCGCAGCAGACGCTGTACACGGGCCCCGGATGGTGCTCGACGGGATGAACCTGACCGGTGGCGACCCGGACGAGTTGGAGCAGTGGCTGTCCGAACTGCCTGATGCGGTCGGTGGCCTGCGGTTCGGTCCGCGCGGCAACCCCGGCATCGAAGAACTGGGTCTGGTCCTGCGCGCGCAGGCCTCCGCGGGCGACCTGTCGACCAGGCCGGTGCTGGTGGGACGCGAGTGGGCGGACAGATGCGTCGACGACTACGAAAGCTTTATCCCTGAGTGCGAGTGGGTCGGACACCTCTGGCCCACCCCAGGGTTGGCAGATGAGGACAAGGTGTGGCCATCGGTCAGGTACCCGGCGTCTTGGGCAGGTAAATGGTCACCGCCGTTCTGACGCGGTCGTCCTGAACTTGAGCGGGGCCGAGTCCGCCCGGACCCGGCCCCGCCGGAACTGCGTGGGCGGCAGAGGCAGCCCGGGTTGAGGCCGGGCCGGTCACCTGATCGGGGCGTCAGAGACCGAGGAAGGCGGCGATGCCGCGGGCGTGGCCGCGGGCCGTGGCGGTGATGAAGTCGGCGCGCTTGAGCAGGTTCGCGTTGGCGACCGTGTCGATGAACAGGTTCTCGGTGAGCACGGCGGGCATGTTGCTCTCGCGCAGCACGTGCAGGTTGGCGGTCTTCTGGCCGCGGTCGGTGATCGAGGAGATGGTGCGCATCTGGCTGAGCACGTTGGAGTGCACGAGGCTGTGCAGGCGCTGGGTGGTGGCGCCGACGCCCGGGTAGCGGTAGCTCTCGAAGCCGGTGCCGCCGCCGGCGTTGATGTGGATGCTGACGAAGATCGCAGCGCCCCAGGCGTTGGCGTCGTCGGTGCGGTAGGCGAGGCTGCGGGTGATGTCGGTGGTGCGCGACATACGCACGTCGACGGTGTAGCTCGCCTTGAGGATGTCGCGGGTCTGCAGGGCGATGTTGAGGGTGAGGGTCTTCTCCTGCAGGCCGTTGGCGACCGCGCCGGCGTCGGTGCCGCCATGTCCGGGGTCGATGTAGATCTTTGGTCCGGCCGCGAAGGCGGGTCCGGCGGCGGCGAAGGGGGCCGCGGCCACGCCTGCGGCCGCGGCGAGCAGGGTGCGTCTGCGCAGTACGGAGTTGCCGTTCATGTTCACCTCTGGGGGCGAGGGACGGGACGGCGTGAATCTATTACATGTGCATAGTTCAATGAAGATGTTCTACGTGAAACCTTCGTTGAGCGCATGTTTTCTACGAACGCACGCGTGCACCGGAGCGGAACGGCCATCCGGCGCACTCGCATCGGCCGATGCTGCGCCCGTCCCGCCGCGCCTACAGTCCGGTGCATGGCCGTGCCCCTCAACCTGCTCGACCAGGCCGCATACCGGGCCCAGAACGCCCTGGACAGCGTCGTGCTCGCCCAGGTGAGCTGGCTGGCGGACGGCCCGCCCGACGTCGATCGGGTTCGTGCGCTCGCCGCGCGCCTGGCCCGGTCCCGGCAGCTCGGGCGGGTCATCGTGCCCGCGGCAGCGTTCGGCGGCCGGGACCACTGGGGGCCGCTGGACGCCGTGCCCGAGGTCGCCGTCGTGACGGACCCGGTCGAGCGGAGCGCCGTCCCGGCATGGCTGGACGATCGCGCCCAGATGCCCGTCGACCCGTGCCGGCACCCCTGGCACCTGGCCGTACGGCCGCTGGCTGGGGGCGGTCACGCGGTGACGCTGGTGGTGTCGCACGCGCTCACCGACGGCATCGGCCTGGTGAACGTGCTCGCCGCAGCCGACGGCGACACCGCCGCCCTGTACCGGGGCCGCCGCCCCGGGCTGCTCACCGCGATCGGGCAGGCCGCCGCCGGGCTCCCTGGCGCGGTCAGGGCGGCCGCCACCGCGGCACGGGCCGACCGGGGGACCGTGTCGCCGGCGCCGACGACCTCGCATGCCCGTCCGCTCACCGCGGTGGCCCTGATCCACGCGGGGGCGTGGCACAGCGCGGCGGCCGCGGCTGGTGCCACGTCGAATGCGCTCTTCGTGTCGGTCGCCGCGCAGGTCGCGGTAGCCGCTGGACGGGTCACCGCCGACGGGCGGGCGCTGATCGGCATGCCGGTGAACAGCCGCGGCGACGGCGACGACGTGTCCGCCAATGCCCTCACCACCGTGCAGCTCGACCTGCCCGCCGACCGGGTCGGCGACGTCGCGTTCGTTCGCGCCGAGGTGAAGCGCACGCTGGCGGCCCGGCGGGAGCAGGACGCCTCGTTCACCGCGCTGCTACCCCTCGTGCCGTACCTGCCGCGCAAGGTCGTGCGCGCCGTGGCACAGGCCGCCCTGGGCGGCGGCGATCCGGTGACCTCGGCTTCGCACGTCGGTGTCGTGCCGCCGGCGCTCGTCGCCGCGCCCGGACCCGCGTACGCGGTGGTCATGAACCTGGCCATGCAGCACCCGGCCGGGGTCGCCGGGCCTGACCGGGTCAATGCGGTCATCGCCGAGACGCCTGGCGGCACGGTCGCGGTGCACCTGAGCGCGGCAAGCGATGGGATCGGCGACGCCGCCGTGCTGCGGTCCGCGCTGGCGGGGGCGCTGCGGTCCTCGCACGTCGAGCCGCGAGAGCTGCTCTGACCGCGCGCAGCCCCTGCTCGCGTACGCGTTGCCGGACGGTATT
Organism: Catellatospora aurea; assembly: GCF_042663325.1. Lineage (NCBI taxonomy): Bacteria > Bacillati > Actinomycetota > Actinomycetes > Micromonosporales > Micromonosporaceae > Catellatospora > Catellatospora aurea. The sequence continues at coordinate 96,320 of NZ_JBHTAC010000009.1, forward strand.
GGGTGGCGTCGGTGACCGCACCGGCCTACCGTCCTGCTGTGTCCAACGCCGACGAAACCCTTCAGCAGTCCGAGGGACCGGTCACCGATCTGAGGGTCGGCGCGCCCGAGCGTGAGGCTGCGCTGCTGGCCCTCGACGAGCATCTCGGCTACGAGCGGCTCGACCCGGCCGAGTACACGCAGCGCCGCGCGGCCTGCCAGACGGCGCGAACCGAGTCCGAGCTGCGCCGGCTGTTCGTCGACCTCCCCGAACCCCACCCCGAGCTCTCCCACCAGCCGCCTGCGGCACCCGCCGACGACGACGTCACCGTCCTCGGCTGGGCCCTCGGCATCCTGCTCGCGTTGGGACTGCCGGTGACGATCGTGCTCGGCGTCGTCTACGACGCCTGGTGGAGTCTCACGGTGCCCGTGGCCCTGAGCGTGCTGCTGCTCTACATCGAGCACCTGCTGACCCGCAAGGCGACCGGCGTCGTGGTTGCCGACGAGGCATAGGGTGTCGCCGTGATCGATACGGCGGTGGCGGGCGCGAACGCGCTGACGCGGCGATGGGTGGCCACGATCGAGTCCGGCGGGTCGTCGGCAGTTTCCGGGGCGGGAGTGTGGCCGCTGCTGGCCTACCTCGCCCCCGCGGCGGACGGCGACGGCCGTGACGAGCTGACGGCAGCGGTCGGCATGCCCGTGGGCGACGCTGCCGCGGGTGCGGCCGCGATGGTCGACCTGCTGCGGACGGCACCCGGGCTGCGCGCCGCGATCGGGGCCTGGGTGAGCCCTGACCTGAAGCTGCACGCCGACTGGCGCGACAGCCTGCCGCCCGGCGCGGTGGGTGTGGCCGCCGAGCAGGCGGTGCTGGACGCCTGGGTACGCGAGCAGACCGACGGCCTGCTGAACCGGATGCCGGTGCAGGTCGACCCGGAGACGCTGCTCGTGCTGGCGTCGGCGCTCGTCGCCAGGACCCGCTGGACGCAGCCGTTCACCGACGGGATGCTCAGCGCCGCTGAAGGCCCGTGGGCCGGGCAGCGGCTGGCCGGCCTGCGCCGGACCACCACCTACTGCGACCGGCTCGCCGTGTACGACACCGCGGCCGGTCCGGTCAGTGTGCTGACCGTCGAGGGCGACAACGGCATCGACGTCGACCTGGCCATCGGGCTGCCCGACGCCCCGGCTGCCGCGGTGCTGACCGCGGCCGTCGACGCCCCGGCGGTCGAGCCGTCGCGTCGCGGCTCACAGTTCGGTGAAGGCGACACGGCCCCGGGTGTCACGGTGGGCTTCGGGTCGGGGCACGACGACACGCCCCGGCTGCTGGCCGCGCTGCCCCGGTTCACGGTGACGTCGTCGCACGACCTGCTCGCCCACGCGGAGCTGTTCGGGCTGCGTACCGTGTCGGACCTGCGCGCGCAGCGGCTGCCCGGGGTCAGCGACTTCCCGCTGGGCGTCGGCGCGGCCGCGCAGGACCTGACCGCGTCGTTCACCGCCGAGGGCTTCGAAGCGGCGGCGGTGACCGCGTTCGCGATGCGGGCCGGCAGCGCCCCGCCGTCGCAGCGCCCGCTGCAGGTGCGGGTGCTGCTCGACCGGCCGTTCGCGTTCGTCGCTCGGCACCGCCCGTCGGGCCTGGTGCTCGTCGCCGGCTGGGTCGCCCAGGGCGAGCAGCAGACCGGCCCGGGCCCCGGCTTCGCCGGTTAGGAAGGGCACCTTCCACAACGTATGGCGATGTGAAGGTGCCCTTCCTTTCCGCAGGTCGGGGTTGGTGGGGTGGTCGGGGGCGGGATACTGGAGGGGTGCGGCGGGCGGCGGTCTGGAAGATTGGGATCGGGGCGGTGCTCGTCGCGGCGTCCTGTCTGCAGGTGGTGGTGCCGGGGTGGGTGTTCGCGCCGCCGCAGCAGGCGATCTTCGGGCTGCCGGTGGCGCCGGTGGTCGTGCTCGGGCTGAGTTCGGCGCTGTTCGCGGTGGGGGTGATCCTCGCCGGTGCGGGGATCTGCGGGGCGGTCGGCGGGACGTCGCTGTGGGATCTGGCGGTGCGGGATCCGCTGATGGTGTTGCGGTTGCTGGGCTGCGGGGTGGTGGCGGGGCTCGTGCTGGAAGTCGTGGCGCAGTGGCTGGGGCGGCTCTGGTACTACCCGTGGTGGACGACGTGGTTCTACCTGCTGGTGCTGCTGCCGGGGTTCGCGCTGTACTGGGTGTTCATCGTGGAGAGTTATCTGGCGGCCAAGGCGGTGCTGGACATGGTCGTGCGGCGGCGGCCGGTGCTGCGGGCCGTGCGGTCGTGGCCGGTCGGGGTGGTCGCGCTCGGCGTCTTCGTGGTGCTGTCGGTGACCTGGTACGCCCGGCGCGGCTTCGTGTTCGACGTGACGGGTCCGAGCCCGGTCGCGCCGCCGTTCGGGTACACGGTGCTGGCGTTCACCGGGGTGGCGCTGCTCAGCGGGGCGCTGGTGTCGGCGGCGGTGGGTCGCTACTGGGTGCCGTTCGCGGCGATCGTGCTCGCGGCGCTGGTCGTGTCGGTGCTGTTCGAGGTGCCCAACGCCGTGCACTGGCACTGGGCGTACGCCCATTTCCCGGGCCCGGTGCTGTCCGACGGGCTGCCGGCGGCGGTGTTCGTGTCCTGGCCGATGCAGTACGTGGTGTTCCTGGCGGTGCCGAGCCTGCTCGTGCCGCGCCTGGCCGCGGTGTTCTGGCAGCCGTCGGGCAGGGTGTGAGCGGGTCAGCGACGCGGTGCGGCGGTCGACTGGCGGACGACCAGCTGCGGCTGGAACACCACGTGGCGGTGGCCGTGCGCGGTGTCGGTGTCGGCCTCCTCCAGCAGCAGCTGTGCGGCGGTGCGGCCGAGCTGCTCGCGGGGTTGGCGGACGGACGTCAGCGGCACGGCGGCCGCGGCGGCGAAGTCGATGTCGTCGTAGCCGACCAGGGCGATGTCCTCGGGCACCCGCAGCCCGCCGATGGTCAGCCCTTGCAGCACCCCGAGCGCGAGCAGGTCGTTGGCGCAGAAGACCGCCGTGGGCCGCCTGCCCCGCGGCAGGGTGCAGATGTCCTCGGCGGCCTGCCGTCCGGCGGTCACCGACAGTGCCTTCGTCTCGAACATCTCCAGCTCGACGCCGCCGCCGTGCTCGGCGAGGGCGGCGGCCGCCCCGGCGTGCCGGTCGGCGACCTGCGCGATGCTGATCGGCCCGCCGACGAACGCGATGTGCCGGTGGCCGAGTTCGGCCAGGTGGGCGGCGGCCAGGCGGCCGCCGAGCACGTCGTCGACGGCGACGGAGCAGCGGTTGAGCTGACCGGAGCCGCGGTCGACGAGGACCACCGGGATGCCGCGGTCGACGAGGCGTTCGAGGCGTTCGTGGCGGCCGTTCTCGACGGGGGTGATGAGCAGGCCGCGGACCCGCTGCTCTTCGAGGGTGGCCAGGTGGCGGCCCTCACGGGCGGGGTCCTGGCCGCTGTTGCAGACGACGAGCATGCCGCCGGCGGCTTCGACGACGGCTTCGGCGCCCTGCACGACGTCGGTGAAGAACGGGTTGGACACGTCGAGCACCACGATCGCGACGGTGCGGCTGCTGCCGGCGCGCAGGTGGCGGGCGGAGTCGTTGCGGACATAGCCGAGTTCGTCGATGGCGTCGAGGACCCGCTTGCGGGTGGCGGGGGCGACGCTGTCGGGGCGGTTGAGCACGTTGCTGACGGTGCCCAGGGACACCCCCGCGCGCCGCGCCACCTCCTTGATGCCGGTCACCGCCATCGCTCCCTCATCCTGTGCTTTCGGTGGACACTATCGGACCGGCCGGTTCGTCCCCGGCGACGATGACCACGATGAGGGTGCGCGGGCCGTGCACGCCTTCGACGCGGTCGAGCTCGATGTCGCTGGTTGCCGACGGGCCGCTGATCAGGGTCAGCGGCCGCGTCGGGTCGAGGCGGCGCAGCAGTTCGGGGACGGTCTGCACGACCTGCTCGGCGTGGATGACGCAGACGTGCCGGTCGGGGATGAGCGTCAGCGCCCGCCTGCCCTGGCCCGCTCCACCGTCGAGGGCGATGGTGCCGGTGTCGGCGCAGGCCGCCGCGCAGCCGGTGAGGACCGCGTCCACGCCGTCGAGGTCGGTGTGGCTGAGGGCGGGCCGGTCGCGGACCGCGCCCGGCACGGTGAGCCCGTCCGGCACGGCGACCCGCCAGCCGCTGGTCAGGTCGGCGAGGGTGGCGGCGAGGCCGGCCGGTGCGCACCGGTGCACGGCCGCCCGGTAGTCGCGCAGGCGGTCGGCGAGCAGGTCCAGCAGCTCGGGGGCGCCGGGGGCGTACGCGCCGGTGGTGGCGTAGTCGCGGGGGACCGGGACGGCTGCGGGGGAGGGGCCGTTCGCGGTGCGGATGCGGTGGAGGATCTCGTCGCGGGCGGTCATCGGGGGCCGTCCTCGGGGCGGGTTCGCCACCACTGCCGGAACGTGCGCGCGGGCGGGGCGGGCAGGTCGCGGGCGGCGGTCCAGGCCGACAGCGGCGGCGGCAGGCTCCGGATGCGCCCGGAGCGGGCGAACACCCGCCCGAGCCGCAGCAGGCGCTCGGCGAACCGGAACCGGCGCGGGCCGGCCATGGTCCAGGCGGCCACGGCCATGGTGAGCGCCTCGGCCGAGGGCAGCAGCCCGCGCCGGCGCGCTTCGACGTGTTCGCCGCGCAGGTGGACGAGGATCGAGGGGATGTCGATGCGGACGGGGCAGACGTCGTAGCAGGCGCCGCACAGCGTGGACGCGTACGGCAGGGAGCTGTTGTCCTCGATGCCGGTCAGCTGGGGGGACAGGATCGCGCCGATCGGTCCGGGGTAGACGCTGCCGTAGGCGTGCCCGCCGGTGCGTTCGTAGACGGGGCACACGTTCAGGCAGGCCGAGCAGCGGATGCAGTGCAGGGCGCTGCGCCCGGCGGGGTCGGCGAGCACCGCGGTGCGCCCGTTGTCGAGCAGGACGAGGTGGAACTGCTGCGGGCCGTCGCCGGGGGTGACGCCGGTCCACATCGAGGTGTAGGGGTTCATCCGCTCGCCGGTCGACGAGCGGGGCAGCAGTTGCAGGAACACCTCCAGGTCGGTCCAGGTGGGCACGACCTTCTCGATGCCCATGACGGTGATGAGCGTGTCGGGCAGGGTGAGGCACATGCGGCCGTTGCCCTCGGACTCGACGACGGTGACGGTGCCGGTCTCGGCGACGGCGAAGTTCGCCCCGGAGACCGCGACCTTCGCGGTGAGGAACTTGGCGCGCAGGTGGGCGCGGGCGGCCATGGCCAGGCGGCGTGGTTCGTCGGTGAGGCCGGGGTCGACGCCGGGCATGTGCCGCAGGAAGATGTCGCGGATCTCGGTGCGGTTGCGGTGGATGGCCGGGACGAGGATGTGGCTGGGTCTGTCGTGTCCGAGCTGGACGATGAGTTCGGCCAGGTCGGTCTCGACGGCGGTGATGCCCGCGGCTTCCAGGGCTTCGTTGAGGCCGATCTCCTGCGTGGCCATCGACTTGACCTTGACGACCTCGGTGGCGCCGGTCGCGCGGACCAGGTCGGTGACGATGCGGTTGGCTTCGACGGCGTCGCGGGCCCAGTGCACGTGCCCGCCGCGGGCGGTGACGGCGGCCTCCAGCGCGACGAGGTGTTCGTCGAGGCGGGCCATGGTCGCGACCTTGATCGCCTCCCCGGCCTGGCGCAGCTGCTCCCAGTCGGCGAGTTCGGCGACGGCGCGGGCGCGTTTGCCGCGGATGGTGGCCGTGGCGTGGCCGAGGTTGCGGCGCAGCTGCTGGTCGGCGAGGGTCTTGTGGGCGGCGGCGGGGAACGGTTCGTCGCCGCGCAGCTGTCCGACGCCGCGCGGGGCGTGCGGCATGCCGAGGAAGGTGGTCATGGCCTGTTCCCTTCGGTGGCGGCGAGGATCTGGGCCAGGTGCAGGGGGCGTACGGCGGATTCCTGCCGGGACAGTCCGCCGCCGATGTGCATGAGGCAGGACGCGTCTCCGGCGGTGATGACGTGCGCGCCGGTGGCCAGGATGTGGCCGGTCTTGTCGGCGAGCATCGCGGCGGAGGTGTCGGCGTTCTTGAGGGCGAACGTGCCGCCGAAGCCGCAGCACTGCTCGGCGGCGGGCAGCTCGACCAGGTCGATGCCGCGCACGGCCCGCAGCAGGCGCAGCGGTTTGTCGCCCACGCGCAGCATGCGCAGGCTGTGGCAGGTGGGGTGGTAGGTGACCCGGTGCGGGAAGAACGCGCCGACGTCCTCGACGCCGAGCACGTCGATCAGGAACTCCGACAGCTCCCAGGTCCGGGTGGCCAGTCGCGCGGTGCGGTCGGCGAGGCGTTCGTCGCCGGCGTCGCGGGCGACGGCGGTGTGCTGGTGGCGCACGGAGCCGACGCACGAGCCGGACGGGGCGACGATCGCGTCGTAGGGCTCGAACACGTCGGTGTGGTGGCGTACCAGGGTGCGGGCCTGGCGGCGGTAGCCGGTGTTGACGTGCATCTGCCCGCAGCAGGTCTGCGCGGCGGGGAAGGCGACGTCGTGGCCGAGCCGTTCGAGCAGGGTCACGGTGGCCCGGGCGGCGTCCGGGAACATCGCGTCGGCGAGGCAGGTCGCGAACAGGGCTACCCGCATGCTGGCACCGGCTTGTCGAACGTCGCGATCGGAGTGTCGGGTCCGGACCGTGGCGGGGGCGCGCCGCCGTTGAAATGAATCAACTCTCGCTCCCTGGAGATCGAACGTAACAACTCGGTAACTGCGGAGAAACCCTTGACGGGCAGTGGATCTGACTTCTAACGTCATCCTAACGGGCGGATGAAACGTTTCACAAGGTAGTGATCCGAGAAGAGGTCCACGTGCCGACACCACTGCTCACGCTGGACGGCGTCAGCAAGTCCTTCGGCGCCGTCGCGGCACTGCGGGACGTCCGCCTGGAGCTGCACGCCGGCGAGGCGCACGCGCTGGTCGGCGAGAACGGCGCGGGCAAGTCGACGCTGGTGAAGATCCTCGCCGGGGTGCACGCCCCCGACGCCGGCACGATCACCCTCGACGGGAGGCCGCTGCTGCTCGACGGCCCCGCCGACGCGCGCGCCGCCGGGATCGCCGTCATCTACCAGGAGCCGACCCTGTTCGCCGACCTCAGCGTCGCCGAGAACATCTTCATGGGCCGCCAGCCGCTGCGCAGCCTGCGCCGCGTCGACTACGCCGCCATGCGCCAGCGCGCCGCCGAGCTGTTCGCCCGGCTCGGCGTGCGCCTCGACCCCGACCGGCCCGCCCGCGGGCTGTCCATCGCCGACCAGCAGCTCGTCGAGATCGCCAAGGCCATCTCGCTCGACGCGCGGGTCCTGGTCATGGACGAGCCGACCGCGGCCCTGTCCGGGATCGAGGTCGAGCGGCTGTTCGCCGTCGCCCGGTCGCTGCGCGACGCCGGCACCGCGGTGCTGTTCATCTCGCACCGCTTCGACGAGGTCTTCGCCCTGTGCCAGACCGTCACCGTGATGCGCGACGGCCGCTGGGTCTCCACCGACCCGGCCGAGGCGCTGACCGTCGACGACGTCGTACGCCGGATGGTCGGCCGCGAGGTCTCGGCCATGTACCCCAAGCAGGACACCACGCCCGGCGAGCCCCGGCTGGAGGTGCGCGGCCTGACCAGGCGCGGCGTGTTCGACGACGTCACCTTCACCGTGCACGCGGGGGAGATCGTTGCGCTCGCCGGGCTCGTCGGCGCGGGACGCAGCGAGGTCTGCCGGGCGGTGTTCGGCGTCGACCGCCACGACGCGGGCGAGGTCGCCGTCGACGGCTCCCGCCTGCCCAACGGCGACACCGCCGCCGCGATCCGCGCCGGACTCGCCCTGGTCCCCGAGGACCGCCGCCAGCAGGGCCTGGTCATGGAGCTGTCCGTCGAGCGCAACACCAACCTGCCGCGCCGCTGGCGACTGACCTGCGGCGGGCTGCTGTTCGGCGGCGACGAGCGCCGCGCCGCCATGACCTGGGCGCAGCGCCTGCAGGTCAAGGCGGGCCGGCTCACCGACCCGGTGTCCACCCTGTCCGGCGGCAACCAGCAGAAGGTCGTACTGGCCAAGTGGCTGGCCACCGCGCCGAAGGTGCTGATCGTCGACGAACCCACCCGCGGCATCGACGTCGGCACCAAGGCCGAGGTGCACCGGCTGCTGTCGCAGCTGGCCGCCGACGGCGTCGCGGTGCTCATGGTGTCCAGCGAACTCCCGGAGGTGCTCGGTATGGCAGACCGCGTCCTGGTGATGCACGAGGGACGGCTGACCGCCGACATTCCCCGCGCACGGGCCGACGAGCAGTCGGTCATGCTCGCCGCGACCGGGCAGGCGGCCGCCGCATGACCGCCGTCGGCACCGCCCCCGCCGAGACGGCCACCGGCGGCGGCGCCCGGCTGACCCGGCGCGCCTTCGCCGTACGCGAGCTCGGCATCGCCCTGGCCCTGGTGCTGCTCGTGGTGACCACCACGATCGTCAACCCGCGCTTCCTCAGCGCGCAGAGCCTCAAGGACCTGCTGCTGGGCTCCACGATCCTGGCGATCCTGGCCGTCGGGCAGGCCGTGGTCGTCATCACCCGCAACGTCGACCTGTCCGTCGGCTCCATCCTGGGCCTGTCGGCGTTCGCGACCGGGGCGGTGTTCGTCGCCGTGCCCGGCCTGCCCATCCCGCTGATGCTGGTCGTCGGCACGGCGCTGGGGGCGGTGCTCGGCGCGGTCAACGGCGGGCTGATCGCCGCCGCCCGGGTGCCCGCGCTCGTGGTCACCCTCGGCACGCTGTACATGTTCCGGGGCGTGGACTACATGTGGGCCACCGGACGGCAGATCAACGCCGCCGACATGCCCGCCGCGTTCCTGCGGATGGGCACCGCGACCGTGCTCGGTGTGCCGGTGCTCGCCTTGTTCGCCGCCGCCGTCCTGGTCGCCGTCGGGTACGTGCTGCGTTACCACCGCAGCGGCCGCGAGCTGTACGCCATCGGCTCCGACCCGGCCGCGGCCCGGCTGTCCGGCATCCCCAGCGGCCGCCGCGTCTTCTACGCGTTCGTGACCAGCGGCGCGCTCGCGGGCCTGGCCGGAGTCCTGCACGCCGCCCGGTTCGGCACCCTCGACGCCAACGCGGGCCTGGGCACCGAACTCAACGTCGTCGCCGCGGTCGTCGTCGGCGGCGTGGCGATCTTCGGCGGCAGCGGCTCGGTGTACGGCGCGGCCCTGGGCGCGGTCCTGCTGACCACGATCCGCGCCGCGCTGCCGGTGCTCGGCATCAACCCGTTCTGGCAGGACGCCGCGGTCGGCGCGCTGATCCTCGCCGCGATCGGCCTGGACCGGGCGCTGTCGGCCCGTGTCGCGCGCAGCCTGCGAGAGAGGAAGGCCCATGTCTGAGCCCGTCGCCCGGATCCGCCGCGCCCTGGGCACCTGGGACGTGGTCGTGCTGCTGGCGCTGGTCGCCGTCGCCGTGATCGGCGCGCTGACCATCGACGGCGTCGCCAGCCCGCGGTTCTGGCGTTTCGTGGTCCTGGAGGCGATCCCGATCGCCCTGATCGCCCTGCCGATGACCCTGATCGTCATCACCGGCGAGATCGACCTGTCGGTGGCCAGCGTGCTCGGCCTGACCTGCTCGGTCATGGGCCAGCTGTGGGTGTCGGGGGTGACGTCGCTGCCCCTGCTGATCGCGCTCGCGCTGCTGCTGGGCGCGGTGCTCGGGGCCGTCAACGGGCTGTTCGTCACCGGGTTCGGGCTGCCGTCGCTGGCCGTCACCATCGGCACCCTGGCCCTCTACCGAGGCCTGGCCTACGTCGTGCTCGGCGACCGGGCCGTCGCGAACTACCCGACCACCTGGACCACCACGGCGATCAAGCCGCTGCCCGGCACCACCATCCCGTGGATGATCCTGGTCGTCGCCGCACTTGCCGTCGTGTTCGCGGTCGTCCTGCACGCGATGCCGATCGGCCGCGGCCTGTACGCCATGGGCAACAACGCCGAAGCGGCGCGCTTTTCCGGGGTGAACGTGCGGCTCACCAAGTTCTGGCTGTTCGTCGCGTCCGGCGCGATGTCGGCGCTGGCCGGGGTGTTCTGGACGCTGCGCTTCGCCAGCGCCCGCGCGGACAACGGCAGCGGCCTGGAACTGGCCGTCGTCGCCGCGGTCCTGCTCGGCGGGGTGTCCATCTTCGGCGGCCGGGGCGCGCTGCTGGGCGTGCTGGCCGCCGTCGCCCTGCTCGGGGTGCTGCGCAACGCGCTGCAGCTGGCGTACGTGCCGGCGAACACGTTGACGGTGATCACCGGCTCCCTGCTGATCGCTTCGGTCGTCGGACCGAATGTCGCCGCGATGCTGCGCGAGCGGCTACGCCGGCGGCGAACCACCACTGTTTCGCCCTCTTCCTGACGCCGCCTGCTCCTCGCGGCCACCCCCGATGAAAGGAAGCACCCCCATGAGATCAGGCACGAAGCGGATACGCCTGGTGGCGATGGCCGCGCTGGCGGCGCTTACGTTCGCCACGGCGGCCTGCGCCGAGGACGGCGGCGACGGCACCACCCCCGGCGAGTCGACCGGCAGCATGAAGACCGGCCTGAAGATCGCGTTCCTGCCCAAGCAGGTCAACAACCCGTACTTCACCACCTCCGACAACGGCGGCAAGGCCGCGGTCGAGGAGATCAAGGGGAATTACAGCGAGACCGGGCCGTCCGAGGCCAGCCCGTCGGCGCAGGTCAGCTACATCAACACGCTGTCGCAGCAGAACACCGACGTGATCGTGGTGTCCGCCAACGACAAGGACGCCATCTGCGGCGCGCTCAACGAGGCCCGGCAGGCCGGCGCGAAGGTCGTCACCTTCGACTCCGACACCAACCCGACCTGCCGCGACCTGTTCATCAACCAGGCCACCGCCGAGGGCATCGCCGCCAACCAGGTGAAGCTGATCTCCGAGGCGGTCGGCCCGGACGGCGGCGAGATCGCGATCCTGTCGGCGACCGCGAACGCCACCAACCAGAACGCCTGGATCGAGCTGATGAAGACCGAACTCGGCAAGCCCGAGTACGCCAAGCTCAAGCTCGTCGACACCGTCTACGGCGACGACCAGGACCAGAAGTCGTTCACCGAGACCCAGGCGCTGCTGGCCAAGCACCCCAACCTCAAGGGCATCATCTCGCCGACCACCGTCGGCGTCGCCGCGGCCGCCCGCTACCTGTCCGGGTCCACGTACAAGGGCAAGGTGCAGCTGACCGGGCTGGGCACGCCGAACCAGATGAAGGCGTTCGTCAAGGACGGCACCGTCAAGGCGTTCGCCCTGTGGAACCCGGCCGACCTGGGCTACCTCGCCGCGTACGCCGGTGGCGCACTGGCCTCCGGGCTGATCACCGGCAAGGAGGGTGACAAGTTCACCGCCGGGAAGCTCGGCGAGTACACCGTCGGCAAGGACGCCACGGTGCTGCTCGGCGACCCGTTCACGTTCAACGCGTCCAACGTCGACCAGTTCAACTTCTGACCCATTGAGGAGGCATGGCGTGCGCCGGATCTGCTTCACCCTTCAGGTCAGACCCGACCGGCTGGAGGAGTACCGGCGCCGCCATGCCCAGGTCTGGCCCGACATGCTCGCTGCGCTGCGCGACACCGGCTGGACCGACTACAGCCTGTTCCTGCGCGAGGACGGCCTGCTGGTGGGCTACCTGCTCACCGACGACTTCGACGCGGCCCTGGCGGCGATGGACGCCACCGACGTCAACGCCCGCTGGCAAGCGCAGATGGCCGAGTTCTTCGACACCGGCCGCCCCGACCGGCAGATGCACGTGCTCACCGAAGTGTTCCACCTTGAAGACCAGCTAGGAGACCCACGATGACCGACCTCGCGGCGCAGTCGCACGTGCTTTCGACCCTGCGCGGGCAGCGCATCGAGACGGCCTCCTGGGCGTACGGCAACTCCGGCACCCGGTTCAAGGTGTTCGCCCAGCAGGGCGTGCCCCGCGACCCGTACGAGAAGATCGCCGACGCCGCCACCGTGCACCGCTTCACCGGCGTCGCCCCGACCGTCGCGCTGCACATCCCCTGGGACAAGGTCGCCGACTACCCCGACCTGGCCCGCCACGCCGCCGACCTGGGCATCGCGCTGGGCACCATCAACGCCAACGTCTTCCAGGACGACGACTACAAACTCGGCAGCGTCACCAACGCCGACCCCGCCGTACGCCGCAAAGCCATCGGGCACCTGCTCGAATGCGTCGACATCATGGACGCCACCGGCTCGCGTGACCTGAAGCTGTGGTTCTCCGACGGCACCAACTACCCCGGCCAGGACGACGTGCGCACCCGCCAGGACCGGCTCGCCGCCGCGCTGCGCGAGACCTACGACCGGCTCGGGCCCGACCAGCGCATGCTGCTGGAGTACAAGCTGTTCGAACCGGCCTTCTACATGACCGACGTGCCCGACTGGGGCACCGCCTACCTGCACTGCACCCAGCTCGGCGAGCGCGCCCAGGTCGTCATCGACACCGGCCACCACGCGCCCGGCACCAACATCGAGTTCATCGTCGCCATGCTGCTGCGCGCCGGACGGCTCGGCGGATTCGACTTCAACTCCCGCTTCTACGCCGACGACGACCTGATGGTCGGGTCGGCCGACCCGTTCCAGTTGTTCCGGATCATGCACGAGATCGTGCTCGCCGGGGCGCTGGAGCAGTCCGCCGGGATCGCGTACATGCTCGACCAGTGCCACAACATCGAACCGAAGATCCCCGCGGTGATCCGGTCGGTGATGAACGTGCAGGAGGCCACCGCCAAGGCCCTGCTCGTCGACCACGCCGCGCTGGCCGCCGCGCAGCAGGCCGGTGACGTGCTCGAAGCCAACGCCGCGCTGATGGACGCCTACCACACCGACGTGCGTCCGATGCTGCGCGAGCTGCGCGAGGACATGGGCCTGGACCCGGACCCGATCGCGGCCTACAAGCGCTCGGGGTACTTCGAGAAGATCCGCGACGAGCGCGCACAGGGCCAGGCCGCGGGCTGGGGCGCGTGATGGCCGCCAAGGACGAACTGCTCGCCCGCTCCCACCGGCTCGGCGCGGACCCGGCTTACACCAACTACGCCGGTGGCAACACCTCCGCCAAGGGCGAGGAGACCGACCCGGCGACCGGGCAGCCGGTGCGGCTGATGTGGGTGAAGGGCTCCGGCGGCGACCTCGGCACCCTGACCGAGGCCGGGCTCGCCGCCCTGCGCCTGGACCGGCTGCGAGCTTTGGCCGACGTGTACCCGGGCCTCGACCGCGAAGACGAGATGGTCGGCCTGTTCGACTACTGCCTGCACGGGCGCGGCGGCGCGGCCCCATCGATCGACACCGCCATGCACGGGCTGCTCGACGCCGAACACGTCGACCACCTGCACCCCGACGCCGGGATCGCGCTCGCCACGGCCGCCGACGGGCCGGCGCTGACCAAGGAGTGCTACGGCGACCGGGTGGTGTGGGTGCCGTGGCGGCGGCCCGGGTTCCAGCTCGGCCTGGACATCGCCGAGGTTCGCCGCGCACACCCGCAGGCGATCGGGGTGATCCTCGGCGGCCACGGCATCACCGCCTGGGGCGACACCAGCGACGAGTGCGAGCAGCGCTCGATCGAGATGATCCGCACCGCGCAGGCGTTCCTCGACGAACGCGGCCGCCCCGAGCCGTTCGGGGCGCGGCTGCCCGAGTACGAGCCGCTGCCCGCACCGGAACGCCACGCCCGCGCGGCGGCGCTCGCGCCGGTGCTGCGCGGCCTGGCCTCCACCGACCGTCGCCAGGTCGGCCACTACACCGACACCGCCGAGGTGCTGGACTTCCTAGCCGCGGCCGAGCACCCGCGGCTGGCCGCACTGGGCACCTCCTGCCCCGACCACTTCCTGCGCACCAAGGTCCGCCCCATGGTGCTCGACCTGCCGCCCACGGCCGATCTCGACGAGACGATCGCGCGCCTCCGGGAGCTGCACGCCGCCTACCGCGACGAGTACGCCGCCTACTACCAGCGCCACGCCGACGCCGACTCGCCGCCGATGCGCGGCGCGGACCCGGCGATCGTGCTGGTGCCCGGCGTGGGCATGTTCAGCTTCGGCCGCGACAAGCAGACCGCCCGGGTCGCGGGGGAGTTCTACGTCAACGCGATCAACGTCATGCGCGGCGCGGAGGCGGTCTCCCGCTACGAGCCGATCCCCGAGGCGGAGAAGTTCCGCATCGAGTACTGGGCCCTCGAAGAGGCGAAACTGGCCCGGATGCCCCGGCCCAAGCCGCTCGCGGCCCGGGTCGCGCTGGTCACCGGCGGCGGCTCCGGCATCGGGCGGGCGGTCGCGCTGCGCCTGGCCGCCGAGGGCGCCTGCGTGGTGGTCGCCGACCGTGACCCCGAATCGGCGGCCAAGGTCGCCGCCGAGATCGGCACGGCCGACGCCGCCGTCGCGGTCGAGGTCGACGTCACCGACGAGGAGCAGATCCAGGCCGGATTCGCCGCGGCGGCGCTCGCGTTCGGCGGGGTGGACCTGGTCGTCAACAACGCCGGGCTGTCGGTGTCCAAGCCGCTGCTGGAGACCACCCTCGCCGACTGGGACCGGCAGCACGACGTGATGGCGCGCGGCTCGTTCCTGGTCTCCCGCGAGGCCGCGCGGATCATGATCGCGCAGGGTTCCGGCGGCGACATCGTCTACATCGTCAGCAAGAACGCGGTCTTCGCCGGGCCGAACAACGTCGCGTACGGCGCGGCCAAGGCCGACCAGGCCCACCAGGTGCGGCTGCTCGCCGCCGAACTCGGCGAGCACGGCATCCGGGTCAACGGCGTCAACCCCGACGGCGTCGTACGCGGCTCGGGCATCTTCGCCTCCGGCTGGGGCGCCAAACGCGCCGCCGTCTACGGGGTGCCCGAGGAGAAACTCGGGGAGTACTACGCCCAGCGCACCCTGCTCAAACGGGAGGTGCTGCCCGAACACGTCGCCAACGCGGTGTTCGTGCTCGCGGGCGCGGAACTGTCCCACACCACCGGCCTGCACGTGCCCGTCGACGCCGGGGTCGCCGCGGCGTTCCTGCGATGAGCGCCCGAATGACCGCGGCCCGGGTCGCCGCCGTCGACCTCGGCGCGGCCAGCGGCCGGGTGATCGCCGCGCGGGTCGGCCCGGACCTGCTGGAACTGACCGAGGTCGCGCGGTTCGCCAACACCGCGGTACGCGCCGGCGGCACCCTGCACTGGGACGTGCTGAACCTGTACCGCAACATCCTCGACGGGCTGCGCGACGCCGGGCCGCTCGACTCGATCGGCATCGACTCGTGGGCCGTCGACTACGGCCTGCTCGACGCCGACGGGCGGCTGCTGGGCAACCCGGTGCACTACCGGGACTCGCGCACCGACGGGGTCATCGAGCGGGTGCTGCGGCAGGTGCCGCCGGAACGGCTGTACGCGACCACAGGACTGCAGCTGCAGCCGTTCAACACGCTGTTCCAGCTCGTCGCCGCGCGCGATACGGCGCAGCTCGCGGCGGCGCGGACACTGCTGCTGATGCCCGACCTGCTCGCGTACTGGCTGACCGGCGAGATCGGCGCGGAACGCACCAACGCCTCGACGACGCAACTGCTCGACGTGAACAGCGGCACGTGGGCGGCGGAGCTGGCCGGGCAGGTCGGCATTCCTGCGGCGATCCTGCCGCCGCTACGTGAGCCCGGCCAGGCAGTCGGCGTGCTGAACGCGGACACCGGACTCGGACCTGTGCAGGTCACCGCCGTGGCGTCACACGACACCGCGTCGGCGGTCGTCGGGGTGCCGGCGAGCGGCGAGCGGTTCGCGTACCTGTCCTGCGGCACGTGGTCGCTGGTCGGCGTCGAGCTGGACCGGCCCGTGCTCACCGAGCAGAGCCGGGCGGCGAACTTCACCAACGAGATCGGCGTCGACGGCACCGTCCGATACCTGCGCAATGTCATGGGTTTGTGGCTGCTGCAGGAGTGCCAGCGGGTCTGGGGAGACGACGATGTGGAGCCGCTGCTGCGGGCGGCGGCTCGGAGCCCTGCCTTCCGTGCCGTCATCGACCCCGACGATCCGTTGTTCCTGCCGCCGGGGGACATGCCCGCGCGGATCGCCGAAGCGTGCCGCCGGACCGGGCAGCCGGTGCCGGGCACACCGGCCGAGACGGTGCGCTGCATCCTCGACAGCCTCGCCCTAGCCCACCGGGCGGCGATCCTCGACGCCCAGCGGCTGTCCGGGCGGGAGGTCGACGTCGTGCACATCGTCGGCGGGGGAGCCCGCAACGAGCTGCTGTGCCGGCTCACCGCCGACGCGTGCGGGCTGCCGGTGCTCGCCGGGCCGGTCGAGGCGACCGCGCTCGGCAACATCCTGGTGCAGGCCCGCGCGCTCGGCGTGGTCGGCGGCGAGCTGGCGGACCTTCGGAAACTGATCCGCGACACGCAGCCGGTACGCCGGTTCGAACCGCAGGGCGACGATGCGGACTGGTCGGCGGCCGCGGCTCGCCTGAATCGCTGACCGCATACGATGCAACCTGACTTCAAGGCAGTGTGGGAAGCATGTGTGCACATCCTCGACGACCCGACCGGGCTGTCTGAACGCGCCCGAGACCTCCTGGCCCGGACCGGTTGGCGCAAACCGGAATCCAGCCCACGCCTGGCGACCGACTTTCACCGCGTGCCCGACCGGACGGGCAGCCTGATCCCGGCTCCGATGAAGCTCGTGATCCGTAGGGAAGGGTTCGCGGCCCGCTTCGGTGGGCTTCAATACGTGGTGCGCCAGAGCGTGCTCATGCCCGGCGGCGCTCGCGAGTTCCAGCATTGGTGGGACTTCGACCTGGGTGACTGGATGCGGCGCGACGTGCGGGGCTGGCACTTCGAATTCATCGGTGAGCACATCTCGTCACCGGTGGCCTATGCAGTGCACACCGACGGGCGGGTCGGGGTGACCGACGGCGGCCCGTTCCTGGAGATCGCGCCGTCGGTGTACCACCTCATCGAGAGCCATGCCGTTCTGGACCATCTCGCGTCCTGGCATCCTTGGCATCAACCCGCCGCCGGATCCGGCTGGGTGGCACTCGTCGACCACCTGGCGGCACAGTTGGACGGACTCGCCGAAGTGGCCGAGGCTTCGGGACCTTGTTCCCGTTGGCTCTTGGGCGAGAACGTCGCCATACGTGACACGATGAGTTACACCAGCGATGGACCGCGCACCCGTGGTGTCCGCGTGTGGGTACGCGGCGAGCACGGTCTCAGCCAGGTTCGGGCGGCGCTCGCGTAGGCCACGGCTGACATCCGGCGTAAGCCGGGCACCTGCCGCAAAATACGGCCGGGGCAGCAGCATCGGTGATCTACCGTGTGCCCATGCGAAAGAGCTGGCGCTCCCCGTTCTGGAACATCGTCCTGTGCCTGGTGATGTCGGTGATGGCGCTGACGTCGACCGCCAGCACCATCGGGTGCTTCGAGCAGCCGGGGGGATGGTGGGCGGGCATCGGCTTCGCGGTGATGACCGGCCTTCTGGTGGTGGGCGCGGTTCGGGCGTTGTTCGTCGGCGTATCGGCCGGTCCGCAGGGCATCACGGTTAGGGGCGTGACCAAGACGACGAGGATTGCCTGGAGTGAGATCTCGCAGATCACGCTGGGCGGTCTCAACTCTGCCGCACCGGGTGGCGCCGGGGCGTCAGCCCCGGTCGTGAGTCGGACGCGGCCCGGAAAGCCGGACCAGCGAGTCGAACTCAAGGAGCTCGGAAGTTACGGGATGTCGAGCGGGCCCAGCCTTACCGAACGAGCGGTTGCGGATCTCAACGCCTGCCTGGAGGCCTGGCGCGAGAGCAGCCGGACCGCCGAGCACCCGGATGCCGCACAACGCCGCTCCTAGACGCCCGGGTTGTGGCATCCGGGTATCGGCCCGCTGAGAATATGCGGATGAACGGTGAGCGGCGGGGCGTCATCCTGTATGGACAGGGGGCGGATGCGGTGGCGGAAGCGTTGCGCGAGCTTGATCCGCGGTACTGTCCGGTCGATGATGCAGCGCCGGTGTCGGGCCAGGTTCCCATCGTGCGGCGCGCGGACGGAGCCGAGGCAGACGACGCTCGCGCGGCGGCACGGGATGTGAAGTGGCAGGTAGTGGAGTTGTACCGGCCAGGGGATGAACGCGACCATGCCCATGACCCCCCGCTTTGGTTCAACACCACCAAGGTAGACCCCAGGACTATCGCGCGTGCCGTCCACCAGGCCGATCTCGTGATCTGGTACGAGATCATCAATCCCATCCAATGCACCACTGTTGACGGCGGGCCGATAGCGGACGACTACAGCAACGTCTCACTCATCGTGCCGGACGGGCATCGTGCAGTGGCGCACGCGGTCAGAGGAGCAACAGCGCCGGATTGTCTGCCACGCGATGCGGAGCGGGTGCTTACCTCGCATGACCTATGGGCACTCGCCCGGCTCCGAGAGATCGAGGTGTGCCCGGCCTGCACCCTTCGCCACGGGTGATAATCGCGGTCGACGTCGGTGACTACACCAGTCGGCTCGTGTACTCCGCTGCCACAAGACGAACAAATGCGGCTCTGACCTCGCTCGGAATCGGCTGAGCGATGGCGAACCCGCGTTCGGCGTACACCTCGATGCGTTGCGTGTCACCGACCAGCATGTCGACCACCTTCTTCGCATCGCCGATGCTCGCCACATAGTCGTCAAGCAAGAGCGGCCGCGACCGACAGACGACATCGACCTCGGGCCACACCTTCTTGCACGTCGCGTAAGCCCGCCGTTGCTGATACGGGCGCGACATCAGCAGCACCGATCGCGCCTCGATGCCTCTCTCCGCCAGCAGCGCACGGGAGAACCTGAGGTTCTGTTCGGTGTTCGTCGCCTTGGCGTCGATCAGGATGGCGTCCTCGGGCACCCCCTGCGCTATCGCGTAATCGCGGTAAGCCACTGCCTCGCCCTGCGGAAACCGTTCGATGGTCGTGGGCGCGTTCGCGCCGCTGAAGATCAACCGTGGGAACATTCCGTCGTTGAACAGCTCGACAGCCACGATCGCCACACCGAGGTCATGGCTGCCGAGGCCGATCCCTATATCGCATCGTCGAGCATCGTGGTGCATGTCGTGGTAATTCCACAGGGTCTTCACATCATCGCGGATGGCCTGCGGCAGGCGTGTCGCTGTCATGTGAACATCCCTCAGTCCGCCGTCGCCGTGCACGCGGCAGGGTTCAACCGGTGGCTGCCAACTTTGCCAAGCCCGGTTCTACCACGGCAGGGTGGCGCGCGCGGTGGACGGAATCGAAGGCTGATAGCCACTGGATGCTTTCGCGCTGAGTCAGCTGACCTCAGAGGGCTGCCGCTGCCCTATTCGGCAGCTCGTTCCGCATCCGCGCATGGGCTTGCGGTGAACTCGTACGCGCGCTCGACATACGCCACCTCGACGCGGTAACGCGCGAGCCACTTCTGCCGACCGAGCTGTTGTGCCAGCACATGCTCGGGGTTCTGTTTCCAGGCATGGATCGATTCGGCGTCGGTGTAGTAGATGACGACGAGGTCGCTGCCGTCCGGCAGGATCGCCGACTCCCGGCCCAGGTAGCCGGGCTGGGCTTCGGCCAGGGTGACCATCCGCTCGTTCATCGCGGCGTAGCCTTCGGGATCCGTTCCGCTCGGCGTGATCGTGAAGATGGCGACGTGGTACGGCGGCTCAGGCCGGGTCCAGTAAGGAGTGGTCACGGCTTATGGTAGTTGCCCGCCCGGTGAACTGGTCATCCGGGCGAACGTATCGAGTGAGCCGCGCTCGCGCGATCGCCGGACATCGTGACCTGCGCGGGCACTGTGCCCGGCCGTTCCGCATGACCGGCTCGAGGTGCGCCTACACCGACCTCACGACGCCGGAAGTTCTTCACGCTCGGTGATCATTCGCAGCCATCCCTCCAGGACGACGACGAATTCTTCGAGGTCGGAGGTGGTGTGGGAGGCTCGCTCGTGGTCCCAGTCGGGGTCGAGGACGACGATGCGGAAGCCGCAGTTGCGGTACCAACCGGCGTCGAGGTTGATCTCCCGAGCTTGCAGGCCGCCCTTGCGTGCCGCCTCCTGCTCGGTCAGCCACGGCGGTCGTGCGGTGCGCGCCCAATACAGATCCTCGGAGTCGTTGGCCTCGACTGTTCCATCCGGCAGCCGGCGGACCAGCAGCGTGTTGTAGACGACGTTCCAGCCCATGGGCACGCGCAGCGGCAGCAGACCCCAATCCGCGGTGATAGCTGCGGCCAGCGGGGATTGAGGCGGCAGCCGGAAGATCGCGTCCATGTGCCGAGAGCGTAGTCAGGGGCGCTGCTACCCGCCCGGCGTCAGCGGTTCGGGTCTGTCACGAGCATCGGCGAGCGGGTGCCAAGGTCGCTGAGCACCTCGGCCGTCGTGGTCGCCTTCATGCGGTCCAGTTCGTCGGCGGTTATCCCGACCACGGTCAGGAACCTCGCTGAACCGTGTGGTGAGTCGATCGTCGGCAGTTCCGGGTCGGCGGCGAAGGCGATGGCCCGGAGGCGGGTGGTGTCCTTGCCGGTGATCGGGCCGCCCGGGTCCATGCGATGATCCGCCGCGAAGGCCCTGCCGCTGGTGAACACGTAGTCGACCAGTCGCTCCAGCAGGCGAAGGGACCACGCGGGTGGCTGTTCGCCGTCCAGCGGAACGCGCATCGTCAGCTCGAAGCCCCAGCCGCTGACCTCCGGGTCGTCACTGTCCTTGGAGAAGAGCTCGGTCAGGCCGAACGTCACCAGCAGCCAGTGTGCTGCGCATCGGTACGCGCTCAGGCCGTACAGGCCCTGGCCAGGGAGTTTGTTCGAGCCCCAGTGGAGCGGGTTCCGATCAGCCGCCTTGGTGGCCACCGCGGCCTCGATGGCGTCCCATCCGGGAGCTTCGTCCGCAACCTCGCCCATGTTCTCTCCGTATCAGGCCGGGTGACTGCTACCCGGCCTGACCAGGGTAGATCATCCGTGAATCGTTGACCGGGTGCTGATGCTGTGTGCCAGCCGGTCGAGTGATCACAATGCGGTCGCAGATCGGTCAGCCCGAACGCGTTCGAACCGGTCCGGACGTCGATGCAGCCAGGTGCCGTCACCCAGCAGGTCGACGTCGTGGGGGTCGTTGACCTCCACCGCCCAGCGTCCGAGCACCTTCCCGGTGAAGGGCGACACGAGGTAGTGCTCATGCCAGTCCTCGTCAGCGTCTTCGTCGTATCCCGACAGCACGACCACCGCGGTCTGGCGGTCAAGAAATCCGCCGACCCACTCGATCATCGCCTCCTCGTCATCTCCGCCCATGCCGGTGAACGCGTCGAGTTCGACCTGGCACACGATGGATCCGTCGTACCGGTGGAATAAGGCGTTGGTCCCTCCCTGATGGTCCGTGGTCATGAACATCTGCCCGTCGGGAGACAACCCGCAGAACACCCGATCGATCCATCCGTAGTCATGTACCGCGATGATGCCGCCGTCGAGTCTGCAGCGCAGGACAGGGACTCCGTCCTGGCCCTCGCCGATTTCCACGAACATGGAACCGTCCGGATGCGGTGTGAATGAAGCGCCGTGCCCGGCGGTTCGGGTCAGATGCTCCGCCACCACCGTGCCGGTCGCGTCGTCGATGACCAGGATGCGGTCCTCACCCCGATCCAGCATCGCGTCCGGGCTGAACACCCACACCTGATCGCCGTCGTAGGAGAAGGCGCAGGAAACGTGTCCGCCGCCCGGCGACCCCGGTGCAGTGCTGATCCGGACCCGGCTGGTCACCGCGCCGTCACGGTCGAGCCGCACGAGTTCGCAGCGGTCGGCGTAGGCTACTCCCAGATCGCTCGGATGCGCGTCGAGCGACTCGTAGGGTGCGACGACCGCGATGGAGTGGACCGGATCGTCGGCGCGGTCGAAGTCGTACAGGTCGACTCGGTCGCGGCTGCGGAAGGGGATCACGCGCATCCGCTGACCCTAGCTAGTCGCGTCCGGCCCGTATGCCGTGCTGTGCGACGAACTCCAGGAAGTCCTCCGCGACGGGGGTCGGTTCATCGTCGTCGTGGTAGTAGAACCACACTTCTCCGCGACACCGGCCGTGTTCGACCGGGAAGCCCCAGAAGTCTCCGGTGCCCACAGGTGCCAGGGCGACGGCCGACCCGTCGGGGAACTCGGCCCGGCTCACGGTGACGATGTTGTCGCTGTCCTTGCCTGACCTGGCCGCACGGACGGGCAGCAGGTCGACGAAGCCGAACATGCCACCGCCGTACCGCTCCATGAACATCTTGTATTGCGCCGGCAGCGTCGCACCCAGGGCCCGCTCCGCCTCGGCGATTTCTTCCGGTGCCGCGGTCCGGCCCTCGATCAGCTTGAACCCGTCCACGTCGAAGGTCGCCGCGCGAGCGCGCAGGGGCTCGACGAGCCGGTCGAACTGTTCGAACTCCACGCCGTCAGGCTAGGCCAGTCCGGGTGCGCGGCCCAGTGGCAGCCGCTCAACGTCGCGCGTGCGATGCATCGTGCAGGTCGCGCAGCTGCTGGACAAGGTGCAGGTAGGCACCCCGGGACAGCATCGGCGCATACCTGTCTACGGCCGCGCCGGTCGGCTGCACGGTGCTCTTGACCACTCGGCCGTCAATGGTGTGGAAACGGATGTTCGCCCCGTACACTTCGCGAAGTCCGTCATCGACCTGGCGGATCTCGTCCCAGCGGAGTGCTGTGCTGCCCAGCAACCTTCGAATGCGTACACCGTCAGCCCCGACGTAGATGCCTTCGCGGGCTATCCGCCACATCCAGACCGTGACGATCCCGACGACCACGGGTAGCAGGACGGCTTCGCCGCGGCTGAGGTCGTACGTGATCGCCGCATAGATCGCGGACGCGGGCAGCATCACGGCCAACGGGTAGAAGGCGAACACCCGCCACTCGCGGTAGGGGCGTCGGTACCTGGGCATCCTGGCAGGATGCCGCAGTCGCCGATCTCGTGTCAAAGTCACTGTGCGGTGCCTGCGCCGGCGGCCTACCTCACGGCAGGCCGCCGACGCAGGGACCGCGTCAGTTCACGGTGATCACCACGCTGCCGGAGTGGGTCGCGCCGGCGCTGTCGGTCAGCGTCAGCCAGGCGGTGTAGGTGCCCTTGCGGCTGTAGACGTGGCTGGCCGTGGCGGCGTGCACGGTGGCCGTGTTGTCGCCGAAGCGCCATTCCCGGTCCACGATCGTGCGGCCGGGCGGGGCCGTGGACGTGCTGGTGAAGTTGACGGTGAGCGGTCCGGTCCCGGTGGTCGGGGTGGCCCCGACCGTCAGTGTCGCGCCGGTCTCGGCCTTGACGCCGCGCCCGTTGAACCGCAGCCAGTCCAGGGCCATGATGTCCGGGTCGCCGGTCTGCCCGGACTTGACGAACTTCAGGTACAGCGTGAACGTGCCGCCCGGGTTGGTCAGCGGCACGGTCGGCGAGATCACCGAGTCGTAGCTGCCGGTGACCGGGATGGTCGCCGTGCCCAGTAGCGCGCCGGTGGGCGAGCCGTTGCGGAACTCGATGGTCCCGCCGGTGCCCGCCGAGCTGGCCCCGACCACGACGCCGCTGATGTTCTGCAGGTTGACCGGCCCGATGTTGATCCAGTCCCCGTTGTCGATGTCGCCGATCCGGCGTCCGGCCTGTGCCGTGGCCCGGTCGAGCACGGTCACGCCGGAGGAGGCGTCGAAGTGCTCCGCCTCCATGCTGCGGGTCTGCAGCTCGACCTGTAGCGAGCCGACCAGCGCGGGCACCCCGGTAGCACCGGCGTCGGTGTACTGGGCGCTGATCAGCGTGAACAGGTTCGTGCCCGGCCCGTGCCCGTCACCGCCGCCGGACTCGGTGACCAGGGTGCCGGAGCAGCCGACGTAGTTGTCCAGCGGGTGGGCGTGCGAGTCGTGCCCGAGCAGCGTCTGCACCACGACCCGGTTGCAGTCGATGGTGGTGTCCTCCGGGTCGGTGACGGTCACGGTGTACGGGATGCGGTCGCCGAACTCGAAGAAGCCGCCCTGCGGCACGTTGATGGTGACGGTCGGGCGGGTGTTGCCGACGGTGATCTCGGTGCTGGCCACGGCGGTCAGCCCGGCCGCGCCGGTGACGGTCAGGCGGGCGCTGAACCGGCCCTTCGTGGTGTACGTGTAGGACGGGTTGGCGGCGGTGGAGTCGACGGTGCCGTTGCCGTCGAAGTCCCAGGCGTAGCCGGTCGCCCCGACGGAGCCGGCGCTGGAGAACGTGACGGCGAGCGGCGCGGGGCCGTTGTCCCGGCTCGCGGTGATCTTCGCGGTGGGCGGCACGCCGTTGGCCACGTAGTCGATGCGGTAGATGCCCGCGCCGTCGTTGGAGCCGCCGCGTCCGCTGCCGGACCCGGCCCCGAAGTCGATGACGTACAGCGACCCGTCGGGCCCGAACTCGGCCTCGAACGGCTGGATCCAGCTCATTCCGGCGAAGATTCCGTTGATGGACTGCAGCCCGCCGACGGTGGTCGGCCCGAAGCGCGGGTCGGTGAACGTCTGCGCGGTCTTGTGCAGCGACAGGGTCTTCCACCACTGCCTGGTCAGCTCGTAGACGATCCACTTGCCCTCGAAGTATTCGGGGAACTTCGAGATGCGGGGGTTGGCGGGGTCGTAGTCGTAGACGGGGCCGCTCATCGGGCCGCCGCCGCCGGTGCCGACCTCGGGGAACTGCGCCGAGGCGGAGTAGGCGTACCAGACCAGGGCGGGGCGGGCGGCGGGCAGGGTGGTCAGGCCGGTGTTGTTGGGGGAGTTGTTGACCGGGGCCGCGCAGTTGAACTTCGCCCCGGACGTGCTGGTGGCGAAGTTGTAGTCGTTGAAGGCGATGTTGTTGCCGATGCAGTACGGCCAGCCGTAGTTGCCGGCGCTGGTGACCCGGTTGAACTCCACGGTGCCCTCGGGGCCGCGGTTGGCGTTGGCGGCGGTGGCGTCGGGGCCGTAGTCGGCGACCAGGACCGCGTTGGTGAGCGGGTCGACGGTGATGCGGAACGGGTTCCGGAAGCCCATCGCGTACACCTCGGCCCTGGTCTTGGCCGTGCCCGGCGCGAACAGGTTGCCGGACGGGACGGTGTAGGTGCCGTCGGCCTGCGGGCGGATGCGCAGGATCTTGCCGCGCAGGTCGTTGGTGTTGCCGGAGGTGCCCTGGGCGTCGAACGCGCGCCGCCCGGACCGCTCGTCGATGGGGGTGTAGCCGCTGGACTCGAACGGGTCGGTGTTGTCGCCGATCGCGGCGTACAGGTTGCCGTCCTTGCCCATGGCGATGGAGCCGCCCATGTGCGAGTTGGCGCGGGCCTCGCCGCGCAGCGTCGGGATGGTCAGCAGCCGTTTCTCGGAGCTGAGCGCGATCGTCGAGCCGGTGACGGTGAACCGGGACAGGTTGAGCTGGTTCAGTGTCTTGTCCGACCACAGCAGATACAGCCAGTTGTTGGTGGCGAAGTTGTTGTCCAGGGTCAGGCCGAGCAGGCCGTCGGACTGGCTGGTCTGGGCCGGGGTGTACGCGAAGTCGATCAGCGTGGTGACGGCGAGGGTGGCCTGGTCGACGACCTTCACCGCGCCGGTGCGCTGGATGTAGAAGACGCGCCGGTCGGGGGCGACGGCCAGTTCGAACGGGTCGGCGAGGTCCTGGTCGACCAGGGGCACGCGCTGGAACTGGCCGTTCTGGGTGGCGCTGCAGTCACCGGCGACCGCGCCCGCGGCCCACTCGATGCCCCAGCGCAGGTGCTCCAGGAACAGGGTGTTGCTGAACGCGGAACTGCTGTGCCCGCCCGCGGTGAACCAGGACCGGCCGCCGTCGTAGTTCTGGCACCAGGAGTACGCGTGGTCGACGCCCTCGTCCAGGCCGGAGATGCCGTCACGGACCTTGATCTGGGCGAGGGTGTGCACCCGGCCGGTGGGATTGGTTTTCCAGTTGTACCACTCCTCGTTGTGTTCCCACAGCTCAGGAAGGTTGCGGGTGGACGGGTGCGCGCGGTCGAGGACCTTGATCCGCCCGGGGTACACCCCGCCGGTCGCGCTGAAGTCCGGGTGGTAGTCGAAGATCGTGCCGACCAGGCCGTCGTACCAGGCCCAGTCGCGCTCGCTGGCCGACGCGGCGTGCAGGCCCGCCCAGCCGCCGCCGGCGCGGATGAAGTTCTGCAGGGCGAGCCGCTGCGACGCGTTGAGCAGCGCCCCGGAGGCGGGCGTCGAGTTGGTGTTGTTGAAGATCAGCGCGTCGAACCGGGCGAGGTTGGCGTCGGTGAACGCGGCGGCGTCGGTGGTCGCCTCGACCTCGAAGTTGTGCGCGGCTCCGAGCTGCTGGATCGCGGCGATGCCGGCGGGGATCGAGTCGTGGTAGAAGTTCGTGATCTTGGAGAAGACCAGCACCCGGAACCGGGGTGCGGCGGAGGCGGGTCCGGCGACCGAGGTCGACAGGACCAGGGCGGCGAGCGTGACGATGGCAGGCAGGATGGTGCGACGGCGTCTCATACGGGCGCTCCCGGATGGGGGACGGACAGGATGGAAAGCGCTTGCTGGTCGCCGAAGGTGGCCATCGTAAATTGGTGACAGCGAATGCGTCAATGGGTGGGGCGGGGCCTGCCGGACGGTGGTTCAGGAAGCGGGCTGGTGCGGGGCCTCGGCGATGGTTCGCCAGATCTCGGCCGCCAGGTCGATGTTGGCCGCCTCGTGTGCCTGCCGGGCCAGGTCGCGCAGGTTCGCCAGGGCGGTGGCGGACTCGCCCCGGCGCAGCAGGAGCTGATTGCGCAGCAGGTGCAGCCGGACCCGGTCGCGGAAGGTCAGCAGGTGCTCGGTCGGTTCCAGACCCGCGCTGGCCGCCTCGGCCGCCTCGTCCCGTCCCTGCTGGTACGCCAGCTGGGCGCTGAGCAGCAGGAACTCCTGGTTGTGCAGTGGTGTGCCGACCAGCGCGACGGCGGGGCGCACCTCGTCCAGCCGCGCGGCGGCCTCCTCGACCTGGCGGGGCGTCATCTGCAGGCACAGCGACGCCGCCGCGAGCCGCAGCCGCAGCCAGAGGACCAGGTCGTCGTGGCTGTCGAGCCGGTGCAGTGCCTGGTGCAGCAGCTCCAGCGCGGCCGCGTCGTCGCCCTGGCGGATGCGGACCGTCGCGGCGGTCCACAGCGCCTCGACCGGCAGCGTGCCGGTCCGGTCGGCGGTCAGCGCGCGCAGGTCGTCGGCGTGGGCGCGGGCGTCGGGCAGCCGCCCCAGCTCGGCCTCGACCGAGATCAGCGTCAGCAGGGTCCGGGC
This sequence comes from Catellatospora aurea, assembly GCF_042663325.1. Classification (NCBI taxonomy): domain Bacteria; kingdom Bacillati; phylum Actinomycetota; class Actinomycetes; order Micromonosporales; family Micromonosporaceae; genus Catellatospora; species Catellatospora aurea. The sequence goes on from NZ_JBHTAC010000009.1 coordinate 123,455, forward strand.
GGCGTCGTCGGCGGGCACGGGGTGCTCGTCGGCCAGGGCCAAGGCCTGCTGGGCCACGGCGTACGCGGCGGGGATCTCGCCGAGCGAGCGGTGGCACAGTGCGAGCCGGTTGCGGGCGCGCACCCTCAGCTCGGGGTCGCCGATGTCGTCGCCGAGGGCGACCAGCCGGTGCAGCACGGCCAGCGCCTCGGTGCGCTCCAGCCGCCGGGTGTGGATCTCGGCGAGCAGCCACAGCGCGTGCCAGCGGCTGCCCGCGTCGGCGGCGTTGGCCTCGGCCAGGGCCTGGCGCAGCGCGGGGACCGCGTCGTCGGGCCGGGGCGCGGAGGCGGCCTTGGCCACGACCTCGCCCAGGCCCTGCGGCGGCGCGACGGCGAACGCGTCCGCCGGCACGCCCAGCCGCTCGGCCAGCAGCTTGATCACTTTCGCGGTCGGCGGGCGCTGGCCCGACTCCAGCCGGGACAGGTACGCCGTGGACAGGGCGGTGCCGACCAGCTCGGCCTGGGACAGGCCACGCTGTTGGCGCAGGGCGCGCAGTTGCCGCCCGAAGGCGGGCTGATCGGGCACGGCGCTCTCGGCCCGCCCCTGGTCGGGCCGCTGGTCAGGCATGCCCCCATGCTGCGCAACTTGCCAAGTTTTGGCAAGTCCGCGTCGCAGCGGCGTCACGGCCGCCCACCGAGGACCCCCCGTGGGTCCCCGGTGGGCCGGGCCTGTGCCGGGGTCACTGCCGCTGCACCTGGTAGGCGACCCCCGCCTGGGCGTCGCCGATCGGCATGATGATCACGGACAGGTCGGCCGCGTCCGCGGGCAGGCTCAGCTCGACCGACGACACCGTCGGCCGGGCCGTGTCGCAGGTGGGCAGCTCCTCGATCTTGGATACGCCGCCGATGGCGAAGTGCGCGTACAGGGTGCCGGTGCCGACGCAGTACACGGTCAGCCGGTAGTTGCCCTTGGTGAAGGTCGTGCGGCTCTCGTCGCGCATCACCATCGCCTGCACGCGGCCGTTGTCGTCGACGACGGTCGGCCGGGCGCCGGCCCGGATCACCGTCGTCGGGCCCTGGACGTTGGCCTCGTCGGCGGCGGCCACGTAGCGCGGCAGCTCGGGGCTGATCGCGGGGTTGGCGGTCGGCGACGCCGTCGACGCCGGGGCGGCCCCGCTGTCGCCGGTGCAGCCCGCCAGGCCGAAGGCGGCGGCCAGGGCCAGCGCGCCGAGCCGCTGGTTTGTCGTTGTCATGTCGTCCTCCGGGAAGGGTGGTCCGGTGGGCGCGTGGGTCGCCACCGGACCACAGATTTGCTGACCGGCACCCACTCTGAGCTGCCGTTGCGAGTGCTCAACCTAAAGGAAGTTCACAGTCTCGGCAAGTCTTGGCAAGTACTTGCCAACGCGGGACCTGTGAAGCGACATCTCCGGGAGCATGCCAATTCGGACTGATCGGCTTGACCGCACTGATGTGGACCAATATCGTTCACAGTCTATAAGTTAACTTAACTAACACTCCTGGCTGGCATCCGCCGTCCCGCTGCCCCGAGCGTCCGTTTCCGGTCTCGCGGAGCCAGTCGCGAGGAACGGAGCCCCCCGTATGAACTCCCCACCCCTGCGCCGCCTCGCCGTACTCGCCACGGCGATCTGCGTCGCCGCGAGCATCGAGGTCGTCGCCGCCGCACCGGCCGCCGCCGACACGGTCGGCCCGATCACCGGCGTCGCGTCCGGCAAGTGCATCGACATCCCGTCCGCGACCACCGTCAACGGCACCCAGGTGCAGATCTACACCTGCAACGCCAGCGCCGCCCAGACCTGGACCGTCGGCACCGACGGCACCATCCGGGCGCTGGGTAACAAGTGCCTCGACGTCGCGGGCGGCGTCAACGCCAACGGCACCAAGGTGCAGATCTGGGACTGCTCGGCGACCAACCCCAACCAGCAGTGGACGTACAGCAGCACCGCCCGCACCCTGGTCAACCCGGTCACCGGCAAGTGCCTCGACGTCGTCAGCGGCAGCACCGCCGACGCCGCCAAACTGCACCTCTGGTCCTGCATCGCGAACCTGACCAGCCAGCAGTGGAACCTGACCACCGGCCCGCCGCCCGCGTTCACCGACTACCAGGCCGAGAGCGCGACGATCTCGCAGGGCCTGGTCGAGTCCAACCACGCCGGCTACACCGGCACCGGGTTCGTCAACTACGACAACGTCACCGGGTCGTACGTGCAGTTCACCGTGTCGGTGACCGCCGCCGGCAACTACCCGCTGACCCTGCGCTACGCGAACGGCACCACGATCGACCGCCCGATGGACATCACCGTCAACGGCAGCCCCGCCGCCCCCGGCCTGTCCTTCGCCGGCACCGGCGCGTGGCCCACCTGGGCGGACAAGACCCTCACCGCGAGCCTGACCGCCGGCACCAACACCATCCGCGCGACGGCCACCACCGCCAACGGCGGCCCCAACCTGGACCGGCTGCGGGTCACCGCCCCGTCGGACAGCCAGCCGCCCACCGCGCCCGGCAGCCTGCGCGTCGTCGGCGAGGTCCGCCCCAACGGCGTCGACCTGGCCTGGAACGCGTCCACCGACAACGTCGGCGTCGCCCGCTACGTCGTCTACAACGGCGGCAACGTCGTGGCCGAGGTCGGCGGCAACATCCTCACCGCCGCCCTCAACAACCTGCAGCCCAACACGTCGTACGTGTTCAGCGTGCTGGCCTACGACGCGGCCGGCAACCCGTCGCAGGGCAGCAACAACCTGCCCGTCACCACCCCGCCGAGCACCGACACCCAGCCGCCCAGCACCCCGGGCAACCTGCGCGCCACCGGCGTCACCGCGAGCACCGTGACCCTGGCCTGGAACGCGTCGACCGACAACGTCGGCGTGCGCGGCTACCGCGTTTCGCGCAACGGCACCCAGATCGCCGACGTGCCCGACCTGACCGCGTCCGACACCGGCCTGACGCCCGCGACGACGTACCAGTACACGGTGCTGGCCTACGACGCCAACGGCAACACCTCACCGGTCAGCGCCGTGCTGCCGGTGACCACGTCCACGCAGGCCGGCGGCGGCGACCCCGTCTTCGACCGCAACGTCAACACGCAGCTGGACCTGCCCTGGGGCATCGCGTTCCTGCCCGACGGCAGCGCCCTGGTCGCCGAACGCGACCGGTTCGAGATCGTCCGGGTCACCCTGGCCGGGCAGAAGACCGTCGTCGGCACCATCACCGAAGCCGTCACCACCACCGGCGAGGGTGGCCTGCTCGGCCTGGCCGTCGGCCCGAACTTCGCCACCGACCACTGGGTGTACGCGTTCCACACCGCCGCCTCCGACAACCGCCTCGTCCGGTTCAAGTTCGAGAACGGGGCCATCGGCCCGCGCGAGGCGCTGGTCACCGGCATCGCCAAGAACCGCTTCCACAACGGCGGCCGGGTCAAGTTCGGACCCGACGGCTACATCTACATCACCACCGGCGACGGGCAGGACAGCAGCCGCTCGCAGAACCTCAACTCGCTCAACGGCAAGATCCTGCGGGTCACCACCACCGGCGCGGCCGCGCCCGGCAACCCGTTCGGCACCCGCGTCTACAGCCTCGGCCACCGCAACCCGCAGGGCCTGGCCTGGGATTCGCAGGGGCGGCTGTGGTCGTCGGAGTTCGGCGACAACACCTGGGACGAGCTGAACATCATCACCCCGGGCTCCAACTACGGCTGGCCGACCTGCGAAGGCACCTGCAGCAACCCGGCCTTCGTCAACCCGGTGCGCACCTGGAGCACCGCGTCGGCCTCACCCAGCGGCATCGAGATCGTCAACGACTGGATCTACATGGCGGCCGTACGCGGCACCCGGCTGTGGGTCATGCGCATTACCGGAAGCACCACCGACACCCCGCGGGCGTTCTTCAACGGCTCCTGGGGCCGGCTGCGCACCGTCGTCAAGACCCCCGACGGCGGCCTGTGGCTCACCTCCACCAACAACGACATGAACGGCGGCACGCCGACGGTGCTCAACAACGTCATCGTGCGCCTGCGTTTCGCGTCCTGACCGGCGCGGGCCCGTGGCCGCACCGCCACGGGCCCGCACCCCCGACGACAGCTTGGAGAACGTGCATGAAGATCCTCAGTAGGCCGTGGCGCGCGGCGGCCGTCGCGTCGCTGGTGACGCTGACCGCCCTCGCGGTCGGTGCGACCCTGCCGGCGTGGGCTGCGCCGACGCGCTACGAGGCCGAGTCGGCGACCATCTCGCAGGGCGTCGTCGAAGCCAACCACGCCGGTTACTCCGGCAGCGGGTTCGTCAACACCGACAACGCCATCGGCTCGGCCGTGCAGTGGACGGTGAATTTGCCCAGCGCCGGAAACGCCACCCTGACCATCCGGTACGCCAACGGCAGCGGCGCCAACCGCCCCGCCGACATCATCGTCAACGGCACCGCCGTGTCCGCCGCGAGCGCCTTCAACGCCACCAGCGCGTGGACGACCTGGACCAACAAGACCGTCACTGCGCTGTTGGCCGCCGGGACCAATACGATCCGGGTCGCCGCGACGACCGCGACCGGCACCGCGAACCTGGACTACCTCGACGTCGAGGTCAGCACCGGGCCGAGCGAGACGCTGCTCTCGCGAGGCAAGCCCGCGACCGCCTCCTCGGTCGAGGACGCCACCCTGCCCGCGGGCAACGCCGTCGACGGCAGCACGACGACCCGGTGGGCCAGCGCGGCGGGCGTCGACCCGCAGTGGCTGCGCGTCGACCTGGGCGCATCGTCGGCGATCACCCGGGTCGAGCTGAACTGGGAGGCGGCCTACGCGACCGGCTACCGGATCGAGGTGTCCGCCGACGGCAACGCCTGGACCAGTGTCTACAGCACGACCACCGGCAACGGCGGCACCGACTCGATCACCGGGCTGAGCGCCAACGGCCGCTACGTTCGCGTGTACGGCACGGCGCGGGCCACCCAGTGGGGCTACTCGCTGTGGGAGTTCGACGTGTACGGCACCGGCCCGTCCGTGCCGCCCAGCCCGAGCGCCTCGCCGAGCCCGCCGACCGGCACCACGCCGGTGGCGATCAACGGGCAGTTGCGGGTGTGCGGCGTGAAGCTGTGCAACCGGTACAACCAGCCGATCCAGCTGCGCGGCATGTCGACGCACGGCATCCAGTGGTATCCGCAGTGCGTCAACGACTCCTCGCTCAACGCGCTGGCCACCGACTGGAACGCCGACGTGCTGCGGGTGTCGATGTACATCCAGGAGGACGGCTACGAGACCAACCCGCAGCTGTTCACCGACCGGGTACACGGCTACATCGAGCAGGCCACCGCGCGCGGCATGTACGTCATCGTCGACTGGCACATGCTGACCCCGGGCGACCCGAACTACAACCTGATCCGGGCGCGCACGTTCTTCACCGCGATCGCGCAGCGGCACGCGAGCAAGACCAACATCCTGTACGAGGTCGCCAACGAGCCCAACGGCGTCGGCTGGGCCGCGATCAAGAGCTACGCCGAGCAGATCATCCCGACCATCCGCGCCCTCGACTCCGACGCGGTCGTGCTGGTCGGCACCCGGGCCTGGTCGTCGCTGGGCCTGTCGGACGGCGCGAACGAGACCGAGGTCATCAACAACAAGGTCAACGCGACCAACATCATGTACACGTTCCACTTCTATGCCGCGTCGCACGGCAGCAGCTACCTCAACGCGCTGTCGCGGGCGGCCGACCAGATCCCGATGTTCGTCACCGAGTTCGGCACCCAGGAGGCGTCCGGCGACGGCCTGAACAACTTCACCCAGGCGCAGGCCTATCTGGACCTGATGGCGGCCAAGAAGATCAGCTGGACGAACTGGAACTACAGCGACGACTTCCGCACCGGGGCCGTGTTCACCACGGGCACCTGCGGCACGGGGCCGTACGCGGGGACCAGCCGGCTCAAGGCCGCCGGGGTGTGGGTACGCGACCGCATCCGCACCGCCGACAACTTCCCGACCGGCTGAGCGGGCCCGGTCAGGGGAACGCGGGCCCGCACACCAGTGTGCGGGCCCGCCGTCAGTCCTTCGGGTGGTGTCCGATGCCCGCCACCGCGGGCCGTATCAGGCGCGGGTCGCCGCTCATCTGCTCGGGTACACGCGGTCACCCCGACCGCGTGCCGCCCCGAGGAGGCAGCATGCAGCCCGACCCGACCGCCTGGCAGCTCATCAAGCAGCGCGCGCTGATGAAGTACCGGCTCAATCTCAAGAAGCTGAACCTGCTCGTCGGCGTGCAGGTCAACGACCTCGACGAGGAGTCGTTCACGAAGCTGGCCAAGGACACCACCGGCACCGAGTTCAACCTCGACAAGCCTGAGCTGGCCCCGATCGCGATGTGCGACAACGGCGGCACCGGCATGGCGAAGCTGGCCGAGGCGTGCGAGGTCCAGTCGAACGCGAAGGACGGCACGTACCGGCCGCGCAGCCCGTACTTCGTCGGGTTCAGCTGGGTGCTGCGGCGCAACAACCGGCTGGGCAAGGAGCACGCGTACCTCAACCACACCTACGCCCAGCCGGTGCCGGAGGAGTTCCAGAAGGAGTTCGAGGACACCACGTCGTGGTCCCCGTTCTGGGGGATGCTGTCGATGTTCTCGCCGGCCGGCGGCCCGGTGCCGGCGCTGAAGCGGTTCGGCCCGTCGATCGGCGACCCGTTCGCCGAGGGTGACGTGCTCGGCGAGCTGGAGGACCAGCGCAAGCTCATCGAGCACCGGGAGCAGATGATCGCGGCGAACACGCCGCCGCAGGGGCTGCTGCACCTGGGCAACGCGGTCATCGACTTCAGCCGCCCGTTCATCATCGAGACCCCGCTGTACATCCACCGGGGCGGGCTGGCCAGCACCACGCCGCAGCACCCGCTGGACGGGCACACGGGCTGGATCCAGTCGTACCACAAGAAGAACAAGACGGTGAGCTTCACCGCGGCGGCCGGCGGCCGCAACAGCGTCCCGGGCGTGGACGAGTTCAACCTGACCTGGGCAGGCAACGTGTTCGGCCTGATGCTGGTCAGCTTCGCGGCGATCATGAAGGTGAATTCGGGCCGCAAGCGCCCGCTGCTGAGCCTGACCGACGGGATCACCTACGGCGACGCGTACCACGCGTACAACGAGAACCGGTGGCTCGGCGCGCGCCGGGCGATGACGTCGGTCGCCGACATGTTCGCCGGGTTCGGGGCGCTGACCCGGTCCGGGTTCGGCACGCACGTCGTGGAGAGCCCGGCCGAGGACGGTTCCATCGACCTGGAGCTGGTCGTGGAGGGGCCGAAGGAGGAGCAGCTGTAGCGGTGGACGACTGGCGGGCGGCCCCCGTTGACCGCCCGCCGGACCCGATCGGTGAGATCGGGTACGTGGGGGCGGGCCGACTGCAACGGCCCGCCCCCACCTGCGTTTTCAGATCAGGGTCCAGGACGTCTGGACCGGGCCGCCCTGCGCCGGATGGCAGTGCAGGCGCAGGTGTCCGCGGGTCACGCAGGCCACCGAGAACCGGCCCAGCGGGTCGGCCTCGACCCAGGTCGGGCCGTCGGCATGGTCGACGCGGATGCTGGCCGGCTGCGGCGGCACGAGCTGGCCGGTCAGCGCCGCGGTCAGCCCGGTCACCGCCACCTCCATCTCGATGGTCAGCTCGCCCGCGGTGAACGTGAACAGGTCGGGCAGGTCCTCCCCGCGCACCCCGGCCAGGTCGATCTGGCGTACCAGCTGGGCGAGCGCGGCGTCGGTGTCGCGCCAGGCGAGGCTCTCCTTGGCGAGCGCGATCAGGTGCGCCGGCACCGGGTCCATGCGTGTGGTGAGCCCGCGCAGCTCGGCGGGCATGTCGTCGTCGTACGCGGTCATCAGGGGTTCAACCTCCGGCGAAGCTGGTCGAGGCAGCGCGCACGGGTCGGGCCGATGCTGCCGACGGGGATGTCCAAGGCCGAGCTGACCTCGGCGTAACTGGGGGCGGGGTCCATCAGCAGCAGCCGCAGCACCGACTGGCACTGGCCGGGCAGCTGCCCGAACGCCCGCCACAGCACGCCGTCGCGTTCGCGGCGCAGCAGGTCGCTGTCGACCTCGGGGGCGGTGCGGTCCTGCGGTTCGAGGGTGAGCAGGTCACCGACGGGCAGGTCGCGTCCGGCGCGGCGCAGCACCGCGAGGGACTCGCGCCGGGCGGTGGTGGCCAGCCACGAACCGAGCCGCTCGGGTTCGCGGATCGCGCCCAGGTGCTCGACCAGGCGCAGCCAGGTGGCCTGGAAGACGTCGGCGGCGTCGGCCTGGCCGAGCCGGTGGCTGCGCGCCACCGACCAGACCAGGCCGGAGTACCGCTCCACGATGGTGTTCCAGGCGCGCTGGCTGCCCTCGGCGGCCTGGCGCAGCAGCGCGGCGGTGTCCGATTCGGGCAGCGTGTGGGGCGGCGTCTGGGTCATGCCAGCCCCGGGTATCCGCCGTAGGAGCGGGTCGCGGCGGCCAGCACGGCCTTGCGCGCGACCTCGGTCGAGCCGCTGCGGACCGTCTGCTCGGCCAGCAGCGCCACGACGTGCGGTGTCGCGAACGAGGTGCCGCTCCACAGCGCCCAGCCGGTCGGGAACTGGCCGTGCTTGACGAACGTGCTGGTGATGTCCGCGCCGGGCGCGGTGAGGGTGACCCACGGGCCGGCGTTGCTCCAGTCGCACAGCTCCGTGCCGTCGTGGGCGGCGACGGCGACGACCTGGTCGGCCCAGGGCACGTCGGTACCGGCGAACGCGGCGGGCCAGAACGGCCGGTCACGCAGCCCGTCGTTGCCCGCGGCGGCCACGACGAGCCGGTCGCGGCCGGTGAGCAGCGCCGACAGGGCGGTGGCCAGGGCCAGGGGCGGCTGGTCGTCGAGGGTGTACCCGCCGAGCGACAGGTTGATCAGCTTCTCGTCGGTGAGCCGCGCGAACGACAGGATCAGGTCGGCTTCGGTGCACAGGCCGAACGTGTCCAGCACCCGCATGGCGCGGACGTCGGCTTTGCCGGTGCGGGCGCCGATGACGCCGATGATGAAGTTGGCGTGCCCGACGTCGCCGTCCATCACACCGTCGTCGTCGACGTCGGTGTCGATCTCGTAGTCGGTCGGGGCGGCAGTGTAGGCGTGCGCGGGCAGCGGGCTGTCGCGCCACACGCCGGTGTCGATGACCGCGACGCCGACCTGCTGGCCGGGTTTGCGCGGGCCGGGGCGGTCGCCGGGCTTCGGGGCCGGCTGCGGCGGGCCGAACGGGCCGCCGTGCTCGAACGGCGTGGACACGAACACGTGGTTCGGGCTGACGACGGTGCGCTCGTCGCCGTCCCGGGCGGCGGCCTCCCGCACCCGGCGGGCGGCGGTCGGCACGTCCAGGCCGTCGGCGCGCAGCCGCAGCAGGCCGGGGGCGAGTTCGGTCTCGCCGACGCCGCGGGTGTGCCCGAGGCCGCCGAGGACGCGTTCGGCCGACGCCCGGTGGTCGGACAGGACCAGCAGCTCGTCACGGGTGTACCAGACCGGTTTGCGGTCGGCGCGGGTCTCCTGGCCGAGCCAGGGCAGCCCGGCCATGCGCCGGGCTCGGCGGTCCTGCCAGCGGTGCAGGCGGTCCTGCGGCATAGCCATCGTCGTTCCTCCGTCTCGTGTTGCGTCCTGCAACAGAGTGCGGCCGACGGCCTGCTGATACATCCGGATGTGTCGCAACGCTGACACTACTGTCCGTGTCGATAGGACGGTCGTGCGAGAGTCTTCCAGCATGAGCGCGTGTTAGCGATGGTCATGGCCGACCCGCGACGGGCCGGGGTGCTCGGCGAGCGGCTGCTGGCCCGCGCCGAACGTGACCGCGACCCCGCCGGTGTGGCGATGTCGTTGCGAATCCTCGGCCTGGCGGCCCGTGAGCTGCAGGATCCGGCTCTGGCCGCCGCGCGGCTGCGGCGTTCGATCGCGGTCGCGGGCCGGGCCCGCCTGCCGGAGCTGGCGGCGTTGTCGCGGATGAGCCTGGCGCTGGTCCTCAACGACCTCGGCCGTCCCAACGCGGCGCTGGCCGAGATCGGCCGGGCCCTGTCGGCGCTGGACGGGCTGCCGCTGGCCAGGGCGCGGATGCAGCACGGGATCCTGCTGCGCCGGCTGGGCCGCGACGAGCAGGCTTTGGCCGCGTACACGTCGGCGCTGGCCGCGTTCCGCCGCCACGACGACCGGCTGTGGCAGGCCAGGGCGCTGACGAACCGGGGTGTGCTGCAGACCTACCGGGGCGCGTTCGCGCAGGCCCGCGCCGATCTCGGGCGTGCCGAGCAGCTGTACCGCGAGCTGGCGCTGCCGGCCGCGGCGGCGCAGGCGCAGCACAACCTCGGGTTCGTGGCGGCCTCCAGCGGCGACATCGTCACCGCGCTGACCTGGTACGACAAGGCCGACGAATACTTTCGGCGCAGCGGCTCGCGCCCCGCCGAGGCGCTGATCGACCGGGCGGAGCTGCTGCTGGCGGCGCGGCTGCTGCCCGAGGCGCACCAGACGGCGCAGGAGGCTGTCGAGATCGCCGCCGCGGCCCGGCTCGGCACGCTGCTGCCGCAGGCCCGGCTGCTGCAGGCGCAGGCGGCGCTCGCGGCCGGTGACGCCGACGGCGCACGGGAGGCGGCCCGGCTGGCCCGGCGCGCGTTCCTCCGCCAGGAGCGCGGGCGCTGGGCCGTGCACGCCGAGTACCTGCAGGTCCGCGCCGCGCCGCGGCGGCGCACCGCCCGGTTGCGGGCGCTCGCCGACGCGCTCGACGCGGCCGGGTGGCCCGAACAGGCCCTCGAAGCACGGCTGTACGCCGCCGAGAGCGGCGACCCCGGCGCGCTGGCCGACCTCGCCGGTGTCGTGCCCGGACACGGCCCGGCCCGGTTGCGCATCCGGGCCTGCCACGCCCAGGCGCTCAGCCGGCTGCACCACGGCGACCTCGCCGGGGCCCGGCGCGCGCTGCGCCACGGGCTGCGGCTGCTCGACCAGTACCGGGCCGCGCTCGGCGCGACCGAGCTGCGGGTGCTCAGCTCTGCCGAAGGCGGCGACCTCGCCGCGCTCGGCGTACGCCTGGCGCTGTCGCAGCGCTCCGCCCGGCAGGTGCTGGCCTGGGCCGAACGCTGGCGCGCCGCGACCCTGCGCCTGCCCCCGAGCACCCCGGCCGACGACCCCGACCTGGTACGCGAACTCGCCCAGCTGCGCCGGGTCACCGCCGAGCTGGCCGGCGACTCCCTCGACGCGATCCGCCGCACCCGGCCCCTGCAGCGCCAGCGGGCTCTGGAGGACGCGATCCGCCGCCGCACCTGGCGCACCGGACCCGCGACGTCGCCCGTGGACGCCCCGGGTTCCGTCGACGAGATCACCGCTGGGCTCGGTGAGCGCGCCCTGGTCGAGCTCGTCGAGCAGGACGGGCGGCTGCTCGCCGTCGTCGTCGCCGGTGGCCGGGTGCGGCTGTGCCCGCTGGTCGACGCGGCCGCGCTCGGCCCGGAGATCGCGGCGCTGCGGTTCGCGATGCGCCGCCTCGTGCTGCGGTACGGCTCCCCGGCGTCGCTGGCCGCCGCCGAGGCCGCCGCCCGCCACGGCCTGCGCCAGCTCGACGACTGGCTGCTGCGGCCCGTCGCCGCGCTGATCGGCGACCGGGACCTCGTCGTCGTGCCCACCGGAGCGCTGCAGGCGCTGCCCTGGGCGGCCATGCCGAGCTGCGGCGGGCGGCCCGTCACCGTGGCCCCGTCCGCGACCGCGTGGGCGCGTGGCACCGCCAACCGCCGCGCCGACCTCGACGAACGCTTCGTGCTCGTCGCCGCCGCCCGCCCCGACCACGCCATCGGCGAAGTCCAGGCCCTCGCGGCGCTCGCCCCCGGCGCGCAGCAGCTCACCGGACCGCAGGCCACCGTCGCCGCGACCCTCGCCGCGATCGACGGGGCGCGCCGGGTGCATCTGGCCGCGCACGGCGAGTTCCGGGCCGACAACCCGCTGTTCTCGCACCTCGACCTCGCCGACGGGCCGCTGACCGTGCACGACCTGACCATGCTGCGCCGCGCCCCGGACCTGGTCGTGCTGTCCGCCTGCGACACCGGGCTGTCCGCGGTGCACCCCGGCGACGAGCTGATGGGGCTGACCGCCGCGCTGCTCGGCGCGGGCGCCCGGACCCTGGTCGCCAGCACCGGGCCTGTCGACGACGAAGCCACCCGCGAACTGATGCTCGGCCTGCACCAGCGGCTGCGTGCCGGACACGACCCGGCCGCCGCGCTTGCCGCCGCCCAGGCCGCCGCGCCCGTCGAACGCTGGGCGACCGCGTACAGCTTCAGCTGCTTCGGCTCCGGGGCCGCCTGACCTGCGTCGGAAATCAGCGCCCGACCCGTCACGCAGCTGACAGCAGTGGGTGTATCACCGCCCGTGACCGGACGCTCTGTCCTGCGATCGTGCCGCCCCGGCACGAGACGAGGCGGAGGTTCCGATGCGGTATCACGAGGACCACGGGCCGTTGGCCCGGGCGTCCGCGCTGCTGCTGGCCAGCCTGGCCGAAGTCGACGTCGCGGTGCGGGTCGAACACCCGGCCGCGGCGACCGGAGTGCAGTCCGGCGCCTTCGGCGGACCGTGGGTGGCCGTGTGGCCGTACGCGGTCCTGCCCGAGACGCTGCCCGCACGCTCCGGTGACCCGCTGCGCCTGCGGGTCCGGTTCCTGCTGCACGCCGACGGCCCCGAGGCCACCGCGATCGAGGCCCTCGACCGCATCCTCACCGGCGGTGTGCCGTACCTGCTCGCCGAGCCGGTCCCGGACACGCTGTGGACCGCGCTCGGGGCACGGCTGCGCGTCGCGCTGCTCTGCGAGGTCGCGGTGCACGTCACCACGGCCGCCCCGCACATCCCCCGGGTGACCCAGCCGGGCCGGCTGGACACGGTGTCGCTGCGGCGGCTCACCGGCCGGGTGCAGACCCCCGGCGGGGTGGCGCTGGTCGGCATGCGGGTCTCCGCCGCCGACGGCACCGCCGCGTCGTACACCGACACCCGGGGCCACTTCGAGCTGCCCGTCGCCGCCGACCGGCCGGTGCGCCTGTCGGTCGCCGGTCGCGGGCTGCTGCTGTCCGCCGAGGTCGCGGCCGTCTCGGCCGAACCCGTCGTCATCACCTGCGAGATCCAGGAGGTCTAGCAATGCCTGTGTACTCCTCACCCGGCATCTACGTCGAGGAGGTGTCCGGTGGCAGCAGGCCGATCGAGTCGGTCGGCACCAGCACCGCCGGATTCGTCGGCACCGCACCGGACGCCGCCGCGCGCCGCAACGAGGCGGTCGCGGTCAACAGCTGGTCGGAGTTCGTCCGCGTGTTCGTCGGCGACGCCACCGCCAGCACCCCGCTGTCGCGGGCCGTGTACGGCTTCTTCGACAACGGCGGCGGCCGCTGCTACGTCGTCAACATCGCCCCCGGTGAGCCGTTGGCCGGCAAGGGCCGCCAGCGCAGCGGGCTGCGGCTGCTCGAAGCGATCGACGAGGTCGCCATCGTCGCCGCGCCCGGCTACACCGACGCGCTGTCGTACGAGGACCTGCTGTCGCACTGCGAGCTGATGGGCGACCGGATGGCCATCCTCGACGGGCCGGAGCACACCGGCGACGTCGAGCGGCTCACCCGCGTCGGCGGCGCGACCCCGGCCAAGCCCCCGGCGAAGAAGGGCCCGGCCGACAGTGTCGACGCCGCCCCGGCCGAGGACAACAGCGGCCTGCGCCCGCGCCAGTCCGACTACGGCACCTTCTACGTGCCGTGGCTGGTCGTGCGCGACCCGCTGACCGGCGACGTCGTCAACACCCCGCCCAGCGGCCACGTCGCCGGGGTGTGGGCCCGCACCGACACCCTGCGCGGCGTGCACAAGGCCCCGGCCAACGAGCCGGTGCGCGGCGCGGTCGACCTGTCGTACCGGGTCACCAAGGTCGAGCAGGACGTGCTCAACCCGGCCGGGGTCAACTGCATCCGGCACTTCCCGGCCGAGGGCATCCGCATCTGGGGCGCCCGCACCCTGGCCGCTTCCGGCAGCGAGTGGCGCTATCTGAACGTCCGGCGGCTGTTCAACATGCTCAAGGAGTCCATCGGCGACGGCACCCGCTGGATCGTGTTCGAGCCCAACGACACCCTGTTGTGGAAGTCGATCCGCCGCGACGTCAGCGCCTTCCTCACCCGCGTGTGGCGCGACGGCGCGCTGCAGGGCCGCTCGCCGCAGGAGGCGTTCTTCGTCAAGTGCGACGAGGAGACCAACCCCGCCGACGTCCGCGACGCGGGCCAGGTCGTGACCATGATCGGCATCGCTCCGGTCAAGCCGGCCGAGTTCGTCATCTTCAAGATCAGCCAGTCCGCCGGTGCCGGCGGCGACCAGGCAGGAGCCTGACATGCCCGAGGTGACCGCCACCCCCGCCGCCCAGCCCGGCAACCTGGTGGACCCGTACCGCGCGTACAACTTCAAGCTGCTCATCAACAACGTCACCGAGGGCCACTTCACCGAGGTCGGCGGCCTGGGCATCAAGGTCGAGACCATCTCGTACCGCGAAGCCGGCAACAACTCCGTCGTGCGCGCCATCCCGGGCCGCGTCACGTACGCCCCGGTGACCCTGCGCTTCGGGCTCACCTCCTCCCTCGAACTGTGGGAGTGGCTGATGACCGCCGTGGAGGGCAAGGTCAGCCGCCGCAACGTCTCCATCGTCATGCTCGACAGCTCCGGCTCCGCCGAAGCCCTGCGCTGGAACCTCGTCAACGCCTGGCCCCAGGAGTGGTACGGCTCGCCGCTGGACGCGATGAGCCGCGAACTCGCGGTGGAGACCCTGGTGCTGGCACACGACGGCATCCAGCGGGAGACCAGCAATGTCGGCGCGGCTGCGTGACCTGCTCGGCTGGCTGCGGCGCCTCCTCGGTCTGAGGGGCGCCGCTCCCCAGCCGAGGACGCCGTGGGACGGGGCCGTCCGGCTCGGCGGGCCCACGCCAGCACCGGACGCCCCGTCCACCCCGCCCCTGCGCCCAGCCGCCCCCGCGTACCCGGTCGCCCCTGCCTACCCGGCTGACGTCGACCGTGGCCGTGCCGCCGCGGCCGCGGGGATCGCCGCCGACCTCGACCCGGCGCTGCCCAGCGGTCCGGTGGCGCTCGCCTGGTTCGACCTCGGTCGACGGTCGGGCTCGGCGGGCCTGGCCGACCGGGTGCCGAACGGCACTTCCTCGCCCGGCCGGTCCACCGTGGGCGCGGAAGCGACGGCCCTCACCGAGGCAACGCGGCCGGTCGTCGCCTCGGCGTCGGCCCGTGCGGCTGGTCCGACCGGTTCGGCCGCCGTGACCTCGGCGGACACGGTGACGAGCGGTGCCACGTCAGACGTTCCGGACGGTGCCGTCCGTCGCCTGAACCGCGACCAGCCTGCGGACCGGCCGACTTTGGACCGACAGGCAGTGGACCGACAAGCAGTGGACCGGCCGGCAGGGGACAGGCCGGGCGTGGACCGACCGGCGGTGTCCGATCGGCCGCGGACCGGCAAGCCCGCCGCGTCGGCGAGCGGGGCCGCGGCACACCGGCGGTCGCCGAGAGCGGCGATGCCGGACCGACCCGGGCAGGAGCCTGCCTCGGTGGAGGTACCGCCCGCCGCAGTGACACCTTCGCCGTCCGCCCACATCTTTTTTGATGTGCCCACATCAAAAAAGATGTGGGCCGCACAGGGCGGCACCGTTCCCACGGCCCCGGAGGCCAGGTCCACCACATCGGAGACCCGGCTTCCGGAGCAGGCAGGCAGGCCTTTATCCGAGCGCATCGAGGCGGGCCACCCCGCCGCGCGAACGGATTCGCCGCGAGCGGAGCCGACCCACGCCGCGCACCACGACGCAGGCACTGCGGCGACGCCCGTCGACGCCGACCGGGCTGCGGGCCGTGAACCGTGGACGTCGCCCTTCACCCCGGCGCACCCGGTGCCCGCTGCCGGGACTGCCACCAGCCGATGCATGCCCGGAATGGACGAACCCGCGGGCGTAAGCGCCGCCGATGCCCCTGCGGCCCAGGCGGTCACCGCGCCGTGGCCCCGGCTTACCGGCCGGGAGCCGCGCCGGGATCAGCAACCCGGTCCCTGGCCCGAGCTGCTCGACGACGCCGAACTGTGGGCCGTCCCGGCGCCGGCCCGCACCGACCCCGACCGCATCCGTGTGCGGCAGAGCCAACAGGAGGGCAGGCCGTGGAACGCATAGCCTTTCTCGTCGACGCCACCGGCGAGCGCATCGACTGCCTGGTCAACCCCGAGACCCTGGTGGTACGGCGGCTCGCCGGGGTGCGCCCCGCGGCGCTGCCCGGGGCGGTGGTCGGCACCGGCGTGGACGACGCGCTGCTGTTCACCGGCGGCGGCCGCACCGAACTGGTCCTGGACCTGCTGTTCGATGTGGACCTGGTCGAGCAGGCGCACCGGCCCGACGACGTACGCCGGCTCACCGGGCGGCTGTGGCAGCTGGCCGAGAACGGGCAGGGCCGCCCGCCGCTGGTGCGCCTGGTCTGGGGCAAGACGTGGAACCTGCCCGGCGTGGTGGTGAACGTGGCCGAGCGCCTGGACGCCATCGACGCTACCGGCACCCCGCGGCGCTCGTGGCTGCGGCTCAAGCTGGTCCGCAGTGAGGGCGAGCCTGCCGCGCCGCCCGCCCCGACGGCGGCGAGCGCGGTGCAGGCCACCGGCGACGGCTCCGACGGCGGCGGCGCACGGTTCGACCTGCTGGCCGCCGAGGCGCTCGGCGACCCGACCCGGTGGCGGGAACTGGCCGAGCACAACGGCATCGACAACCCCCTGGCCGTACGCGCCGGGTCCGTGCTCGGGGTCCCGTCATGATCATTCCTGTCGTGTCGGTGCGCCTCGACGGCGCACCCGTGCCGGGCCGGGTCCTGTCGGCCCGCGTCACCCAGCGCATCGGCCTGCCCGCCCAGGCCGAACTCACCATGCACACGCCTACGGGCTGGCCGTTCGGGGCACGCCTGGAACTCGACGTCGACGGCGAACCGCTGTTCGACGGCGAGATCGGCACCGTCGAACTGACCCGCGGGCCGGGCTCGGAGACCGGCTGGACCGTCGTCGCCCACGACCTGCTGCACCGCCTGCGCGCCAAGCAGCGGCCGCGGGTCTTCACCGGCGTGACCCTGGCCGACCTAGCCCGCGAACTCACCGCCGGGCTGGGCCTGACGGTGCGCTGCCCCGACCCGGGACCGCCGCTGGAGCGGCTGCTGCAGCACCGCGCCACCGACTGGGACCTGCTCGCCCGCACCGCCGCCCGGCTCGGCCGATACCCGGTGCTCGACGGGCGGACCCTGGTGCTGGAGACGCTGCGCCCGCAGGGGCCCGCGCTGCCGCTCAAGGTCGGCGACACGCTCTGGCAGTGCCGCGTCGAGGGGCACGCCGACCGGGCCGTCGGGGCGGTGGCCACCTACGGCTGGCACCCCGGCGGCGAGTTCCCCACCGGCCGGGCCGGCGCGCCCGGATACCGGCCGGGGCCTGCTGTCTCTCCGCCCGGACTCGGTGGCGACGGTGACCGGGCGCTCATCGACCAGCCCGCCGGCCTGCAGGCCGAAGCCGCCCAGGCGGCGCTGGACCGGGCGGCGGCGCGGGTGCTGTGCGTCAGCGGCACCGCGCAGGGCGACCCGGCGCTGCGGCCCGGCCGGGCGGTTGAGCTCTCGGGCGTCGGCGACGCCGTCGACGGCACGTACCCGATCTGCACGGCCTTGCACACGATCGACGCCGACGGCTACCGCACCGCGTTCGGCACCGAACCCCCGGAAGGCCCTGCACAGCCCAGTGCGGCCGCGATCGCCCTGGGCCGGGTCACCGCCGTCGACGATCCCGACGGCCGCGGCCGGGTCCAGGTGATCCTGCCCGGACACGGCGACCTCGACCTCGGCTGGCTGCCCGTGCTGTGCCCGGGAGCCGGGCCCGGTAAGGGCATCGTCGCCCTGCCCGACCCCGACGACCTGGTCGTGCTCGCCCTGCCGCACGAGGACCCGGCCGAAGCGATCGTGCTCGGTGCGGTCTTCGGCGCGCAGTCGCCGCCCGACAGCGGAGTGAGCGGCGGACGGGTACGCCGATGGTCCCTGCACAGCCCCGAAGGGCAGAAGGTCCTCGTCGACGACGGCGACAAGTCGATCACCCTGTCCAATGCCGACGGCAGCGCCCTCGAACTCGCGCCCGGCAAGGTCCGGCTGCTGGCCCGCACCGACCTGGTCATCGAAGCCCCCGGGCACCGGATGACCATCCGCGCCGCCAACGTCGACTTCGAGCGCGCGCTGATCGCGGGCCTGCCCACCGAGGTGATCCCGGGATGAGACTCATCGACTCGTCGTCCGACGTGCGCTGCGACCACGACGGCAAGGTGACCAACAACCCGTCCCAGCACTGGGTCGAGATCGCCGGGCACCCCGTGCTGGTCGACGACGACCCGCAGGGCCGCGCCATCGCCCGCTGCCCGAACATCGGCGCGACCATGAAGCCCTGTGTGAAG
This sequence comes from Catellatospora aurea, assembly GCF_042663325.1. NCBI lineage: Bacteria > Bacillati > Actinomycetota > Actinomycetes > Micromonosporales > Micromonosporaceae > Catellatospora > Catellatospora aurea. Next base: position 141,869 of record NZ_JBHTAC010000009.1, read on the forward strand.
ACCCTGCGCGTGTTCACCGGCTACAGCGACTGGATCCGCATCGACGGCGACGCCGTGGTCCTGGACAGCCTCGACGGCCTCACCGACGGCACCGTGCCCGGCACCGTCCACTACCGCGTACGCATCCCCGGCCAGACCTTCGTGGAGGCGACCCCATGACCCCGACCTCACTGCGCTTCACCGAAGGCGACGGCATCGTCACCTCCGCCGCCGGCCGGGTCGCGCTCGTCCACGGCGACGACGCCATCCGCCAGGCCATCATCCTGCTGCTCGGCACCGTGCCCGGCGAACGCCTCATGCGTCCCGAGTACGGCTCCCACCTGCACCGGCTGCTGTTCGCGCCCAACGACCAGACCACCGCGGGCCTGGCCATCCACTACGTGCGCCACGCCCTCGAACGCTGGGAGCCGCGCATCGACATCGAGCAGGTCGACGCCGACCCCGACCCCGACAACGCGTCCCGGCTCAACGTCCACCTGCGCTACCGGGTCCGGCAGACCCTGGCCGCCGGCGTCCTCGACTACCCCATCGACCTCGGAGAACCGTCATGATCCCCGTGCCGAACCTCGACGACCGCAGCTTCGACGACCTGGTCGCCGAAGCCCGCGACCGGGTGCGCCGCTCCTGCCCGGACTGGACCGACCTGTCCGTCCACGACCCCGGCGTCGCCCTCCTCGAAGCGTTCGCGTACCTGACCGAGGTCATGCTGTACCGGCTCAACCGGCTGCCGGAGAAGGCGTACCTGGAGTTCCTGAACCTGCTCGGCGTCACCCGCCGCCCGCCCGCCGCCGCCTGGGCGGAGCTGGCGTTCACCCGCACCGGCGCCGACACCGGCCGCATCGCCATCCCGGCGGGCACCCGCGTCGCCGCCGCGCGCGGTGCAGACCCGCAGCCGGTCCTGTTCACCACGACCGTCCCGGCCGTCATCGCCGAGGGCGAGACCGAGACCCGGGTACGCGCCTACCACTGCGAACTCGTCGACGGCGAGCTGCTCGGCCTCGGCACCGGCCTGCCCGGCCTGGTCCTGCGCGCCGACCGGGCACCGCTGGCGACCACCGGCGAGCCCCTGGAGGTGCTGCTCGGCGTGCAGACGACCGGGCCGGTCACCGGCGCGGCCCGCGAGTACGACGGCCGCACCTTCGAGATCTGGCAGCGCGTCGAGACGTTCGCCGGCCTCGGCCCCGCCGACCGGGCGTACCTGCTCGACCCGGCCGCCGGGACGGTCACGTTCGCGCCCGCCCTCGACGGCGGCACCGTGCCCGGGGCCGTTCCGGCTGCCCACCGCGAGATCCGCCTCTGGTACCGCGTCGGCGGCGGCGCGTCCGGCAACGTGGCCGCGAACACGCTCACCGCGCTGCGCGACCAGATCCCGGGCGTACGGGTCACCAACGCCGAGGCCGCGCGGGGCGGCCGGGACATCGAGCAGGTCGACGCCGCCGCGCGCCGGGGGCCGTACGAGCTGTTCAGCCTGCACCGCGCCGTCACCGCCCGCGACTTCGAACTGCTCGCCACCGCCGGGTCCCCGGCCGTCGCCCGCGCCCGCGCGTTCACCCGCGCGTCCATGTGGTCGTTCGCGCGCCCCGGCGAGGTCGAGGTGACCCTGGTGCCGTTCGTGCCCGAGGCGGCCCGGCCCGGCTGGCGGCTGCCCGTGGCCGCGCTCGCCGAACGCCAGCTCGACGAGGTGCGCCTGGACACCCAGGCCGACCTGGATCGCCGCCGCGCCCTGGGCACGTCGGTGACCACCACCTGGGCCCGCTACAAGTCCGTCGCCGTCAAGGGCCGGGTGGTCGTCGGCCGCCAGGAGGACGTCGACGCCGTACGCCGCCGCATCCACGACCGCCTGCACCAGACCATCAGCCCGCTGCCCGCCCCCGCGACCGTCGAGGGCTGGTCCTTCGGCGAGCCGCTGCGCGCCTCCAACGTGTACCGGATCCTGGAGCAGGCCGAACCTGGCGTGCGCTACGTCGACGACGTGCGCTTCGTGCTCGAACACGCGCCCAGCCGTGACGTCACCTCGATCGCCGCCGACGGCTACCAGCCCGGCACCTGGTACGCCGGCGGCGGCGAGCAGGTGTTCCGGTCCACGAACGACGGTGAGGGCTGGGAGCTGGTCACCGTGTTCGCGGGCGAGGTGGTGCGCCAGGTCGTGCCCGCGCCGGTGTCCGACCGCCCCGGTGTCGTCGCCCGCCCCGGCGCGGTCGCCGTCGTCACGAACTCCGACGAGGGCGGCTCGTGCGTGCACGTCTCCGCGGACCTGGGCGAGACGTGGCGCAAGCTCACCGAGATCGACGCCGTAGTGCTGGAGGCGGCGTGGATCGACCGCGAGGAGGCGGTGTCGCTGCTGCTGGCGACCGACGTCGGTCTGTACGAGATGTCGCTGCTCGACGGCGCGGTCCCGCTGCAGATCATCGTCGACGCCAAGGACCAGGACCGCGGCTTCAACTCGGTGCGCACGTTCGTGTCCGAACGCGGCGTGTGGGGCGTGGCCCTGGCCGCCGAGACCACCTACGGCGTCTACCTGTCCACCGCGGGCGGGCGTCAGGGCACCTTCGCCCACGTCGGGCTCAACGGCGTGGACACCCGCGCCCTGTCCGTGCAGCTCGACGGCCCCGACACGATCCTGTGGGTCGGCACCGGCACCACCGACCCGCGCAAGCCCGGCAAGGGCTGCTACCGGGCCCGGCTGTTCGAGGCCGACGTGCGCTGGCAGGAGCTGTCCGCCGGGTGGACCGGCGGCACCTGCTGGGGCCTGGACTTCGTCGACGGCACCGCGTACGCCGCCAGCCAGAGCGGGGGAGTGCTGCAGCTGGACACCACGGCCGCCGCGCCGCAGTGGGAGTCCCCGTCGGTCAACTGCGGCCTGCCGCTGCGCGACCGCACCCGATTCGAACCCGTGCGCACCATCGCCGGCGGCAGTCACGTGTTCGCCGGCGGCAACCGGGGCACGCACGTCGTCGCCGCGCCCGGCCAGTGGCGTTCGGCCGCCGACATCGAGCTGCGCCAGCTCGTCACCATCCCGCCCACCTGGCTGCTCGTGTCCGGTGAGCACGACATCGAGGTGGTGACCGAAGATGCGCCGTGACGCGATCGCCGCGCTGCTGCCCGCCGCCTACCAGCGGGCCATGCACCCGACCGGGGTGCTGTGGGCGCTGCTCGACGTGATGGAGGGCCTGCACGAATCCGGCGAGGCCCGCCTGTCCACCGTCGAGGACCTGTTCCACCCGTACCGCTGCCCGCCCCAGCTGGTGCCGTTCCTGGCCCGCTGGGTCGCCGTCGACCACCTCGGCCACGGCCGGGACCTGGTCGCGCACGGCACCGCCCTGGCCCAGTCCCGGGGCACCCGCGAAGGACTGCGGGCTGCGGTGACCCTGGCCACCGGCCTGACCGCCATCGAGATCGAGGAGTCGGCCGACCGGCCGTTCCACCTGATCGTCCGCATCCCCGCGGGCAGCGACCTGCTCGAACGCGTCCGGCACATCGTCGAGCTGGACAAGCCCGCCGCCACCACCTTCGAAATGGGAGAACTGCCATGACCGCCGACAAGACCGAGAAGTGGGTCATCACCACCGCGACCCCGGAGGTGACCCTCGGCCAGGACCGCGCCGCCGAGGTCACCTTCACCATCACCAACCAGTCCCGCCGCACCGGCCGGCCCGGCATCGACTTCCACACCGGCCAGGACACCGACGCGTCCTGGTTCACCGTGGAGGAGTACCCGCGCCCGAAGCCCGGCGCGACCGCACCCCTCGTCGTGAAGATCAACGTCCCGCAGTCGGCCCCGGCCGGGCGATACGAGTTCCAGGCCCGGCTCACCCCGCCGCTGACCCTCGGCGCGCAGCGCGACGCCGAACTGTCCGACGCCCCCGAGGAGACCTCGGTCCTCAGCCGCCGCGTCGCCGTCGTCGTCCCTGCCCCGCCCGCCCCGGAGAAGAAGCCGTTCCCGTGGTGGATCGTGGTCGCCGCCGCGCTCGCGGTCCTCGTCATCGGCGTCATCACCTGGGTCGTCTGGCCCGAGGGCGAGCAGGCCACCACGACCCCGCAGCCCACGGCGTCGGCGACACCCGCTGCGTCGGCCAGCCCCGTCCCGGTGGAACTGGTCGCCGTGCCGAAACTGATCGGGCTGCCGCCCGCCGACGCCAAGGCCGCCCTGGCCAAGGCCGGGTTCGTGGCAGGCACTGTCCAGTTCGGCTGGGACAATTCCCGCGGCCCCGGTGCGGTCACCCGCCAGTCCCTGCCCGGCGGCGCGACCGCGGCCAAGGGCAGCACCGTCGACCTCGGTATCTCCGCCGCCGCGGCCAAACCCGTCATCTCCCAGCCGGTCACCAACTCCAGCGTCCCGCCGAACCGCATGCCGACCCTGGTGTGGACCCAGCCCGACTCGTGGCCGGTCCGCTGGCTGGTCACCGTCCAGATCGAACGCTGCACCAAGTCCGCGTTCGGCGAGGTCTGCCAGCCCACCCCCGCCGTGTCCAGCCAGATCGCGACCGCGCGCGAGTTCACCCCGGCGATGCCGACGCTCAACTACAACACCGTCAACAACGTCCGCGACAACGGCTGGGTGTTCGTCAACGTCCAGGTCCTCGACGACTACGGCACCGCGACCGAGGCCGGGACCGTGCGCGTCTACCTGGAGCACTGACATGCCCGCCCTGACCCGAGGACAGAAGATCCTCGCCGCGGTCGCGGTGCTGATCGTCGCGCTGTTCGTCACCGGCGTCGCCACCGCCGACGACGGCACGATGACCGACCCGACCGACAACGCCCTGGTCCAGACCCTCGGCGACTGGTTCGGCGACCCCGACCCCGTCGACCCGGCGGACCTGTCCGCACCCTGCCTGACCGACGGCGTGCTCGTCGTCGAGACCGGCTGCGTGCTCACCGTCGCCGCCGCCGACAGCGACCTGCGCGAAGTCGAACTGCGCCCCGACGGGCCGCTGCGGCTGCTCACCCGCGCCCCACAGAACGACACCGTCCTCGACCGCGACGTGCCGGCGGGCGAGCCGATCCGCGTCGCCGTCGACGACCAGGGCGTCGACATCACCCTGACCTGCGACAAGTGCACCGTCACCTTGGGAGGAAGCGATGGATAGGCTGCGTACGCCGTTCTTCTTCGTGGCACTGGTCGCCTTGGGACTCGTCGTCGCCGTCGAGACCGGCAGCTCGCTGCTGCTCGGCCTCACCACCCCGGCGGTGGGCACCGCCGCCGAGCTCGGCGCCGACGTGCCACCCGGCGTCGCCGAACGACCCGGCGGCATCGCCATCAGCTACCTCGCGCTCATCGACGTGGTGCTGCTCGGCACGGCCGTGCTCATGGGGGTGGCGATCCTGGCCTCCAAGCGGCTGCACGCCCGCGCCCAGGGGGTGGCCACCCTGGTCGGGGCGATCATCCTGATCGTCACGGCGCTGGTGCTGCTGTTCGTCGCCATCGCCAAGCTGATCCTGATGGTGTCGCTGCTGCTGGCGTTCCCGTTCGGCACGATCGTCTACCTGATCCTGTTCGGATCGTTCCCGCGCGGTGAGGCGGCCACGGTGCTGTCGCTGATCATGTTCCTGAAGGTGGTCGCGATCGCCTGCCTGATCATCGCGCAGCAGCGCTTCCTGCAGAACAAGGGCCTCGTCGCCATGATGATCACGTCGCTGCTCGGCAACGTCGTCGCCGTGTTCCTGCACGGGATCGTGCCCGGGATCCTGGTCAGCATCACCGACGCCATCGCCGGCATCGTCTTCGCGATCGTCGGGATCGTGTGGGCGATCATCCTGCTCGTCGGGTCCGTCCCGGCGATCGTCCGGGCGGTGCAGGTGACGGTCGAGAGCAGCAAGCAGCTCAAGGCAGCCGCGGCCACCTGAGCCGCGGACCCGGGTTCGCGTGCCCGGCGACACCGGGGCCCCGACACGCGAACGAGGCGGTGCCGCGGCCCGCCGACGGGAGGCGGGCCGCGCCACCGCTTCCGCGCGGGCAAAGGTCGGTTCGACAACGGCTACATCTATTTTGATGTGGGCACATCAAAATAGATGTAGCCGCGTTCGCTGCATGGCACGTCCGAGGAGCCGACCGGAGGGTGCGTGCCGGCATCCCGGGCGACCGGCCCGAAATATCGGAGGGCCCTCGTAAGATCCGCCGCGGCGACGACCTGCCCGGCCGCGGTGGTCAGCGCCACTCGGCGACGGTACGGGGGACATGGTGGGCGGATCGAGCGACGCGCTGGGCGTCCGGCGGATGGTCCGCCGGTACGCGGTGCCCGAGTGGATGATCGCCGAGTGTGCCGAGGCGCGCGAGCGCGGAGACTGGCGGGCCGCGTGCGAGGCGGCCCGGGTGACGGTCGACATCGACGATGCGGGCCCGGTCGCGGACCTGCTGGCCGGGTTCGCGCCCGACCTGCTCCGGTGGCATCTGCCACGTTCGGGGAGCGGGACAGCAGGCCTGTCCGCCGGGTTGACGTACCTGCTGGCACCGGACGGGCCGGTGACCCCGGACAGCACCGTGCTCGTGGTCCGGTCCCCGGAGTGGGTGACCGGCTCGCAGCGGCTCACCGTGCAGGCGAGGCGCGCCGGTGACCTCCGGGAGGATCCGGTCTACCCGCTCGCGCCGTATCTGTGGGACGCCCGGCGGGTCGGCGAGCTGCGTGACGTGCTGCAGCCGGCCGAGCCACCCGTGCTCGCCGCACCCGCGGAACCTCCGCCGTCCGTGCCGTGTGGACGGTGCGGCAAGGTGCGCACTGACGAGCCGTCGGGGCCGCCGGGGGAGTGGGCCGCGGCCGGGTGGGTGATCGACGAGTCGGCGACGCTCGGCTACTGGGGATCCTGGGATCTCGCTGTTCTGGGCAAGGCGGATCCGTCGTTCGCGGTTCGCGAGCTGCGCCGGCTCACGGCCCAGTTCGGCCACCGGTCGTACCGGCTGCGGGGCGACGAGGGCAGGCTGAAGCGGTACTACCAGCGGAAGGTGTACCTGGAAGCGGCTGGTGATCGTCACCGGATGACCTGCGGTGAGCCGCCCCCGCCACGGCCGGGATCGATCGGCGTGGACCTCTGCCTGCATCCCATGTTGCTGCGCCCGCCCGTCGACCTGGAGTTGATCCGGCACGACCTGATCGGCATCTTGGACCTGCATCCCCTGGTGCGAGCGGCGCTTTTCCCCGCCACGGGTGCCGAGACCCGTCCCGCTGCGGGCACGTCCATGGTTCCCGCAGGGTTCTGGCAGGAGGAGCGGTTCCGGGTGCGGTGCGGCCGGCAGTGGCACTGGATCAGCCTGCGGGACGGGCAGGTCGAACTGCTCCACCACGACGGGGCCGAGCGGCGGCGCGAGCACGCTCTTCGCGCCTTCGGCGGGGCGATGCGCGGCTGCTTCCAGGCCGAACTCGGCTGGCTCGACGGTGACGACGCCGCGCCGAAGCGGCTGCGGGAGCACCGCCACGATCTGTGGCGGCGGATGGAGCACGGCGGCAGCCGGGTCGTGCGCGCGCTGCTCGACGCGGGCATGAACCCGCACGTGCGCGACGGCCAGGGCCGGACGCTGCTGCACCGGATGTACATGTTCGAGCACGAGGAGCTGCTGCCGCGCCTGCTCGCCACCGGGCTGGACGTGAACGCCCTCAGCCGGCGTGGCTGGACGGCGATGGCTGAAGCGCTGGTTCATTCGGCGCCGATGGACCTGCTCGTGGCGTTGAACGCCGCGGGCGCGTACCCGCAGCTGTCGCTCACGGACCCCGAGCACTGGCCCGACCGGGCCGGTTGACCGGTCAGATCGCGTCGAGCCAGATCACGATGCCGGTCAGCTGGTGCAGCACCGCGGTGACACCGGCGCGGATCGCGGCCGCGCAGCGCTCGGGCGTGAACGTCGCCGGGTCGTAGGTCGAGGACATGCCGAGTCCTTCCCCGCGGAACGACGCCCCGGACCAGTCGACGGCGGTGACGTTGCCGGTGGGCTCGGCGAGTTCCGCCCCGACGACGAGGAACTGCTGGTCGAGGTGGCTCGCGGTGACCAGCGCCAGCGGGTCGATCAAGTCGTTGCCGGCGCTGACGACGAGGTCGGGTCTCAGGTCCATGGCGCGCACGATGCTGGGCACGAGGTCGTGCGCGTCGGCCGCGGTGACCGTGCGCAGGTCGACCGCCTCGTCGTCGGCCCACTGCCGGACCGCGGTGACCAGTGCCTTGGTCGGTGCGTCGGATCCGCTGGTGAGCAGCACCACGCGGTAGCCCTCCGACGGGTGTACCCCGGCCCAGGAGCCGGGCCGTGGCGTGATGGTCGATTCCGGGGCGGGCCGCGCGGACGGGTCGACAAAGCCGGGGCCGGGGCTGCCGACGGGGTGGGGTGCGGGGTGCGGCTGTGTCCAGTCGTCACCGGAACCGCAGCCGGCCGTCAGGGCGACGGCCAGGGCGGCCGCCGCGGCGAGGGTCGCGCGAAACGTGGGGCGCAAGGTGATCGTGCTCCAGGGTGGGTGGTGCCTTCGTGCCCCGTATTCCTACCGCAGGGATGCCCGCCGGCCAGCGCGTCTCGTCGGGTTCTGGGCGATTGTTCGCGGTCGGTTCGCCGGCGGTCGGTCCGGTGTTCACCGTCGGCGGGCAGCGTGCACTCGCCAGCACCGAAGGAGCACCATGTCAGGCCGTTTACGCAGGACCATCGTCGCCGCCGCCGGGATCGCCGCGGCGGCTTTCGCATTTCTGAGCGCCACGCCCGCCCAGGCCCACGGGTTCAGCTCGACCGTGTACGTCGACGTCACGGCGGGTGACGCCGGGCACGTGCGCACCGCGCTGGAGCTGGAGTACGACCTGCTCGTCGTCTCCGCCGCCGACGAGCGCCATGATGACGGCCTCTTCAAGGTGGGCACCGCCGCGTTCGAGGCCCGTGACGCCGCCGGGCAGGCCGCGGCGCTCGACACGCACCGGGCGGCGGCCGTCGGCTATGTCACGGACCGGTTCGAGGTCTCCTCCGGCGGGGGAGGGTGCGCGCCGACGCAGGCGGGCGCGTTCACGATCGGGGAGCGGGACGGGGTGCCGTATGCACGGCTGCTGCTGGACTGGGCCTGCCCCGCCGGCGACGGCCACGAGGTGCGCAGCGCGCTGTTCCCTGACGGAGAGCAGTACGTCAAGGACACCAAGACGATCGTCACCTACCACCTCGACGGGCACAGCGGCAGCGCCGCGCTCGATACGGGCACACCGTCGTTCTCCACCGCGCAGTCGTGGTACGAGCGGTTCTGGGAGTTCTTCAGCCTCGGCGCGGAGCACCTGCTGGGCGGCATCGACCACATTCTGTTCCTGCTGGCGCTGATCGCCGGGTCGCGGCGGGTGCGCGAGATCGTGCTCGCCGCGACCAGCTTCACCCTCGCGCACTCGGTGACGTTCATGCTGGCCGCGCTCGGTGTGGTCGCGGTTCCGGCGATCGTGGTGGAGCCGGTGATCGCGCTGTCGATCGCGGTCGTCGCCGGCTGGCACCTGTGGCGGCTGCGCCGCGGCGGCGGTCAGGTCCTGGAGCTGCCCGCGTCGGGTGGCCGGCTGGGCCTGGACCGGGCTGGCCGGTTGCGGCTGGGTGTCGTGTTCGTGTTCGGGCTGGTGCACGGTCTCGGGTTCGCGGGCGCGCTCGGCATCGACGAGGCGTGGTCGTGGACGCTGCTGTGGTCGCTGCTGGTGTTCAACGTCGGCATCGAAGTGGTTCAGCTCGCGGTCATCGCGGTCGTGTTCCCGCTGCTGTCGGTGCTGCGCCGGCGCAGTCCCATGGCGGGCCGCTGGGCGACTGGGCTCATTTCGGGCGGGGTGGCTGTGACGGGTCTGATCTGGTTCGTGCAGCGGCTGACCGGCCAGTGATCTTATTAGTAAGGCTAACTAACTTGTGCGGCGAATTCACTCCCGGTTCACCACGCCGGACGAGCGTGAGGACGCTTCACCAGTTCAGGGGCGCTTCCGAGCGCTCCCTCGGCAAAGGAACGGAACATTGAGCAACAAGACACGGGCCCCCGGGCTTGTGCGGCGCCGCCTGGCCGTCGGGGCCACCGCCGCACTGCTCGGCGCGGCCGTGGCCGTCGGTAGCGGACTGGGCACGGCCGCCTCGGCCGCCGACCCGGTGAGCCTCACCGGCGTCATCCTCGGCGTCGGCGCCGACGAGTCCCAGCGCGTCCTCACCTGGTACTCCTCGGCCGACACCGCGCAGAAGGTCCAGCTCGCCCCGACCGCCGCGCTCGTGAACGGCGAGTTCCCGGCGACGGCCGCCGCGTTCGACGCCATCGGCGGCGCGAACATCGCGACCAGCGGCGGCTACAACCGCCACGCGACCATCACCAGCCTGAAGGAGAAGACCCGGTACTCCTACCGGGTCGGCGGCGACGGCGCGTGGTCGCCGACGTACTCCTTCCAGACGCAGGACTTCGAAGGCGACTACGACTTCCTGTTCTTCGGCGACCCGCAGATCGGCTCGTCCGGCGACACCCTGAAGGACCAGGCGGGCTGGGAGGAGACCCTCAAGGTCGCCACCGCGGCCAACCCGAACGCCGAGCTGCTGGTCTCCGGCGGCGACCACGTCGAGTCGGCCAACAACGAGTCCCAGTGGACCTCGTTCCTGGCCCCCGACCAGCTGCGCCAGTACCCGGTGGTGGCGACGATCGGCAACCACGACGTCGGCGGCAAGGCCTACGAGCAGCACCACTTCACCCCGAACACGGACCGCTCGGCCCCGTACTACGACAACGGCAACCCGGCCGGCACCAAGTCCGGCGGCGACTACTGGTTCGTGTACAAGGACGTGCTGTTCATCGACATCAACAGCAACAGCTACGCGGTGCCCGCCGGTGGCGGCAACGTGGGCGACTCGGCCCACGTCGCCTACATCACCGACGTCATCAACAAGCACGGCGCCGAGGCCAAGTGGAAGGTGCTGGTCTACCACCACTCCATCTACTCCCCGGCCAGCCACGCCACCGACACCGACAACAAGGACCGGCGCGAGCACTTCACGACCGCGTTCTCGCAGCTCGGCATCGACATGGTGCTGCAGGGCCACGACCACAGCTACTCCCGCAGCTACGCCATCAAGAACGGCCAGAAGGCCGACCCGGACGAGCAGCCCGGCGCGGCCGAGGTGTTCCCCGGCCCCGGCGGGGTCATCTACGTGACGGCGAACTCGGCCTCGGGCTCGAAGTACTACGACATCAAGAAGCCCGACGCCACCGGCACCGGCATCCGGGGCAACGGCCCGGACCCGCTGAACCCGGACAGCTACTGGTACAACTCGGTGCAGAACCAGGAGCACGTGCGCAGCTACGTCAAGGTGCAGGTGCGGGCCGACAAGCTCGTCCTGGAGAACCTGCGCAGCGGCACGTGCGCCGCGCCGAACGCGTCGGTGGAGAAGGGCAGCTGGTGCTACAACACCAGCGAGGCGCAGCCGGTCGGCTCGATCGTCGACAAGGTGACCGTGCGCCCGTACCACGGCTCGGGTCAGGACGTGCAGGTCGCGGTGCCGAACCCGGCTCCGGGCGAGTTCGGCTGGACCATCGACGGCTACAACGGCCTGGTCGACCTGGGCACCGCGCAGGAGCGCAACGGCACCTTCTTCGAGGCCACCGGGAAGATCAACCCGATCCTCGTGACGGACAGCCGCCGCTCGCTGGCCCCGTGGTCGATCTCGGCGAGCGCGGGCGCGTTCCGTGACGGCGACAAGGCCTTCTCGGGCGCGTTCCTGGGCTGGACGCCGTTCCTGCTGGACGCGGGCGCCGGTGCGCAGCCGGGGGCCGCGGTGCTGTCGGCGTACGACGACCAGGGTCTCGGCCTGTCGGTCGCCCGTGGCCTGGCCGCCGCCGAGCAGGGGCACCCGCGTGGCTCGGCCAAGCTCGGCGCCGACCTGTCCCTGAAGATCCCGGACAGCGTCGACAAGGGCAGCTACCGGGCCACCATCACGATCACCGCGCTGAGCAGCTGATCGTCAACCATTGACGGTGGGGCGGGCGTCCCGCGCCCGCCCCACCACCGAACCGATCCGAGGAACCACCGCAATGCGCACCTCCACCCGCCGTTCGACTGTCGCCGCTCTGCTCCGCACCACCGCTTTGGCGCTGCTCGCCGTCGGCGCGGTCGTCGGCCCGGGTGCCGGCCCGGCGCTGGCCGCCGACGGCGACGTCGCCTGGACCGTCCGGACCGCCTCCAACGGGTACGGCGCCGACCGGTCCAGCTACAGCTACGCGGTCAACCCCGGCGGCCGCGCCGACGACGCCCTCGTCGTCGCGAACCGCGGCACCACCCCGCTGAACCTCGCCGTGTACGCCGCCGACGGGTTCACCACCGGCGCCGGCCAGCTCGATCTGCTCCCCAAGGACAAGAAGTCGACCGCGGTCGGCGTCTGGCTGCAGACCACCAGCCCGAACATCACCGTCGCGCCGGGCAGGACCGTCACCGTGCCGTTCGTCGTCACCGTGCCCGCCAACGCGACCCCGGGCGACTACGTCGGCGGCATCGTCACCTCGCTGACCCAGACCGACCAGGCGCAGAACATCAACGTCGACCGCCGCCTCGGCATCCGCGTCAAGCTGCGCATCAGCGGCGAACTCCAACCCGGCCTCGCGGTCGAGGACCTGCACGTCGACTACACCGGCTCCGCGAACCCGCTGGCCGAGGGCGACGCGACGGTCAGCTACCGGATCCACAACACCGGCAACGCGGTGCTGTCGGCGCGCCAGGCCGTGTCGATCACCGGCCCGTTCGGCTGGCTGCGCGCCGACGCCGGGGACGTCGCCGCGCCGCCGCAGCTGCTGCCCGGCGAGAGCTGGACGGTCACCGTTCCGGTGCACGGTGTCGCGCCGTCGACCAGGCTGACGGCGACCGCGACCCTCACGCCGCTGCTCACCGACGCCTCCGGCTCCAGCACCGACCTCGCGCCGATCGAGGCGACCGGCAGCGCCTGGGCGATGCCGTGGGCCCTGCTGCTCCTGATCCTCGTGGTGGCCGCCGTGATGGCCGTCGGGCTGGTCGGATCCCGCCGCAACCGCGCCCGGCGGCGGCAGCGCGAGGACGCCCGCGTCGAGCAGGCCGTCGAACAGGCCCTGCGCGACAAGCAGCGGTGAACCGGTCCCTAAACGGCGGGTGTCCGGGCACGCTCCACACGGAGCGGGCCCGGACACCCGCGGCGGCGGCCCTTACGGGCCGACGAAGACCACCTTCGCCCGCCAGTCGGCCCCGTCCAGGGACGGGCCGCTGAGCACGGTGAACGAGCCGGTCGGCGCCCCGCCGTTCCAGGCGGTGGAGGCGATGGTCCCGATGCTCCGGTTGACCTTGTACAGGGTGGTGCCGGACAGGAACAGTCCGCCCGCGTCGGCCATGCCGCTCACCCCGGCGACGGTGAACTTGTCCGCGCCGACGACCCCGCTGTCCGGGGTGAACCAGCGCCAGTACAGGCCGCTCTGCCCGGACAGGGTGTAGTACAGCCGTCCGGCGGTGTAGAACATCGCGGTGACGTTCGGGATCTCGGCGTAGAAGTTCGAGGCCACCCCGGCGTAGGTGGAGTCGCCGGAGTCCGTCTCCACGGTGTCCCAGTAGGCGTCGTGGTAAGGGTCCACCAGGGTCGCCGTGCCGAACGTCGAGCCGTTGAAGGTACGCCGCCACAGCGAGCCGCTCATGCCGTAGAACAGCGTGCCGCCCACCCAGAAGCCGCCGCGGGCCGTCGACCAGGCGGTGCTGTCCGGGTTGGCCACCGCGCTCGCCGCGCCGACCGTGGTCGCGCCGTCGTACGACCGGACCTGCACCTCGTCGCCGTTGCCGGCCGGCGGCGGCCCGGTCTTGACGATCTCGATGCCGTTGATCAGCGGATTCTCGACGACGTGCCCGAAGCCGATGTCCACCGTGCCGTCGCTGACGACGGTGAACGAACGCATCGTGCCGACGTCGTGCCCGACGGAGCCGGACAGGTCCAGGTTCGCCAGCACGGTGGCCCCGTCCAACGTCACGTTGAAGACCCGGGAGCCGGCCGACGCGGTGCCGCCGTACCGGTTGGCCAGGTACAGCCGGACCTCGACCTCGGTGCCGACGGTCACCGGGAACTGCCAGCTCATCTCGGGAGCCGAACCCGGATCCCAGCGCTCGGACGAGTACAGGGCCGTCGGCGTGCCCGCCGGGACGGTGCTGTCCACACTGGGCACGGTGCCGTAGCCGGCGGTGTTGCTGACCGCGTTGTGGTAACCGCTCGGGCTGCCGCCGTCGTCACCGGCCCAGTCCGGCCCGTTGTCCGTCGCGGCGATCGACGAACCACCGGCGTTGACCCGGTAGAGCACGTTCGTCGGCACCGGGACCCCGGCCTGGTACACGTTGCCGGGCAGCGTGGCCGTGGTGGTCGGGTGCGGGGCGTTGCCGCCGGTGAGCGGGAAGAACGCGATCCGCTCGCGGCGGTACTGGTAGTTGCCGATCCACGGGGTGTCCGAGCCCAGCCAGAGCCCGTCCGAGGTCGCCAGGATCTCGGCGACGCCGACACCGCGCGGGTGGCGGCCCGGGTTCCAGGACAGCGGGAGGCCGCTGAGCGGGTCGAGCGCGGCGATGCTGGCCCGGCCGACCGAACCGGGCCCGGCGGAGTCGCCACCGAAGCTGTTGTTCATCCAGCGGATGTGGCCGCCGACGTAGACGGCCTGCTCGGTGATGCCGACCGACAGCAGGGTGTCGCCGCCCGCGTAGTCGACCCAGGTCGGCTGCAGGTCCGCACCGGTGGCGTCGTTCTCCCAGCGGGCAGCGGCGTCGCACAGCGTGCCGGAGTTCGGCGCGCCGGTCGTCACGACGACGAAGTAGCTGCCGTCCGGGGAGTACGCGAGGTCGCGCATGTAGGAGTCGAACGCCCACCAGGCACAGCGCGGGGTGTACCGGGTGGTGTTCCAGTCGGCGATGCTCGCCGAGCTCACGCCCAGGTCGAGCTTCACGATCTGGTCGTGGAGCACGCCGCCGGCCTTCTTGAAGTTGCCGACCACGACGAGCTGCTGGCCGTTGGGGTTCAGGGCCAGTTTGCTCGCGCCGACTCCGGCGCTCGCCCCGCTGACGCCGTCGTAGTTGTGGTTCTCGGTCAGGGCCGTGGTCAGGTAGCTGTCCAGCGCGCCGGTGCTCGCGTTCACCGAGGCGAGGCCGCCGCGGGCTAGGCTGGCGTTGCCGGCGTTGGTGAAGATGCCGCCGACGAGCAGCCTGCTGCCGGCCAGGGCGATGTCCTTGACCGCGCCGTTGAACGCCGGGCCGGCGAAGCCGGTGACCAGCGCGCCGGTGCTGACGTTGAGCAGGGCCACCTTGCGCCGGGTCACGCCGTTGACGGTGTTGAACTTGCCGGCGATGAAGACCGTGCCCGCGGTGGGGCCGGCGATGACCGCGGAGACCTCGTCGCTGACGGTCGGGACGAACGCGGTGTCGACCGTGCCGGTGGCCTTGTCGAAGGCGAGGATGTAGTTGCGGGTGATGTCCACCTCGGTGCCGCGGTTGCGGACGGTGGTGAAGTCACCCGCCGCGATGATCTTCGTGCCGGCGTCGTGGATCGCGTACACGGTGCCGTTCTTGATGTCCGGCGAAGCCGCTGACGGCACCGCCGCGACCACGGCCGTGTGGTTCGGGGCGGCGAGTGCCGGCGCGGCGGAGCCGAGTCCGGCGGCGGTGAGGGCGACCGCGGCGAGCGCTGCGAGGGCGCGACGGGTCAGGGTCGTTCGACGGGGCATGCACAACTCCGTTGAGCGCGGATGGCCCGGCTCCGTTGTGGAGGGACGGGTGCGGTGGCACGCGTCGGACCACAAAGGACCCGGCGGGGGAATGGGCGCAACCCATACCCTTCCGGGAGTCGTCACCCGCCGTCCAGCGCCGACCACGTTTTGTGTACGACCACACGTCGGGACCGGCCGACCTTCCGCACCCGGCGGTCGAGAAAGCCATCCGGGCCGCACGAAAGGCGGCTGCCAATGGTGATTCGGCGAATCCGGACCGGACGATTGATGCAGCGGAGTAGGTGTGTCGGCCGCGTCGCCTGCACGATTCGCGATGACGGGGGCCGCCGGACGCGCGGGTAATCCGGTGTCCGGGCCATCCCGGGCCGACTAGCATGCACGGTCATGATCAGTCAGCAGACCCGCGACGTCGTCTCGCTGGTCCGCGCGGTTCTGGGCGAGGACCTGATCGGCGCCTACCTCCACGGTTCCGCCGTGCTGGGCGGCCTGCGGCCGCGCAGCGACGTCGACGTGCTCGCGGTGTCCCGCCGCAGCGCGACCCCCGAGCAGCGGCACCGCATCGTCGACGGCCTGCTGGACATCTCGGGACGCCGCGCGCGGCGCGGACCCGACCGGCCCGTCGAGCTGATCATCGTCGTCCAGGACGACGTCCGCCCGTGGCGATACCCGCCGACCTGCGACTTCCTGTACGGGGAATGGCTACGCGAGCAATACGAGCGCGGAGAGATGCCCCAGCCCGAGCCCAGCCCCGACCTCGCTCCGCTGCTCACGATGGCGCTCGCCGGGAACACCGCGCTGTTCGGGCCACCGCCGGCCGACCTGCTCGATCCGGTGCCGCCCGCCGATCTGCGCCACGCGATCGTCGTCGGGATTCCCGGCCTGCTCGCCGACCTCGCCGACGACACCCGCAACGTCCTGCTCACCTTCGCCCGGATCTGGGTCACGCTCGCCACTGGCGAGATCCGTTCCAAGGACGCGGCCGCCGACTGGGCGATCGCGCACCTGCCGGCCGAACACCAGCCGGTGCTGGCACACGCGAAAGCGATCTACCTCGGGCAGGCCGAGGAGAGCTGGGACGACGACCTGTTCGCCGGGGTCCGGCCGCTCGCCGACCACGTCCTGGCCGAGATCGACCGGCTCGCGCCCGCAGGCTGCCATCGGGAGTAGCCCAACCAGGCCAGTTCAGGCCGTACGCAGCGCCGCGTCGTCGGCCGAGAAGTCGGTGTCCCAGTTCTGCGGCGGGTGCTCGACATGCCACTGCACGGAGCGTCGTAGCGCTGAATGCGGATCGGTGTCCCGCCACCCGAGCACTTCGCGCGCCTTCTGCGCGCTGGCGAGGACGTGCTGGCCGACGAATCCGCCGGCGCGAAGATCCGCGGGCAGCACCTCGTCGCCGACGCGGACCGGTGCGAGATCGGCGTCGGCCGCGGCGACGACCTGCTCGTAGAACAGCCCCATCGGAGCGGTCTGCGCTTCGACGATGTTGAAACACTCGCCGCGCGCGTGCTCCGAGGCGAGGGCCGCGAGCACTGCTTGCGCGACGTCTCCCACGTAGACGCGGCTGAACAGGAAGTTTCCCGCGCCGACCGGCAGTTGCGCGCGTCCGGCCCTGACGCGCCGCAGGACCGGCTCGAAGCGGCGCTGGTAGTCGTGCTCGCCGTAGACCGCGCCGAGACGAAGGACCGTGGCGCCGGCGGCGAGATACTGCTCCTCCAGTTCGAGGTTCTCCCAGTGCGGCCCCTCCACATGGCGGGCGGTGCGCAGCGCGGAGCGCTCGGTCAGCGGGACGGCGTCGGTGTACCGGCGAGCCAGCATCCCTTCGTAGGCCCGGTAGACGTCGATGCTGGACAGGGCGACGAGCCGGATGCCCGCGGGCAGAGCATCCAGCGCCGCTCGCGCGCCCGCCCCGTTCTCGGCCGAGACGTCGATCGCCGCGTCCGCCTCGAATGCCGCGAAGGCGTCCCGGTGAGCCGGCCAGGACCGGCGCTCCGCATGAAGATGTTCGGCGTCGGCGAGGCCGGTCGGCTCGGCATGTCCTCGATGGACCACCAGTGGCGTGTGCCCGTCCGCCACCAGCGCTGCGACGACGGCCCGCCCGACGAACCAGGTCCCCCCGAAGACGATCACCCTCATGACGATGCCGCCCGCATGGGTTCCACCTAAGCAGCCGCCTTGACATCGGGCAACGGACAGGCAGATGGCCCGCGGTCTACAGCGGGCCGTCGGCCTGCTGTGTCAGCTGTCCCAGCCGGGCCCAGGCCGGCGACGCCGCCGCAGCGGCCAGCGCGACGATTTCCGGTTCGCTGTCGAGACCGGCTTCGGCAGTCGGCCGGCGGCTGTCGTACCAGCGCCGGGACCGGCGGGCCAGCTCCGGTAGGCGCGGGTCGTCGGGTGACCAGTCGTAGGCGGCATCGTAGTCGCGGTAGATGTCCTGGAACTGGGGGGTCGAGGGCGTGCAGCTTGTCGGTGAGCCAGCCTTCGGCGGTCTGCGGCGACAGTGCCTGCATCATGATCCACAGGTCGCGTTCGAGGTGGACGGAGCGCTCGCTGACGCCCAGCGCACGCAGGCGGTCGAGGTAGTCGGCGACCTGTTCGGATACGAACAGCCGGTCGCCTGCGTGCAGCCGGGCGATGCGGTCGAGGGTGCGATGCAGTCGGTCGATGTGGTCGCGGACGTCGCGTTCGACCTCGCCGATCGCCTCGGTGAACGCGGCCGGGTCGCCTCCGGCAGTCGCCTCGCGGAAAGCGGTGATCTTGTCGTTGACCTGCGTCATCTCGTTCATGCCGACCATCGTCGAGGGTTGACCCAGGGGCAAGGTCAAGCCCTTCTCGGCAGAGATTTCGGTACGGGCGGCGTATCAGCGTCACCGCCGCAACAGGTGTCATCGCTTGGTATGTGGCCTTCCGTGCAGCTCAGGGCCACTTCAGGCGATCCGGGCCGGTTTCTGCGCCGGGCCGCGGGGTATCGGCGCGCTGTATCCGCAAGGAGGGCACCCATGACCACCACCGCAGCGTCGCCGTGGCAAGCAGGCGCCACGCTGGAGGGCCGTTACCTGCTGACCGAACCGGCCGGACGCGGCGGCAGCGCCACCGTCTGGCACGCCCGAGACGAGCGACTCGGGCGGATGGTCGCCGTCAAGCTCCTCAAGACCGATCTGCTCGACGACGAGGCGGCGCTGCACCGGCTACAGGTCGAAGCCCAGGCTCTGGCCCGGCTGCGCCACCCGAACCTCGCCGACGTCTACGACTACGGGCTCGTCCACCAGGGTCGCCGGTTGAGCGCGGCGTACCTGGTGATGGAACTCATCGACGGCATTCCCCTCAAGCAGGTGCTGACCGAGCAGATCAGACTGCCATGGGAACAGGCGGCTCAGGTGGGCGCGCAGATCGCCGACGGGCTCGCGGCCGCCCACGCGCGGGGCATCGTCCACCGTGACATAGCCCCGGGCAACATCCTGCTCCCCGCCGGCGACGTGAAGATCATCGACTTCGAGCTGTGCGCCCCACCGGGCAGCAACGAGTACGACGCCGACGGCCAGCTCATCGGCACACCCGCGTACGTGTCACCCGAGCGCCTCGATGGCCGGCTCGTGCAGCCCGCCGCCGACGTCTACGCCCTCGGGGTGCTGCTGTACCGGATGCTGGCCGGCACCTTGCCGTGGCGGGCGGACAACGCCGTCGCGCTGATGACCGCGCCGCTGCTACGCCCGCCGACGCCGCTGCCGCCCGTGCCCGGTCTGCCGCCGCAGCTCGCCGCGGCGGTGGCCGCGTGCCTTTCCGAGCAGCCGGACCAGCGCCCCTCCGCCGCCGAGCTCGCCGCGACGTTACGCGCGCACACCCCCGACGAGGTCCCGGCCGTCGTCGCCGTCCCGGCCGCCGACGACGAGGCGGTCACGCACATCCTGCCGTGGCGACCGGCCGGCACGCGCCGACGCCGCCGGTTCCTGACCGCCGCGGCGGCCGCGGCCGTGCTCGCCGCGGCCGGCGTCGCCTGGGCAGTGGCCACGCGGACCGAGCCGCCGCAGTTCAGTGCGGCGCCGCCGGCACCGCAGGCCAGCCTCGCCGCCTGCACCGCGGTGTACCGGCTGCTGTCCGACGACGGTGGCCGCTACCGGGCCAACCTCACCGTCACGAACACCACGGACACACCCGTGTCCGGGCCGGTCGCGTTCACCGTGCCGGGTGACCAGCGCATCGACGCCGCCTACGGCTGGGCGCAGCGCGACCGCACCGTCACCAACAACACGGTTGGCACCGTCGAGGCCGGTAGGTCGGCGGTCGTGCTGGTCGGCGGTGCCTACACCGGCACCAACCCGCTGCCCACCGCCTTCACGCTGGCCGGAAAGCCCTGCGCGCCGACGCTGCTGAGCACCTCGGGCAGCCGGCTTCCGCTGCCCGCCGCCAGCGGCGCGACCGGGCCGGTCGCGCCAGGCTCGGGCGGTCCGGTGCTACCAGGCGACCAGGCAAGTCCTGCCGCCTCGCCGCAGGCACCGACCGCCGCGCCGCCGTCTCCGGAGCCCCCGCAGTCCCCGGAGCCGTCTCCCGCCGAGCCGTCGCCGAGCGCCGCGAACCCGGGCGACGGCGAAGGTGAAGGCCGGGTCCTGGCGCCGGTGCCACCAACCGGGCCATGACGCTGCGGCCGGACGAGGTTTAAGCGAAGCCGACCCGGGAAAAGCCTTCGGGTGATCGTCGCCGAGCAGAGTCGAGCAACTCGCATGACCACCGCGCTGTCGCCGCGGCAGGATGTGCGCCCCTATCCTCCGGCCGCGCAGCTCAGCGACGCGGAGTTGCGGGTGGAACTGGCCACGACCCACGCGGTCGGCAGGACCGTCATCAAACGCGGCATACCTCGTGACCGGGCCATGTTGCAGGTCCGCCTGGACGAACTGGACGGGGAATATCTGCGCCGTTTCCCGGCCGCCGCCGCGACCTGGCCGTGGAACCGCTGAGCGGCCCCGCCGCCGTTCTGAGCGTTTGTACCATTCACGGATGCCTGAGCAGAGCATCCTCCTCCGGTTCTCCTACTTCGAACACGACTGGATCGAGGAGGACATCGACGGGCCGGAGGCGGCCGAGGCGACCCTGCTGCGGGTAGCGTCCGAAGGTGACTGGTTCGAGGTCGACGATGCCGAGCCGGACGAGTTCGCCAGCCTCGATGCGCTCGCCGAGCGGGCCGAACAGGTCGTCGTGGGGGAGTGGAAGATGCCCGCGGCGGCCGTCCGGATGCCCTTGGACAAGCTCCAGACGATCATCGGCGGGGGCGGCTGGACCTTCGCGGGGGGCGATTTCTCGGAGTTCGTAGGCAACAATCAGGACACCGAGATGCTCGTCAAACTGGTACGCCATCGTCCGTGACCATCGGACCAAGTCGTCGAAGGTGATGGCAGGTAGCCGGCTGTTAGGTTGGCTGCCATGACCGAGCGGATCACCGCCGCGCAGTTTCACGCGGCTGACGGTGTCGAGGACTGGCGCGTCCTGTACCACCTGGTGTCGGCCCATTTCCGGACCGCTTCGCTTGCCGAGGGAATCGCGCTCGTCGGCGAGATCGGCCGGCTCGCTGGTCCTGCCGAACAGCAGCTCAGGGTCGATCTGCGGCAGGCGGGCGTCACCGTGAGCATGACGGTCCGCGACATCGCGCTGGCCCGCGGGATCTCGGCTGCCGCGAAAGAGCTGGGTCTGGTCGCGGATCCGACGGCCGTCCAGCTGGTCAACGTCACGATGGACGCACTCGTCGGCGCGGAGGTGCTGCCGTTCTGGCGCGCGGTGCTGGGCTACGGCCAGATCGGCGACGACTACCTGTTCGACCCGCGAGGTCGTGGCCCGGGTATCGGATTCCAGAGCATGGACAGCCCGCGCCCGCAGCGCAACCGCATACACCTCGACATCGCCGTCCCGCACGAGCAGGCCGAGGCGCGGATCGCCGCAGCCCTCGCCGCCGGAGGTCGCCTGGTGACCGACGAGCACGCGCCGAAGTGGTGGGTGCTGGCCGATCAGGAAGGCAACGAGGTCTGTGTCGCTACCTGGGTCGGTCGAGAGTAGACCGAGGGGCCAGGAGCGCCGATCGGTCAGGACCCGCGTCGAGCGGCGACGACCAGGAAGTTCGGTAGGTGGACGTAGGCGTCGATGCCGTCTGGGCCGTCAGCGGCGGTCTCAGGGGCGAGACCGGGCTCGGCGATCTCCGCGATCTGGCAGCCGAGGCTGACGAGCTGGTTGAGGTAGGTCGCGATGGTGCGGTGGAAGTCGACGCCGCTGGGACCGGGGATCTCGTACTCGGCGAGGTAGCGGCGGGTGCGGTACTCGCCGTGCTCGCGCCAGCTCGGCCACAGCTGCTCGAAGCACGGGTGGTTGACGGTGAACACGAACAGCCCGCCGGGTTTGAGCGCGTCCACGCACGCCCGCATCGCGCCGGTCCAGTCCGGGATGGCAGGCAGGACCATGCTGGCGACGACGGCGTCGAACGGTGCGCCGAGGTCGGGCAGAGCGCACAGGTCGGCCTGCACGTACCGGATGCCCAGCGGCGCGGCGGTCTCCCGCTCGACGGCGAACTCGTACAGCGACTGGCCGGGCTCGACGCCCACGACCTGGGCGTGCCGTTCGGCCAGCATGCGGCTCAGGTAGCCGTTGCCGCAGCCCGCGTCGAGCACCCGCTGCCCGTTCAGGTCGCCGAGCATCCGCAGCAGCACAGGGTTGATCAGATGCCGTTTGGCGAAGTCACCACCATGCTCCGTCTGCTCCAGCACCGTGCGGGGCATCGCCCCCCACTGCCGGATGGCCATGTCGTTGGTCCACTGGGGGATCTCGCGCATCTCTGCCCTCGCCGGAGTTCTTCACCACCTGTCCACTCAGGATCGTGGCAGATCGCAGTGCCGCTCGCTGCCCCCGAGCGCCGATGTCAGCTGACCGGGCAGACGGCTCGGATGCGCGGGCAGAGCGGGTCGGGGCCGGCCCAGGCAATGCGGGCACGACGGGATGATTGGTCCGATATATTACTTTCTTGAGCGATGGTCAGGAGGTTGTGATGGGTGTTCAGAAATCGACCTTCGACCTGGGCGTGCCGTGGGAGAAGGCGGCCGGGTACGCCCAGGCGGTGCAGGTCGGCGACACGATCTACATCTCCGGGCAGCTCGGCCACGAGGCCGACGGCACCATGGTGTCGCCCGCGCTGGACGGGCGGCAGTCCGTCGAGCACGCGGTGATGAAGGCCCAGCTGACGCAGGCGTACCGCAACGCCCGCACGATCCTCGAACACTTCGGGTGCACCTTCGACAACGTCGTCGAGGAGGTCGTGTTCGCCATCGACATCCAGGCGGCTCTGGCGGTGATGAAGGAGGTCCGTGACGAGTTCTACGGCGCGGACGCCAAACCGCAGGTGGCCAACACGACGGTCGGCACGACAGCGCTGGCGATCCCGGGCCAGGTGGTCGAGGTCAAGTTCATCGCCCGGCTCGGCTGAGCGCGCCGCCCGCCGGTCGCCGCCGCGGCGATCAGCTCGACTTTCCGGCCCCTGCCCGGCATAGGTCCAGAAGCTGCTCGTCCTCGGTGACCTGGCCGCTCGACCAGGAGTTCTCCCTGGCGTTGTGCCTGCGGTTCGATTCAGTCTCGGCGCGGAACAGCGGTTCCAGCAAGGCCGCCAGCGCACCGGTGGCCGCCTTCGCGATCTTCGTGCGGGTCTGCGGATTGCCGTGCCAGGCGGCGGTCAGCACCGGCGCCACCCGTTCGGCGTCACCGGTCAGCCGCCACCACGCGAGAGCGGCTCGTGCGGGCGTCCACCAGTGCCGGTCCGGTGGCGCGTCGAGGTAGGTCGCGATCAGCGGCGCGGCCGTGGCGGCGGCGGGTCCCATCTCGGTGATCGCCTCGAACGCCGCGCCGGCCGCCGGGCGGTCCAACTGGGCGGTCAGCAGGGCCAGCGCGTCCGGCGACCGGTCGATGTGCCACAGCGCCCCGGCTGCCGCGACGGCCAGCCGGGGATCGTCGCTCGCCGCGGCCACCCGGAGGGCGGGTAGGGCCTCGGCCGCGGCCGGGCCGATCCGGCCGAGTGTGCCCGCGGTCCAGTCCCGCAGTGGCGAGGCGAGCAGGCGGGGGACAGCGGGAGCGGCCGCGGGGCCGAAGGCCCGCAGCGCCGTCTGGAAGCCGTACCACTCGAGGGGCGTCTCGTCGCCGGGCGAGAGCACGGGGAAGACCTGCACGATTTCGGCGGTGATCCGGTCGGCGTGCGCGGGATAGTGGGCGAGCTGGTACCCGGTGGGCTGCGGTCGCCGCCGCAGCCGCAGCGCGGTCAGCAGCAGCGGCAGCGCTCGTTCGTCGCCGAGCCCGGCGAGGATTTCGACGTACGGGTGCAACCCGGGCAGATCGCGCGAGTACCGGACGGTCCATTCCGGCAGCCCGTCCCGCCAGGGCAGGGCGTCGATGGTGGCCAGACGGCGGGCGGCCGCGTCGGCGGCGGGGGCGGCGACCGGCCCCCAGCTGTTGAGCATGCCCGCGGCACGCTGGGCCAGGTGCGGGGACCGGTCGATGAGTCCGGCGATCCGGGTCACCGTCTCGTGGTAGTCGCCGCGCCAGCGCTCGATCAGCTTGTTCGCCGCGAACAGCGCGTCACCGGCGATGTCGTCGTGCGGCGACGCGAGCAGCGGTGTGACGATGGCGATCCGTTCGGCCACGCGCGGGCCGAGCGGATCGGTCAGTTCTTCGATCAGGCGGGTGCAGTGCGGCGCGCGGCGGCCCTGCTGCTCCTGTTCTTGCATCACCCGGATCGCCCCGACCAGGGTGTCGGTCTGGAAGCCGGCTGGTTCGAGGGCGGGTCCCTGTTCGGCGTAGGCGCGGTCGATGAGTCCGGCGACGCCGTCCAGCGGAGTCCGGTGCGGGTCGCTGCGGGCCACCGCGATGAGGGCGGTCAGGGCGGTCGACGCCGGCGTGGACCGGGCCAGGGTGAGCAGCTCGCCGATCGTGTCGTCGTCGGGTGGGAGGCTGCCCAGGGCGTCGAACAGTCCTCTGCGCGCCTCGGCGTCGTCCTCGGTGCGGAGCAGGCTGATGAGCAGCGCGGCGAGGTCCGGGATGGTGGCGGCCACGGTGACGAGCAGCTTCGGCGCGGCGGCTCGTACCGCCGGGTCGGGGTCGTCGACGAGGCGGGCCAGGGCCGGTCCCGCGGCGCAGGCGAGCGCGTTGGCGCGGGTGGCCTCGCGGAGCATCTCCAACCCGTCTTCGTCCAGTTCGGCCGCGTCCCGCCAGCCGTCGATGTCGGCGATGCTGGTGAGCAGTTCGGCGACCCCGGCCCGGCCGGGCAGGCCCGGCGCGGTCAGGGCCTCGATCAGGAATGGCACCGCGGCGACCGTGGAGTCGTAGACGTCGCCCTGGTGGTGGACCGCGCCGTACATGGCGTCGAGGGACTGCTCCCGGACCGCCGGGTCGAGGTCGGCCAGGCCGCGCAGCCAGTCGGGCACGTCCGCGGCCGAGCCGTAGGCGTGCGTCAGTGATTCCCAGTCGATGTCGTCCAGGCCCGCGAACATGGGCGGAAGCGTAGAGCAGCAGGACCGAGCCGCTCATGCGGAGCCGCTCGGTCCTGCGGGTTCACCCGGCGCTCAGGCCGCGAGCAGCTCGTCGATCTGGTTGATCGCCAGGGACGCGCCTTCGACGACGCCCATGTCGAGCACCTGCTGCAGCGCCTCGGCGGACGCGTAGGTGCCCACGTAGGTCGCCCGTGTCCCGCCGTCGTGTGCGGCGAAGCTGTACACGTTCTGGGACACGGGCAGGTTCGGGTTCGGGGTGAAGTCCAGGTCGGCGAAGCCGTCCTCGAAGGAGAAGTCCGACGGCTCGTTAACCGCGGTGACCAGCCAGTACCCGGCGTGCTTGTCGCCCTCGGGGCCGGTCATGAAGTACGTGACCCGGCCGCCGGGCCGCAGGTCGTGCTCGACGACGGTCGCCGGGTAGGTCGGCGGGCCCCACACCTTCTCCAGCTGGCGCGGGTCGGCGTAGACCTGCCAGACGCGTGCCACCGGGGCGGCGAAGTCGGCGGTGATGGTCAGCGTCAGGTTGTCGAGGTCGTGCTGGACGTCGGTGACCGGCATGGGTCAGTCCTCCTGGTCGGTATCGGATGCGATGAGTTCGTCGATGCGGGCGATGCGGCCGCGCCAGACCTGCTCCAGCTCGGCGAGCATGGACGCCACCGAGCGCACCGCCGCCACGTCGCCGCTGACCAGCTGCTCGCGTCCGCTGCGCAGCTTGGTGAGCAGGCCGGCCTTCTCCAGCACGGCGACGTGTTTCTGCACCGCCGCGAAGCTCATGTCGTACTTCGCGGCGAGCGCGGAGACCGAGTGCTGCCCGGCCAGCACGCGGCGCATGATGTCGCGCCGGGTCCGGTCGGCCAGGGCGTGGAAGAAGGCGTCTGCTTGATCCTCGCTGGGCTCGGCCACCTCTCGAATATACAACCAATCGGTTGTACGTTGTCAAGGCGGCCGCCGTGGCAGCATGTTTTCGTGGATCACGCCCTCACCCCGTCCGCCGAACACCTGCTCACCCACCTGCAGGCTCGGTTCCCGCAGCGGCGGGCCGAGGTGCTGGGCGCGCCGCGCGGTCCGATCCTGCGCCGGGTTCCGGGTTTCCATGTCATCCGGCTGGCTCCGGGGCGGGGCGAGCACGGCTGGATCTATGTCACGGCGGGCCTGTGGGAGGTCACCCGGCAGCACGGTCACGCGCTGGAGTTCGTGCTGCACGCCCCGCACGAATCCGACCGGCACGTGCAGACGCTGGCGATGACGGCGTACTACCACGCGTCAGGCGGCAGCTTTGCGCTCGATCACGGCCACACCGTGCCCATCGGGCGGCCCTGGCTGCCCGGGTCGGCGTGCGACCACCTGCTGGTCAGCCTGCCGTATCCCTGGGGTGAGAGCCTGGAGTTCTGCGACCTGCCCGACGGCGGTCACATCCGGGTGCTGTGGCTGCTGCCGATCACCAAGGCCGAGCGGCGGTTCAAACGGGCCAACGGCTTGGAGGCGCTGGAGTCGCGCCTGGAAGCAGCCGAGATCATCCCTACCGACCCGCATCGCGGGTCGGTGGTCGAACCGTCGGTGGGCGTGCTGCGACGCATCGCGCGACGCGTGCGGCGACGACCGGTGTGACCGTCGCCCGTCACCTCACGGATTGCGGCGGTACTGCGCCGCGGAGCCCTTCGTCGCCGGGTCCTCGTACGCCCCGGCGCGGCCCCGGTCGACGTGCCAGCTGGTGAGGGTGCTGACCGTGGCGTTCGGGTTGGCGCGGTCGCCGACCACCCGCAGCCGGGTCGTCCAGCGCTGCGGTGTCACCTCGTACAGGTCGTAGCCGTACCGGTTGCCCTCGAAGTACTGCAGATGCGGGTTGACCTGCCCGAGCCGCGGCCCGTTGGTGGCGTTCCAGCTCGCCGAGTACGCCCCCGACGTCGTCGAGTGCGCCACGAACTCGGTGCCGATGACCGGCGCGGCCAGGTTGTCGAAGTCGGGGCGCACGTCCTGCACGAACGCGCTGTGCCAGTCGCCGGTGATCGTCACGAAGTCGGCGATGCCCTGCTGCTGGGCGTAGCTGAGCAGCTCGGTGCGCTCGGCCCGGAAGCCGTCCCACTGGTCGGTGAACATGAAGCCGCCGTCGGGATTGCGCTGCTGGCTCAGGAAGATCGAGTTGACCCAGCAGTGCCAGCCGCCGCCGCGCTGGGAGATCCGGTCCTTGACCCACTGCTTCTGCGTCGCGCCCAGGATCGACCCGCCGGTCAGGTTCTGCTCGGTCCGGTACTGCCGCAGGTCGAGGATGACCAGCTCCAGTAGGTCGCCCCACCTGCGGTGGCGGTAGATCCGCGGGTCGGGCAGCGCCGTGTCCGAGCCCTCCAGCCGCAGCGGCAGGTGTTCGTACCAGCCCTGGTAGGCCGCCGAGCGGCGGGCCACGAAACTCGCCGCCCCGCGCGAACCGGTGTAGTCGTTGACGACCTCGTGGTCGTCCCAGGTCAGGTAGAACGGGTGTGCGGCGTGCACGTCGCGCAGCAGCGGATCGCCCTTGTACAGCGCGTGCAGCTTGCGGTAGTCGGTCAGGGTGTACGCGGTGCCCAGCTCGGAGCCCTCGTACACGTAGTCGCCGAGGTGCACCACGAAGTCCAGGTTGGTGTCCGCGGCGATGTCACGCATGCCCGGATACTCGCCGGACTGGTAGTTCTGGCAGTTCAGCGACGCGAAGCGGACCAGGTTCACCGCGCCGACCGGCGCGGTCCTGGTGCGCCCGACCCGGCTGTGCTGCCCCAGCGCCCGGAACCGGTAGTGGTAGCGCTGCCCGGCGCTCAGCCCGTCGACGACGACGTGCACGCTGTGCCCGAGCAGCACCGACGCCGCGACCGACCCGGACGCGACCACGTTGCTCATCGCGGCGTCGGTGGCCACGCTCCAGTCGACCTGCACGATGTCGGGCAGCGGCTGCACGTCCGCGAGGGGGTCCGGGGCCAGCCGGGTCCACAGCACGACGCTGGTCGGCAGCGGGTCGCCGGAGCCGACGCCGAGGGTGAACGGGGCCGGATCCCAGCTCGCGCCCAGTGCCGCGGCGGCGGCGTAGGCGGCCTGCGGGCCGAGGTTCCGGGCCAGTGGCCACGCGCTGGCCAGCACGCCCGCGCCGACGGCGGCCTGCAGCAGTTGGCGGCGGTGCAGGGCCATCAGGCTCCTCCGGAGATGCTCAGGGACAGGGAGTCGGCGTAGCCGTCGTTGGAGGTGCCGCCGGCGCGCACGAACAGCAGCTCGACCTGCGCGGTGCGGCTGCCCACGGGCACGGTGCCGGCGGTGGTGCGCGACAGCATCCCGGTGGTGTTCGCGCGCTGCGCGGCGGTGACCGGGCCGAGGACCACGGTGGACAGGGTCTGCCCGGCCGCGTCGCGGAACGCCACGGACAGCTGCGCGGTGTCGTTCTGGTCGGCGTACCCGCCGAGCCAGGCGGCCACGTCGTAGCGGGCGGTGCCGGCGTCGATCGCGGCGGTGCCCGGCAGCGTCACGCTCTGCCCGATGCGGCTGCGGGCCGAGGTGCCGCCGCCGAGGAAGTTGACGCCGCGGTCGCCCGGCCCGGGGCTCGACGCGGTCGGGTAGCCGCTGGTGCCGTACGCGATGACGGCGGTGCCGCCCTCCAGGTGCGTCCAGCCGGGGATCGACGCGGTCGCGCCGCCGCTGCCGCCGGGCCCGCTGTCGCCGCCCGGGTTGACGAGCAGGTTCACGTCCGGTGTGGACAGGATGAGCCAGAGGCTGTCGGCGTAGCCGTCGTTGGAGACGTTGCCGTCGCGGGTGAACAGCAGCAGCACCCGGGCGGTGCGGCTGCCCGGCGGCACGGTGCCGGTCTGGGCGCGGCGCAGCAGGCCGGTCGTGTTCGCGCGTTCGGCGGCGGTGACCGGGCCGAGCACGACCACGCCGAGCGGGCGCGCGGTGGCGTCGAGGAACTCGACCGACAGGCGTACGCCGTCGTCCTGGCCGGCGTAGCCGCCCAGCCAGCCGCCGATGTCGAACAGCGCCGTGCCCGCGTCGATCTGCGCCGTCATCGGCAGCGTGATCTGCTGCGTGAGCCGGGTGCGCGGCGAGTCGCCGCCGCCGAGGAAGTTCGCGCCGCGATCGGTCGGCCCGGGGCTGGACGCGCTCGGATAACCGCTGCTGCCGTACGCGATGACGGCCGCGATGCCCTCGATGGTGGTCCATCCGGGGATCACCGGGGTCGGCGTGCCGGCGCCGCCGGTGCCGACGTCGGCGCCCGGGTTGGCGATCAGGTTCGCTGTCTTCACGATGCCTCCTGACGGGATCGCCATCAGCGTGCGGGCGTTCCCTGTCGTTGCGGCGGCGGACGCGTGGCGGCCGCGTGAAGCGGCGGTGATCACCGGACATAATCGTGCGGCGATCGCGACGGTGCGCCGCGTTCGAATGTTCGTGCCCGTGTTCTGCTGCGTGCGATCAGGACTTCTGCTCGGGCTCGGCCTGGGTGCCGGGTCGGTCCGGCCGCAGCTCCTGCCAGTGCCCGAACATGTGGATCAGCACGGTGAGTTCGGGAACCGCGCTGAGCAGCTGCGAGACGACCGGCCGGCTGCCGTCGGTCCAGATCTTCAGGCGGGTCTTGGCGGCCTCGACCCTGGTGACGGCGTGCCACGGCACCAGCGACTCGCGCCAGCGCACCCCCTCGGCGGCCAGCGTGATCGGCCCGAAGGCCGCTGACCCCGTGCTGCGCAGCTCCTCGATTTTGAGAGGGAGTTTGATCGCGGAGATGTTCGCGTCCACGAACGACACGATCTCCGGCAACTCCTTGTAGCGCGGCTTGCCCAGGTCGACGACCTCACCGTTGTTCAGGTCCAGGCGGCACATCGGCACCTCGACGTATGCGGTGCCCAGGTTGGTGACCCTGGTCCAGTACCGCAGGTGCGCCACGTCGTGCCAGGACACCACCGAGGTGACCGTCCCTTGGGGGTCCACGGTCAGAGTCCCGCCGGTGTAAAGGTGACGCCACGTATTGGCTTTGCGCCAGGTGACCAGGCCGCTGATCGCCGCGAGTGCGAGCACGCCCACGCCGATCGCGACGACCGCGCCCGCGCCGTCGGCGGCGCCGGCCGCCAGCAGGACGAGTCCCAGCGTGGCGCAGCACGCGGCGATGGCGATCTCCGCGGCCACCGCGGGCCGGTAACGGCCGTGCAGCTCACCCAGGCCCGCTGCGGCCACGGCCTGCTCGATGGATCGTCCACCTTCACGACTGTCCATGGGCAGATCATGCCGTGTCCATGGTCGCTCATCAATGGGTTGGCGTGTGCCAGGTCACGCGGTGATCGCCGCGAGTCGACCGAACGAGGGTTATCCGGCGCAGGCCGTGACCGATACCGTCGGCCGCATGGTGCGTAGATGGATGGTCCCGCTGCTGATCGCGGTCACCGGCGCGGCGGTGGCGGCACGGCAGTTCGTCACCGGGTCCCCGGTCGCCGGGGCGGTGCTCGGACTGCTGTTCGGCCTGCTCGCCGTCACGCAGTCGCCGCTGGCCTTCCCCCGGTCGATCGAGACCGCCGAAGCGCAACGGCGCGCCGCCGAGGACGGCAAACCCATCGTGTACTGGCGGCCCGGTTGCCCGTTCTGCCTGCGCCTGCGGGCCCGGCTCGGCCCGTCCGGGGCGCGGCGGGCGCACTGGGTCGACATCTGGCGCGACCCGGACGGCGCGGCGGCGGTGCGCGCCATCACCGGCGGCGACGAGACCGTGCCGACCGTGGTCATCGGCGACAGCTCGCACGTCAACCCCGACCCGAACTGGCTCCGCCGGCAGATCGCCTGAGCGATACCCCCAGGGTATCGGTCCTTGCTTATTTGATCATTGTTTGCGCAGCTCCCATGGGATGAACTGGCGAAACGGCCAACCGGCCGCTCACGGAAACCAGGGGAGATGAGAATGGGTCAGCTCGACGGCAAGGTCGCGGTGGTCACCGGCGCCAGCGACGGCATCGGATTCGCCGCCGCGTCGCGCTTCGCGGACGAAGGCGCGTACGTCTACCTCACCGGCAGGCGCAAGCCCGCCCGAGTTCGCGCCGCTCACGACACGTCTCCATGCCCACCTCGGGCTCGACGGCCCCCTCGCGGCAGGTGCCGCAATCCTGCCCGTGGGAGATCCCCTACCACCCACCGCCTTGCCACCGCGGAGCCCTTGAGAGGCTACCGGCGCAGAACCGACGACTGCGCGGCGCTCGCCGTCGGCACGCCCAGCGGTGAGATCCTTGCGGCGTCAGGACCCGGAAGTTCGCGGCAGCTGGGCGATCAGCATGTCCATGACGAAGCAAACCACCACGCCGCCTGCGTCCCGTCCCACCCAAACCGGATAATGGCCATCGCCGTAACCGGTGTTGAAAACGATGTAACTGGCGCCGGTCACCGGATCCGTGCGTTGCGTCGACAGCTGCACTGCCAGCACATCGAGCTCGCCGCCACTCGCCGCCTGGTGTTCTGCCATGTACTTCAGGGCGGCCGCATCCAGGAAGCCGGCGTTGCCGACATCCACGCCAACCCCGAAGTACTCGCCTGTCTGCGGCGATCGCGGATTCTCGCCTGGCCGTAGCGCCAGCGACCATGATGTGACAGAGCTGCTGATGATCGAGAGTTTAGCGGCAGCCACAAGATCGACTCCTTGGCTGCTCATCACCGACAGCACGACCGGATACTTGCCAGGCCGGACAGCAGCGGTATACGGAGCGATGCCCAACCGCTGCCAACTTGGCAGCCAACTCGGATCGGCAGCGATGACACTGCCCGTGGGGAGATTCAGCAGCCCAACGTCACGAAGAACGACACCGGCCCGTCCGCCGACAGTCAGCTCGAACTCGGTTCCAGGCTCGAACAGCGCCTGCAAAATCGACTCGTCAGGCACCGCATCAACCACCAACTGGGGCGGCTCAACGGCCGAGTTGCGCACGCAGCCCGTCAGCGAGACAAGGCCGGCCAGCAACAACGATCGGCGATCCACGCGCCCAAAGTAGCGGATTGCCCCAGCAGCTGCAGACCGCAACAGCGGCATCACCATCCCGAGCACGGGCAGGCAAGAACAGGGTCGTATTGCGAAACCTTGCCCGGCGATTCGGGCGTCTCTCACTTCGCTCGTCAGAGGGCCTGGACCCTCGGCGACCGCAAGGATGACTCGCTTCACTGCCTGAAGTACTCGGGACTCCAGTGGGTCGCGTCCGCCGGCAACTCCCACCAGTGCGGCATCGACGTCAGCCCCCACGCCGGATCCGGTCGGAAGTCCATCCATCGGCCGTCGAACGGTGCGGCCCCGGCGCGGGCGAGGGCAAGTAGCCGTTCCCCCTCGTCGCGGACCTCAGCGGCCTCGGCTTCATCCCAGAACGCCGGATGGCCGGTGTATTCGGCGAACGCGTCCTCGTCCTTCCATGACCACCGGCCGTCCGGATAGAGTAGCAGGTCGAGTTCCTGGTCGTAGACGTCGACGCCGCCGGCCCACCGGGTGACCGGACGCTCGAGGTTGACGTACCAGCCCTCGAACGTGCCGTCAGGTCGCCAGCTCCACCAGACGCAGTGGGCCGCGCCGGGCGGCATCAGCATCAGAGTCCGGAACGGCTGCCAGGTACCCGGGCTGAGCATCGTTGTCATCCGCAGCGACTTGAGCAGCGACAGCTGCCGGGTCGGCCGGCCAGTGCCGTCAACTCGCCGCATGACCTGTGAGCCCGCCTCGATCCACAGCGCCAGCCCCTGTTCGTCGTCGCTGACCACCCGCCCGCACAGCACCGACCCGACTCGACCGTCCGGGTACAGGTTTCGGCGGACGATCGTCTGCCCCCGCTCAAAGATCATGCGAGGACGGTACCCGCTCAAGGCCCGGCAGTCAGTGCCCAGCCATATGCGGACACGCTTACCGGGCTTATGGTTCGCGCGTCGCGCCAGCCGGATCCAGTACCAGTCTTCGCTCGTCAATGCGCGGTGAGAGCCAGCCTGTCGTGTCGTCTGCGGGTAGCAGGGAGGTCCAGTCGATGGTGCCGGCAGCACCGAGCGCGTCCCCGATCAGGAGGGTGAACTGCCAGCGCTCCTGACCGCTCGGGCCGAAGTAGGCGACGCCCCGGATACACGGCGGGTGACCGTGCAGGTCGTAGACCTGAGGCTCCAGGCCGTCGCACCACATCCATCGCAGCTGCGGATCCTGGAAGCCTTCGACCTCCCGGCAGATCCGGTACTCCAAGGCAGCCCAGAAGCCGCGTTCTGCGTCGTCCACGATGGACCTCCCCGTCGACCGGCCGCGTCAAGTCTCGCCGAGGCGGCCGGCGGCGAACCGGTCGGGTTCGCCGCCGGCCACCTCAGACGCCCGCGAGCGCGTCGGTCGGGGTGAGCCGGGCGGCGCGTACGGCTGGGTACAGTCCCGCGACCGCGCCGATCAGCAGCGTCGCGGCGAACCCGCCCGCCGTGGCCCACAGCGGCACCACGGCCGGCCAGTGCTGCGTGGCCGCGTAGCCGCCGGTGACCGCCACCCCGATCAGGATGCCGCCCAGGCCGCCGAGCGCGGACAGCAGCAGCGACTCGACCAGGAACTGCAGCAGGATCTGGCCGCGGGTGGCTCCGAGTGCCCGGCGCAGGCCGATCTCGGACCGGCGTTCGAGCACCGAGATGACCATCGTGTTCGTCACGCCGATCCCGCCGACCAGCAGCGCCACCGCGCCCAGGCCCAGCAGTAGACCGCCGAACGTGTTCTCGGTGATCTTCTTGGCGGCCAGTGCGTCCGACGGCCGCGAGACCAGGACTTCGCTGGGCGCCCCCGGCCGCACGGTGCGCGGCAGGGCTTTGCGCACCGTGGCGACCGCGTCCTCGGCGGTACGGGTGTAGACGGTCGTCGGGTGCCCGTCGAAGCCGAGGTAGGTGGCCGCCGCCGACCAGCCGACGAACACGGCGCGGTCCAGGTCCTGCGCCAGCGGCACCGGCCGCAGCACGCCCACCACGGTGAAGCGCCGGCTGCCGAGCACGACCTGTGGTCGGTCCGCGGTGTCGGCGATGCCGAGCCGCTGCGCCGCGGTCCAGCCCAGCACCGCCGTCGGGAAGTCGGCGGTGGGCAGGCTCAGCCAGCGCCCTTTGACCGGGCTCAACCCGATGGTCTCCGGCAGGTCGAGCCGTCCGGCGTACACGGTGAGGCTGCCGGTCTGCGCCGGGTGCACGTGCTCGTTGCGGTACGCGTGCACGCCGGGCAGCAGTCCGACCGCCGACACCGCCTCCACCGAGGCGACCCTGGTGATCATCGGTATCGCCTCGTGCGGAAGCTGTGCCGGTTTGTCGTCGGCGGTCCGGCCCGGTTCGACGGTCAGCAGGTTGGTGCCCAGCTGATCGAGCTGCCGGTTCAGCTCGGCCTGGCTGGAGCTGGAGATGCCGACCACCGCGATCATCGCGGCGATGCCGATCGCGATGCCGAGCGCGGACAGGAACACCCGCAGCCGCCGTGACCGCAGCCCGGCCGCGCCGACCCGCAGCACGTCGCCCGGCGACAGCCGCCCGGGGCGGGGCGGGGCGCTCATGCGCCCGCCTCGACCCGCACGGCGCCCGGCTCGCGCTCGTCGCGCACGACGAGCCCGTCGGACACCTCGACCCGCCGTGGCAGCCGTGCCGCGAGGTCCCGGTCGTGGGTGATGACCACGACCGTGGTCCCCGCCGCGTTCAGCTCCGTCAGCAGGCCCAGCACCGTCTCGCCGGAGGCCGAGTCGAGGTTGCCGGTGGGTTCGTCGGCCAGCAGCAGCGGCGGGTCGCCGATCAGCGCGCGGGCGATCGCCACCCGCTGCCGTTCCCCGCCGGACAGCTCGTGCGGGCGGTGGTGCAGCCGGTGGCCCAGCCCGACCCGGTCCAGGGCGGCGTCGGCGCGCCGCAGCCGCTCCCGGGCGGTCACGCTCGCATACAGCAGGCCGTCGGCGACCGCCTCCCGCACCGCGACACCCGGGGTCAGGTGGAACTGCTGGAACACGAACCCGATCGTGGCCCCCCGTAGCCCGGACAGCTGCCGGTCGGACAGGGCCGCCACGTCGAATCCGCCGATGCGTACCTGCCCGCTGGTCGGGCGGTCCAGGCTGCCGATCAGGTTGAGCAGGCTGGACTTGCCCGACCCGGATCGCCCGACGACCGCGACCGCCTCGCCGTATCCGATGTCGAGGCTGACGCCGCGCACGGCCCGTACCCCGCCGGGGTAGGTCTTGGTGACGTCCGTCAGCTCGACCACGTTCACTGCGCGACCCCCACGGTGACGCCCTCGGCGATGCCGTCGCCGCTGATCTCGACCTTGCCGCCGGCGAACAGCCCCGTCTGCACGGGCACGATCCGGCTGGTCGTGCCGTCGCGCACCTCGACGCCGTAGCCGCGCTCGCCGACGGCCAGCAGCGCCTGGATCGGGACCACGAGCACGTCGGCGTGCTCGGCGGTGACGAAGCGGACCGACACCGGACCGGGCTCCGGCTCCGTCGCCGCTTTCAGGTCCAGCTCCACGGTGACCTTGGGCTGGCCCTGCTCCGCGGGGGTCTGCCCGGGGGTGCCTTCGGAGGGCGGCACCACGCCGACCACCGTCGCCTCGGCCGGTGTGCCGTCGGGCAGCGTGACGGTGGCCTTGACGCCCTTCTTGGCCAGGTCGGGTGCGGTGGCCGGCACCTGCGCGGTGACCACGCGGGTGGTCGGGCCGGCGGTGAGGACGTCACCGGCGGCCGGTGCGCCGAGCCGGGCCGTATGGGTGGCGACCCGCAGGGGACCGGGTGCCACGATCACGTCGGTCGGCGCGACCGTGCCGGTGACCGGCAGCCCGAGGTCTTTCTGCCACCGCTTGACGGCGGCCGCCGTGGAAGTGGAGAAGGTCTTGTCGGCCTCGAATCCGGTGTACTTCAGCGCGGTCAGGTTCTTTTCGAGCTGGGCGACGTCCGGGCCTTCGGCCCCGTCGCCCAGGACCCGGTAGAACGGCAGCCCGCCGTAGAGCAGCACGACGGGCTTGTCGTCGGCCCGCAGTAGGGGCTGTCCCCGCTTCACGGTGCTGCCGACCGGGGCGAGCCAGGTCAGGGTGCCGGTCGCCTTGGACGTGACCGCCGACGGCAGGCCGAAGCCGATCTCGCCGTCGACGACCGTGGCCGCCGTGATCGTGGACCGGGTCACCTGGACCGTGTCGACCGTGGGAGCGCCGACCGGGCTGTCGTCGCCGCCACCGGTGAAGACTCCGGCGGACATCGCCGCCGCCGCGGCGACCACCGCGGCGGCGACGACGCCGAACAGCACCCGGCGCGAGCGCCGGCTCATCCGACACCCGTCAGGTCACTGGTGTCGGGCATGCAGATCTTCGCCGCGGCCTTGACCGCGGGCTGCCGCATCCGCGCCTTGTGATCCTCCTTCTGCTGCCGCGACGTGGCCCCGTCGATCGGGGCGGGGTTCGGGTCGGGATCGGGCCAGTCCGGCACGCCGTTCTCGCGCATGCACTTGGCGATCTCCCGGTCCTCGCGCAGCCGCTCCTCGCTCGGCTTCTCGGGCGCCTCCAGCACCGGGGCGTCCAGCGCGGGCCACTTCTCGTAGCACTCGATCATCTCGGC
The DNA here is from genome assembly GCF_042663325.1 of Catellatospora aurea. NCBI lineage: Bacteria > Bacillati > Actinomycetota > Actinomycetes > Micromonosporales > Micromonosporaceae > Catellatospora > Catellatospora aurea. The sequence goes on from NZ_JBHTAC010000009.1 coordinate 178,559, forward strand.
GGTCGGGTCGCCGTCGGGGATGCCCGAGAAGTCCGCCAACGTGTCGTGACCGAGGTAGGTGACCTGCAGGCCCTTCTCGTTCAGGCACTTGGCGAGGTTCTGCTTCTGCCTGTCGTAGGCGTCCCACAGGCCTTCAGAGCCGGAGTTCGCGGCGGAGTCGGCCTCGGCGGTGGTCTCGGGGTCGCCGGACCCGCACGCCGCCAACATCGCCACCAGCAACGGCCCGCACGCAGCCAGTGCCGCGTACCGGATGCCACGCCCTGAACGGCGGCTCGCACTTCTGCCGTCGATCGGCATTCACTTCTCCTTTGGTGCTGGGTTACTCGACGCCGGAGGGGGTTCGCCGGCGTAGCGGTACACAGTCCACCAAAAGGGTTGTTATCCGGGTGTTAACGATAATGTACACATTCCGTTAACATGATCCTACGTGGATCGGCGGCCGGGGCTCAGGCCCGTGCGGCGTCACCGCGGGGGAGGATCACCCGCACGGACAGGCCCCCGTCGGGGCGGGGGATGGCCAGCGCGTCGCCGCCGTGCGCCTGGGCGACCGCGCGCACGATGGACAGGCCCAGGCCGCTGCCCCTGGCCGAACCGACCCGGTCGGTGAGCCGGCGGAACGGCTCGAACAGCGCCGGCACCTCGTGCGGGGAGATCAGCGCGCCGGTGTTGGTGACGATGATCTCGGCCTGGCGGACCTCTTCCAGCGTCTGCACCCATACGAAGCCGTGCCGGTGGTTGTAGCGCACCGCGTTGTCGACCAGGTTGCGGATCAGCTGCTCCAGCAGGAGCGGGTCGCCGACCACCGTCGCCGCCGCGAGCTGCGCCCGCACCTGCACCTGCTGGTCCGCGGCCGCCTTCGCGGTGACGTCGAGGGCGTACTCCGCCAGCTGCGCCAGGTCGACCGGCCGCCGGTCGGTGACCGCGTCCTCGGCCCGGGCCAGGGTGAGCAGCGAGTCGATCAGCCGTTCGTGGCGCAGGTTGACCGCGAGCAGGTTCTCGCCGAGCCGCTGCAGCTGGGGTGTGCTGTCCGGGCGGGCCATCGCCACGTCGAGCAGGGTGCGGCTGAGCGCGATCGGGGTCTTCAGCTCGTGGGCGGCGTTGGCGATGAACCGGCCCTGCCCCGCGAACGCCTCGTCGAGCCGGTCGAGCATGCTGTCGAACGAGTCGGCCAGGCTCTTCACCTCGCTGTGCGGACCGTCCAATTCGATCCGCTTGTGCAGGGTGCGCCCGGCGATCCGGTGCGCCGTCTCGGTGATCGTGTTGAGGGGGCGTAGCAGCCGCCCCGACAGCCACCAGGCCCCGGCCGTCGCTGCCAGACTGGCCCCCAGCAGCGTCAACCCGCCCTTGAACAGGAGGTTTTCGCGCATCGAGTCCATGATGATCTGCCGGGAGACCTCGTCGGTGGCGATCGCGTCGGACACCCACACGTTGTCGGCGGGGCTGTACTTCTCCATCTTGCGGGCGAAGACCACCGCGAGGCTGTAGTCCATGCTGTTCTGGACCAGGATCATCACGCCGCCGAGCACCACGCTGCCCGCCAGCAGGAACATCAGCCCGAACATGAGGGTATGGCGCACCCGCAGGCTGCCGTGCCAGGAGGCCTTCACGGCGACCCGTGGCCCGTCGTGGCACCCGTCCCGACCAGCCGCGGCCCCAGCGCCCGCACCCGGGCCACCAGCTCCGCGAACACGAACGGCTTGCCCAGGCAGTCGTCGGCGCCCGCGGCGAGCGCGGCGAGCCGGTCGGTCTCGGCGACGAAGACGGTGAGCATCAGCACCCGTACGCCGGTCCCGGCCGCGACGACCCGGCGGCAGACCTCGTCGCCTTGCGCCCGGGGCAGGCCCAGGATCAGCACGTCGTGTCCGCCGTCGGCGAGTTCGGCCGGCACCCGCGCACCGTCGTGGGCCACGTCCACGGCGAAGGACTCCTGCCGCAGACCCTCGGCGATGGCCGCGGCCATCAGTTCCTCGTCGTCGACCACCAGTACGCGCACACGACCTCCCTCGCCGGACCGCCCCGAGCAAGTATCCGCAGGCCGCGTTAGCCGATCGTGAACGTTTTCGCTTACGGTCCGCTAACATCCGCGGCCGCCGTGCTCCGGACGCGGGATTCCCGGCGCAATATCGCCCCGGTGGCGTTCGCCTCGTCCGAGCGCAGTGGCGGGGCGGCCGCGACCGCGTACCGTCGGAGGGAACGCTTCGTACCGAGAAGCCATGGGGGAGTCGGGGCCGTGAACACCACGACACGTCAGCAGGCCGCTTGGCAGGCCTACATCGACGTCGCCTACGGGCTGCAACGCGCCATCTGCGAAGGTGAGCGCTACGACGGCGAGGTCGACTGGGAATGGGCCGGCGTTCGCGGCAGCCTGCACGACGACCGCCTGAGCCTGAGCAACGCCAAGCTGCTGGCCCTGCTCGACCAGGCTCAGGCGCACTGGCGGGACTGTCCCCTGGACAACGACGTGCTGTCCGGTTACCTCAACGAGATCGCCGACGGGTTGCGGGAGCTCGCGGAGGACCGGGCCATCGAGGGCTGGTAGCCGCCGCTCACGCCGGGTCCGGCCGGCACAGCACCTGCAGGACGGCTGTCAGCTGTTCGTCGAGCTGCCCGGGGTCCGCGCCGGTCAGCGCCGGGGTGGCGAGGATGCTGCGCATCAGCCAGACGCCCGCGATCACGGACAGCACCAGTTCCGCGCGTTCGCCGGAGTCCGGGCCGGTGAGCAGGCCGGTCAGCCGCGAGCCGACGTGCCTGCCGATCGCCTCGCGCATGATCTCGGCGGCCCGCGGGTTGTTGGCCGAGCGCAGCATGAGCAGGAACGGGCTGAGCTGCCCGGCGGCGGGATCGGTGCGGGCGACCAGCGCGGCGGCGAGCTGTGCGGGCAGCTCGGCCGGGTCTGCGCCGACCACGGTGGGTGCGGTGAACGACCTGTCGACGGCTTCGGCGAACAGCTGCTCCTTGGAGCCGAAGTAGCGGTTGACCAGCATGGCGGTGACTCCCGCGGCGGCCGCGACCTCGCGTACGCCGGCCCCGTCGTAGCCGGCGCGGGTGAAGGCCTCGATCGCGGAGCTGAGGATCGCCTCACGGGTGGCTGCGGCGTCGCGGCGGCGCGGCTGGTTGGTCACACTCATGTCTACCAGTGTAGACATCCCCGGGCGTGCGGGTCTACAGTCGTAGACATACCTGATCCGAGCAACTGAAAGAGGTGGATCATGGATCTGCGACTGGCAGGCAAGCGGGCACTGGTCACCGGCGGCAACTCCGGCCTGGGCGAGGCGATCGCCCGGGGGCTGGCCGCCGAAGGGGCCGCCGTGGTCGTGCACGGCCGCGACGAGGCGCGGGCCCGCAAGGTCGCCGACCTCATCGAGGCCGAGGGCGGCCGGGCCGACATCGCGGTCGGCGACCTGGCCGACGACGCCGGAGCCGATGCCGTGGCCGCGGCCGCGCTGTCCGGCGGCCCGGTCGACATCCTGGTCAACAACGCCGGCATGTACGACCACATCAGCTGGAGCCAGGCCACCCCGGCCGACTGGGCGCGCCTGTACGACGTCAACGTCATCTCCGGGGTGCGGATGATCCAGCGGCTCGTCCCCGCGATGCGCGAGCGCGGCTGGGGACGGGTGATCCAGATCGGCGGCGGCCTGGCCGTGCAGCCCACCGCCGACCAGCCCCACTACACGGCGACCCTCGCCGCACGGCACAACCTGGCGGTGTCGCTGGCCCGCGAGCTGTCCGGCAGCGGCGTCACCTCCAACACCGTCGCCCCCGGCGCGATCATGGTCGACGGTGTACGCGACCTGATGCTGAAGGTCGCGCCGGGCAGGGGCTGGACCGGCGACCCGGCCGAGATCGAGCAGGCGGCGGCGCAGGCCTGGGTGCCCAACGACACGGGCCGCTTCGGCCGGCCCGAGGAGATCGCCTCCGCCGTGGCATACCTGGCCAGCCCGCTGGCCGCGTACATCAGCGGCGCGACCCTGCGCGTGGACGGCGGCACCGTCCGCAACGTCCAGTGACCTGACCGCTCGGGCGCTACGACGTGCGGATCGCCGCGATCAGCCCGGTGACCAGGTTCGCCCGCTGCGGCATCGCGTCGATCAGCAGGTACTCATGATCGGCGTGCGCGCCGCCGCCGACCGCGCCGAGCCCGTCGAGGGTCGGCACACCCAGCGCGGCCGTGAAGTTGCCGTCGCTGCCCCCGCCGACGGATCGGCCCGCCACGCCCGGCATCAGCCGCTGGGCCAGCGCGAACAGCTCTGCCGACGCCGACTCGGGCATCGGCGGCCGGTCGACGCCCCCGGCGACGGTGACCGTCGCGCCGGGCAGCCGCGGGGTGAGGGCCGCGAACGCGGCCGTGACCCGGTCGGCCTCGGCCGGTGTCTCGACCCGCACGTCGACGACGATCCTCGCCTCGGCGGGCACGACGTTGTCGGTGGTGCCCGCCGAGGCGACGGTCGGGGTGACGGTCGTGCCGAGGTCCGGCCGGCCGATCGCGGCGATCGCGAGCACCTGGTGGGCGGCCTCGACCAGGGCGTTGACGCCCGACTCGGGTTCCAGGCCCGCGTGCGCGGCCCGGCCGGTGACCGTGACCCGGAACGTGCCGCAGCCCTTGCGGCCGGTCTTGAGGCCGCCGCCGTCGGCCGCGCCTTCGAGGACCAGCACCGCGCCGCAGGCCAGCGCCCGCTGCTCGATGAGCGCCCGGGAGCTGCCGGAGCCGACCTCCTCGTCGGCGCTCACCAGGATCTCCACCCCGGTCCGGTCGGGCAGCGCCGCGATGCCGTGGATGGCCTGCACCAGGCCGCCGAGCATGTCGAAGACCCCGGGCCCGGTGGCGCGACCGTCGCGGACCTGGAACGGACGCCGCCGCAGCGTGCCGATCGGGAACACGGTGTCGTGGTGGCCGAGGATCAGCACCCGCGGCTCGCCGCCGCCGCTCCAGTGCACGTGCGGGCCCGCTTCGCTGTCGACGAGCATGGCCCGGCCGCCGAGCCGGTGCTCGATCACGGCGACGAGCGTCTTGGCCGAGGCGGTCAGGGCCTCGTGGTCGCGCGAGGGGGACTCCACCTCGACGAGGGTCCTCAGGTCGTCGATCATCGCGTCGAGGTCCACGCGGGTGCTCCTGGTTCTGTGCCGGGGTCGAGGGCGGGTCCGCCTGCGTGCGTCAGGCGGATACTGCCATCCACCCGGTCGGCGCACTACGTCAGGAGGGTCGCGCCGTGATCAGGATCCGACGCGCTTCACGGCCGGCCGCGGATCAGTCCGGGACCCGGATCGGGTCGCCGGTGTCGGAGATGAACACGACCAGCAGTTTCGCCGGTTCGGTGGCGCTGGTGTTCTCGGTGAGCACGTGGTGGGCGCCTGGCGGCTCGACCCAGTTCTGGCCCGCGCTGTACGTCTGCACCGGCTGGCCTTCAAGCTGGCTGCGCACCGCGCCGCTCAGGACGTACGCGTACACGAACGCCTGGCCGTGGCGGTGCGGGACCGCGCGCGAGCCGGGCGGGAAGTCCACGATCGCCGAGGTGAACGTCTTGCCCGGCACGTTCGCAAGCGGCTGCTCGACCAGTACCGTCACGGTCTCCTGTGGTGGTTCCTCCCGCTGCACGGCGGCGACCGGCACCCGGTCCGCAGGACGTTGCGCCGTGGTCGTCCAGCCGACGGCCCCGGCCGCCAATCCGACGGCGAGCAGGGCCCCCGACACACGCATTCCGATCATGACTGATCCTCCTCAGCCCTCGGTGATCGACTCCCTCCGCCGGACCGATGGACACACGCCGTCGTGCAAGCCGGTCCAGTCGCATTGTCCTGCTTCGGAGCACCGATCACCTCGCGGAACAGGTAATCCGTGACGGACCGGCCCGCGCCGTCAGCCGTCCAGCCCGTGTCTCGCGGCCACCGCACGGGCCTGCGGCGACCTTCGCGGCCCGTGTTTGAGCAGGTCCCGGGCGTGGCCGCGAAAACCCCAGCGGGCGGCGACGTCGGCCGCCTCCCAGAACAGCCGGTCGGGCACCGACCACGGCAGGCCGCCGACCCAGCGGTCGACGACGCCGGACCGGGTCCGGGTGGACTCCAGCATGGCGAACGCCCGGCCGGTGAGGACGTTCGCGACACCGTCCACGGTCGCGGGCACCGCATCGTAGGACACCGACAGGACACGTTCGCGTGACAGGACATCGCGAAGGCCCGCACCCGACGAGACCGCTTCGGCGGGGTCCGCCGTGCCGATCTCCACGACGCCGACGGTGACGATGAGGGTGCCTTCGCCGTGCTCGCCGGCATCGAAGCCGTCGCGCAGCTCCACCGTCTGGGCGAGACGATCGGCGGGCAGGACCCGGTAGAACAGCGTGCCGTGCGCGTCGGGACCGCCGAGCCGCCCGGTGAACCCGCGGCCGGCCAGGATCGCGGCAACGCCGTCGGCCAGGGCGTTCATCGCCGCCGGTGGCAGCCGCCGGTCCCGGGGTGTGCGCGGACTGCGGTTGATCGCCAGCAGCGCACGGATCGCCGCGGCGTGCACGTCCGGCAGCGACAGCACGCTGCGCACCAGCACGGCCTCGCGGTCCACGTGGTGTGCCGCGTCGATGCCGGGCTGGTCGGCCAGCTCGTCTGCGAGCCCGTCGGCGTACGACGACACCGTGTCGTCCAGACCGACGACCGTGTTCCACTCGGGCTCGTCGACGGACTCCACCTCGGCGACGCTGACGATCCAGCGCAGGTCTTCGACACCGAGTCCGGCGTCGTCCTGCGGGTGCCGGGGGAGAGGGCGGGCATCGGCGAGGGCCTCGGAGACCGGGTCGTCGCAGCTGGGCGTCAGCCGCACCGGTCGAGGCGTGCGCCGCCGAGGCGTCAGCAGGACCTTCAGCAGTGATTAAGGCTGGAACGCCGGCCCTTCAGGGCCGGGAGGAAAGCCGTCACCCAGCCGGGCGTTTCTGGTTCTCGATGTACTCCTTGACGACGGCCAGTGGTGCTCCGCCACAGGATCCGGCGAAGTACGACGGCGACCAGAGGTGCCCGCCCCACAGGTAGCGGGACAGGTGGACACGGAACTCCTGTCGCAGGTAGCGGGCTGAGACGCCTTTGAGGCTGTTGACCAGTTTCGAGATCGGCACGGCGGGTGGGTAGTGCACGAGCAGGTGGACGTGGTCGGTTTCGCCGTTGAACTCACGTAGCTCGGCGCCGAACTCGGCGCACACCGCGCGCATGATCTCTTCGCAGCGGGTGAGGATCGGGTGGGTGAGCGCCCCACGTCGGTACTCCGTGGTGAAGACCAAATGCGCGTGCAGGTTATGGACGACGCTACGGCCGCATCGTACGTCGGGATCGGGCATCCATCGCGGTGACCCAGTCCAAATGCTACCGTCGGTCGGTGAAGCTGGTAGTGCAGGTCAAACTCCAGCCCACGCCGCAGCAGGCGTCGGCCCTGGAGGCGACACTGCGTGCGTGCAACACCGCAGCGTCGCAGGTGGCCGTCGTGGCCCGGCGTACCGGCGTCTACCGCAACTACGACCTGCGCAAACACACCTACCAGGCGATCAAGGACGACCACCGGCTCTGCGCGCAAGCCGCCCAGCACGTCATCAAGAAGGTCAGCGACTCCTACAAGACGTTGAAAGCGAACATCCGCGCCGGGAACCTCGGCAAACCGGGGTCGAAACGCCGCCGCACCGCCGAAACCAGCCCGGTCTGCTTCCGCTGGGATGCCGCACAGCCCTACGACGCCCGGATGCTGTCGTGGCAGCATGATGTCCGAACCGTGTCGATCTGGACCGTCGACGGCCGCCTCAAGGGCGTGGGAATCACCGGGTCGCCAGATCAGCTCAAGGCCGTCGCGACCGTGCCGGTCGGGGAGTGCGATCTGGTCCACCGCGACGGCATGTGGTTCCTCTACGCCGGCGTCGAGGTGGCCGAGCTACCGACGTACGAACCCGATGGCTTTCTCGGCGTGGACATGGGCATCGCCAACATCGCCTACGACTCCGACGGCAACCGCCACACCGGGACCCGGCTTAACGGCTACCGCCGCCGCCAACTACGGCTGCGGGCCCGACTGCAACGCAAAGCCACCAAGTCGGCCAGGCGACTACTGGCCCGACGCCGCAAGAAGGAAGCGCGCCACTCCGCGAACGTCAACCACCGCATCGCCAAGACCATCGTGACCGAGGCTGCACGCACCGGGCGCGGTATCGCCGTCGAGAAGCTGACGGGCATCCGCGACCGGGTCCGGCTCCGAAAGCCCCAACGGGTCACACTCAGCTCATGGTCGTTCCACCAACTCGGGGCGTTCCTGACCTACAAGGCACGCCGAGCTGGTGTACCGCTGGTCCAGGTCGACCCGCGCTACACCTCCCAGACCTGCAACCAGTGCGGGCACCGCGACAAGCGCAACCGTCCCGACCAGGAAACGTTCACCTGTCGATCGTGCGGGGTCGTTGCCCACGCCGATCACAATGCAGCCCTCAACATCGCCCAACGTGGTGTCGAGGACTGGGGCGCCAGTCAATCGCCCGCACGCGGCCTCATCTCGCAGCCAGCGAGGAAGAGAGATCTGCAAGCCTGGCCCTTCAGGGCCGGGTAGTTGACGACAGCCCAGACGATGACGCCGACGGCGAGCAGGAACCTCGGCACGACGAGGATCCTCCACAGCAGCCGGGCGCGCACTCGGACAGGGTGGCGAACTCCGCCGCCGGCCGCAAGCGCTAGGCGGCGGGGTAGCCCAGCCGTTCGGCGAGGTCGCCGTACCGGGCCCGGAAGGCCTTGCGGTGGCGCTCGTCGAAGTGGTTGCGCCAGTCGCCGGGCACGCCCTTGCGGTAGTGGTTCATCTCGTCGACCTCACCCGGCCTGCGCTCCGAGTCCGACAGCCGGGTGAACGTGTAGTGCTCCACCGCCAGCTGTGGGAACGAGCGCGGCAGCCGGTCCAGGGTGAACGCGGGCAGCGCGCGGCGCAGCCTGGCCCTGCCCGGCTCGGCCCGCAGCACACCCAGCCGCCACCGGACGGCGGCGGTGCGGACCAGCTCGCCGACCGCTCGCGGCGGCACCAGCAGCCGGTAGTGGTCGAAGATCTGCGTCCAGGTCGCCACCTGCTCGCTGATCTGGTCCTCCATCCGCAGCTCCAGCACCTCGGGCTGGTGGTAGTCCCAGGTGTCCATGTGGTCGAGGAAGTACCCGCTGAACTCGATCTCCTCCAGCAGGCCGTCCGGGACGTCCAGGTCCAGCAGCCGCTTGCGGTGGTCGATGAGCTCGTGCCAGGTCACCCCGAGCGCGTGTACGCCGTGGGTGTTGCGGTGGCTGAAGTAGCCCGACACCACGATGTCGCGCGGGTCGCGGATGACGTTGACGGTGCGCCGCTCCGGCAGGGTCTCGTAGTCGCGCTGCGCGATGTTGGTCAGTGACAGCAGGTCGACCCGTTCCTGCCGGACGAGTTCGGCCAGCGATCCGTAGGGGGCCCACTGCTCGGGCGCGATGACGGTGAACATGTTCAGGCCGAGCAGGCCGCAGGCCTCCCGCAGGATGGCTCGCGACCAGCTGGACGCCGCCTTGTGACGGCCGGAGTAGACGAGCAGCACGCGACCTCCAGAGCCGTCTGCCACACACGCCGACAGCGCCGTCGGCCACCGGGCATCGAGGGTGATCGAGACGTAATCCTGCAACATTGTTAACAGACGGGCAAGTGATCGCGTGAAGCGCCTGATGAAGACCGGTCGGTCGCACGGGCTGGGCGCGCGGCTGATCCCGGCCTGCGCATGGCCACGGCGATGACTGCCGCCCCGCCGAGCATGATGAGGATGTCGCCGGGGCTGAGGACCCTCCGGATCGGCCGGAGCGGGATCACGTCGCCCAGGGCCGCCAGGCGGGTGTTCCCGTCGGCGGGCTGGTTCTTGGGGGTGACGGTGCCGGGTGGCAGGCCGGCGATGCGGGCAGCCTCGACCGAGTACGGCATGCGTCCGTTGAGCAGCACGACGGCGGCGTTCAGCCCGGCGCCGAGCGCGATCACCAGGATCGCCGCGCTCAGCGCCGGTCGCGACCACCGGACATTGAGCGTCAGCCAGAGAATGCCGGTCCCGAACGTCACCGCGAGCATGGGGATACCGGCGTCCTGCTCGACGGATCTCCGCACGGCGGGCAGGAAGTACTGCGCCGCCTGCACGCCGACTGCCACCCACAGCAGCCACAGCGCACGTGGCGGGACGGCGGTCAGGTGGGTGAGCCGGCCGCCCAGGGCGTAGCCGGCGGCGATCCCGGCAAGGGCCGGCGAGTCGAGGAGAACGAGGGTCGCGAGGCTCAACCACCTCCCCCCCACTGTCCATATGGGGCATTCCGGCACGCGGACCAGCAAGTGCTGGACTGCGGGAGACTGCCGTGGGAATGGCCAAACCTCGAATAGCACCCAAAAGTGACGATAAGGTGCGAATGGTGCGGAACAGTTCGAACGTCGAACATGTGCTTAAGGGGGACGGCGTGAAGAAACCTCGGCATGTCGCGCGGTGGGGGCTCATCGCCGGGCTGCTGGTCGCGGCGGTTCTCACCTCGGCGACGGTGTCACCGGCACACGACGGTGGCGGACGCGGGGACGGCGGCGGCTACGGCCCGACCCCGCCACCCACCCCGCCGCCTCCGGGGACGCCGACGCAGGAGGCCTGGGCGTGGACCCAGCTGATCCCGGGCGGCGCCCAGGTCCGGGTCGCCACCCCCGCGACCACCTGCCCGATCCTGGTCGTCACGACCGGCGCCCAGGCGGTACGGCACCAGATGGTCCTCGAAAGCACCGTCGCCCTCTACCCGACCACCGCCACCGTCTGCACCCGACGGGTCGCCGCCACCGCCACCGCAGCCCGCATCGACGCGGCGACCAGTCCTGTGCCGCTACGGCCGAACGCGAACGGCGCCGTGCCGCTGCCGAACTGGACCCAGCCCGGCTCGACGACCAGCCGACCGGCGAACATCGCCCTGATCGGCGACACCGGATGCCGCATCCCGGCGACCGGCACACCGCAGGCCTGCACGCCGCAGGGCTGGCCGTTCCAGCGTGTCGCGACCAACGCCGCGAACGAGCCGGCACCGCCGAACCTCGTCGTGCACCTGGGCGACTACATCTACCGGTCCCGGCCCGGCCCGACGCCGTCGCCGTTCTGCGGCGGACCGGGGACCAGCCCGAGCATGCACACCTGGGGCTGCCTCGTCGCCGACTTCTTCCAGCCGGCGGCGCGGTTGCTGGAGCAGGCGCCGTTCGTGTTCGTGCGCGGCAACCACGAGACCTGCGGCCGCTCGGGCGAGGTCTGGTTCCGCTACCTGGCCCCCACGCCGAGCCTGACGGCGTGCGGCGCGCCGAACCCGGAGGACTTCAGCCGGCCGGTACGCATCGACGCGGGCACCCTGGGGCTGCTGCTCATGGACACCTCCTGCGCCTCCGACGAGGCGAACCCGCCGTCCTGCGCCCTGGCTCAGCGGCCTGCCCGGTACACCGCGCAGTTCAACGAGGTGAACAACAGCCTCGTGCGGGACGGCGACAACTTCCTGCTCAGCCACACGCCGATCTGGGCGGTGCGCGGCGAGACCGCGGCGGGCAACCCGGTATGGATCGACGAGATCCTGTCCGACGCCGTCGCGGCGACCGGCCTCGGCATCCTCGACCGGCGGATCGACCTGGTCCTGGCGGGCCACATCCACCTGTACCAGATGCTGACCTTCGAGACGAGCACACAGTTCCACCGCCCGCCGGTGGTGACGGTCGGCGCGTCGGGCACCGAGCTGGACCCGAAGACGTGGCAGGACAGCGCCCTGATCGGCAAGCTCCTGGACGGTGTCGCCATCGGCGAGCTGATCACGGTGGACCGGTTCGGCTACGGCGTGCTGCGCGACACCGGCACGACGTGGAACCTGCGGTTCTTCAACCAGTTCGGCACCCGGGTGCCGGGCACGAACTGCAACCTCGTCGGCGCGAGGTTCCCCAACTGCCTGTGACGGTTCAGCTCGGCTCGCGTCGCAGACTCGGGTTGTTGAGCATGTCGGTCGCCACCATGACGCGGCTGGGATCGCGGGGATGGACCCGCACGGGCACCACGATGCCCGGACGGATGCGGTCCCAGCGCGTCCGGTGGTACGGCTGGCGGGCGGTCGCCGGGTACGGTGCGCGGCCCGGCACCTCGACGGTCATGGTCAGGCGGAAGTAGCGCACGTCGTTGCTGTCCCACTGGGCCGTGGGCTTGACCTCGGTCACTAGGCCGCGGCCGTCGACCCCGTGCCGGAGGATGGCGTCGCGCCGGTCGCTCCAGCGGTTGAACAGGAAGAACACCACCATCAGGACCACGCCCACGCCCACGAACGCGGGGCTCACCCACCATCGCTCGTCGTCGCGGTCGAACACGACGAGCGCGACGAGCCCGATGCCGACGAACATGAGGCAGAACGCGTACTGGCCGATGCGGCGAAGCAACCGGAACATCCATACACTGTGGCGGGCATCGGGTGGCCGGGCCATAGGCCGGGAGCGTCGTCTTTCCGATGGTGGCGCCCGAACCGGTCGGCAGCGCCGGATCGTGGCCATTCCGCCCTGGTCGGTGACCTGCCGTCGGTACCGTGAGCACATGACGACGGTGACGGCGAACGATGTGCGGGTGCTGGCGCGGTCCCGGGACACCGACCCCGTCCTGGCCGTGGTCGACGGCGAGCTCGCGGTGATTCCCGAGGCCGAGGTCAGGGAACAGGACAGGGTGGTGTGCACCCAGCGGACGCTGGTCCACGAGCTGGGCATCGAGGTGAGCGACATCGAGGCGCAGCTGTTCGCCGGGCGCCTGACCGCGCTGCTCGCCGAGTAGCCGCAGCGGCGGGGGTTCGGGGACGGTGGGGATGGACGCGGCGCTCTAACCTGTCGGCCATGCTGAACAGCGATCCCGTGGCAGCCATGCGGGCCAGGCCCGCCTATGTGGTCAGCGTGTATCTCGGCCGACTCGCCCTGATCGCCCTGGCCGTGAACGTCCACGAGATGGCGGGTTACACCAGGCACAGCCCTTTCACCAAGACCCACCTCATCGCCCTGGCCGCGTTTATCCTTCTGTTGTTCTTCTCGTACGTGTACGGCGAATCGGCTCGTCCGGTCGAGGAGGTCGACGGGCCACGTCGGCCGCGGGCCGTGCTGGAGCAGCGGCTGAGCTTGGCCAGGTTCGTCGACTTCTTCGTGTTGTGGTGGCCGCGGCGGTTGCCGGGCGGCCACCCGCCGAAGGCCGAGCAAGCCGCCGCGAACGTCGCCGATGCTGCGCGGCGCCCACTGCGCAAGCGCCTCGGCGGTGGTCGGCGTTGACCTGGTTGGTCGTACGGCACGGTAGCGATGGTCACCGCCGGCCGCGCGCCGTCCGGGCTGAGCGCGCCATGCTCGTCCGTCCACCGCGCGTGCCGACGGCGTCCTATGACACCGCCGGCACACGCGCCCCGGTCCGGCTCGCCGAAACCCATGCAGCCGAGGCCGAGCCGGGACACCACCAGGCCCGTGCCGCCCAAGCGGGTGTACTCCATCGTGGACCTCCCTTGTCGGTTTCGGTGCTCACCGGACCGCGCGCGGCAGCGCCAGGAGCACCAGCAGCGCTCCTGCGGCCATGACGGCGAACACCATCGCCATCCCGAACGCCTCGGTGAGCGGACCCACCACGACCGGCGCGGAGATCGCGCCGACCCGCGACAGGGCCGAGACCATCGACGCCGTACGCGCGGCGGGGATGCCGTGCCGCACCGACAGCTGGTCGCCGGCCCCGAACAGCAGCGGGAACACCGGTCCGGCTCCGATCCCGGCCGCGGCGATCGCGACCAGCGCCGCGCCGGCCGGTCCTTCGGCCACGGTGACGGCGAACCCGGTGAGCACCGCCAGGACCATCGTCACGCCGCTGCCGGCGGCGACCGCCCGCGCACCCCACCGCCGCTGGGCGGGGTCGAGGACCAGGCGGGACAGCACCAGCCCGGCGGCGAACAGCACCGGTGCGACCGCGGCCAGCTGCGGTGCGGCGTCCAGCCCCCGGCTGAGCAGCAACCCCGTCCACTCCTGCCCGGGACTCTCCACATAGCTGGCCGCCAGCGCCGCCACGGCCAGCACCGGCAGCACGTGCCGCAGCCGGACCGCCCGGCCGCGCTGCGCCGGCACGTCCGGCCGCTGCGAGGTCGGCGTGGACGGCAGGGTGGTGGCGACGTCGGGGCGTGGCCGCCACCAGGTGGCTGCGAACTGCACCGCGAGCACGACGCCCGCCACCACGCCGAGGTGGACCAGGACCGGGACGCCCAGACCCACCGCGGCCGCGCCGAGCAGCCCCGCCCCCGTCAGCGACAGCGACCAGGTGGCGTGCATCCGGCCCATGAGCGGGCTGCCTGCGACCTGCTGGACCTTGACCGCGGCGGCGTTCATCGTCACGTCGTGCGCGCCGTCGAACAGGTTGGCCAGCAGCAGCGCGGCCGCGAGCAGGTACAGGTCGGGCGCCCAGACGACGGCGACGGCGAACAGGGCGTATCCCGCACCGGCGACCAGCGTCGCGCCCGACCCCCGGACGGCCCAGGTCAGCGCCGGTGCGACGAGCGAGCCGAGCAGGCCGCCCATGGCTGCCGCGAACAGCGCGGCGCCGAACTCGCTCTCGCCGGCCCCCACCCGGTCCGCGATCTCGGGGTAGCGCGTCAGCAGGCTGCCGTAGAGCACGCCGTTGACCGCGAACGCCGCCGCCGGCCGGGACCAGTCGGCGAGGCGGATCTTGCGGGCGGTGGTGCTCGAGGCGAGGGCCACGGGGTAAACTTATACGTATCAGAACGCGCGGACAAGCTCAGTTATACGTATAAGAAGACACCGGCAGCTCAGAGAGTGATCACATGGGTACAGCTCCGCGGCCCCGGATGACCGACCTGGCCCGTGCCCTCGGCGTCAGCCAGGCCACCATCAGCAACGCGTTCAACCGGCCCGACCAGCTGCGGCCCGAGCTGCGCGACAGGATCCTCGCCGCCGCGCGCGAAGCCGGATATCCCGGACCCGACCCGCTCGCCAACACCTTCCGCCGCGGGCGGACCGGCGCCGTCGGCTTCATCGTCCACGAACCGCTGCAATACCTGTTCGAGGACGCCACCGCCCGGCTGACCATGGCGGGAGTCGCCCGCGCCTGCGGCGAGCACGGCTCATCGCTGGTGCTGGTGCCGCGAACCGAACCCGGCCGGCCCGACGTCGTCTCCTCGGCACTGGTCGACGGGTTCGTCGCGTTCTGCGACCCGCTCGAACCCGAGCGCACCGAGCTGCTGCGCGCCCGCGGGCTGCCCGTGATCGGCCTGGACGCCCCGGTCGCCGAAGGCCGGCCGTACGTGGGCATCGACGACCGGGCTGCCGCCCGTTCCGCGGCCGCCCACCTTGCCGCGCTCGGCCACCGGCACTTCGGCGTCATCAGCTTCCCGCTGGCCCGAGGGTCCGCGCCCGGGATCGCCCCGGCGGGCCTGGCCGCCCCGACCGACTACGTCGCCAACCGGGCCCGCCTGGCCGGATACCGCGACGGCATCGCGTCCGCACTCGAGGGCGGCGGCTCCGCCGTCGTCGTCGCGGCCGCCGGGGTCGAGGAACGCCACGGTGCCGCCGCGGCCGCCGCGCTGCTCGACCTGCCGTGGCCGCCCACGGCCATCCTCGCGATGGGGGACCGGCTCGCCCTCGGCGCGATCTCGGCCGCGGTCGCGCGAGGCATCGCGGTCCCCGGCGACCTGTCCGTGGTCGGCTTCGACGACATGCCCGACGCCGCCACGGCGCGGCCGCCCCTGACCACCGTGCGGCAGCCGCACGACGAAAAAGGCGCCCAGGCCGTCCACCTGCTGTTCCAGCAGGGACCTCCGGCCGGCCCGGTGCTGCTGCCCACCGCATTGGTGATCCGCGGGTCGACGGCGCCGCCTGCCTGACGCGGGTGCGGATTCTCGGCAGCGCCAGCGGGCGGGCTGCGACGTAAGTAACGTTCGTGACATGGGTGTGGTGCCGCTCAAGGAGATCGTCGACCGGGCGATGGCCGAGCGATACGGCGTCGCCGCGATCAACATCGTCAACGACCTGACGCTGGAGAGCGTGCTGGCCGCCGCGGTCGAACGGCGCTCGCCCGTCATCGTGCAGACCTCGGTGAAGACGGTGCGCTCCATCCGGGCCGACGTGCTGATCGCCATGTGGAAGGCGATGACCGCCGGCATCGAGGTCCCGGTCAGCCTGCATCTCGACCACTGCCCGGACCGGGCGGTGATCACCGAGTGCCTCGCCAAGGGCTGGAACTCGGTGCTGTTCGACGCTTCGCTCCTGCCGGTCGAGGAGAACCTGCGCCAGACCATCGAGGTGGTCGCCGAGGCCCGCGCGCACGGGGCCCACGTCGAAGGGGAGATCGAGGCGATCAAGGGCGTCGAGGACGACGTCGGCTCCGACGAGGACTCCCGGCGGCAGTCGCTGGAGACCTCGGTCCGGTTCGTCGAGACCTCCGGCGTCGACGTGTTCGCCCCGTCGATCGGCAACGCGCACGGCGTGTACTCGGCCACCCCGCACCTGGACGGGCAGCGGGTCAGCGACATCGTCGCCGCGACCGGGGTGCCGATCGCGCTGCACGGCGGCACCGGGCTGACCGACGAGCAGTTCACCGACCTGATCTCGCGCGGCTGCGCGAAGGTGAACGTCTCCACCGCCCTCAAGGTCACCTACATGACCTCGAACCTGGCCTTCCTGCGCCAGGCCGAGGAGAACGACAAGTGGGACCCGCCGTCGCTGTTCAAACACGTCGCGGCGGACGTCACCGCCATGGCGGCCGGCTACATCGACCGCTTCGGCAGCGCTGGGCGCGCATGGTGACAGCGCTGATCTTCGACTGCGACGGTGTGCTGGCCGACACCGAACGCCACGGCCACCTGCCCGCGTTCAACCAGACGTTCGCCGAGTTCGGCCTGCCGGTGCGCTGGGACGAGCAGGAGTACGGCCGCAAGCTCGCCATCGGCGGCGGCAAGGAACGCATGAGCAGCCTGCTGACGCCCGAGTTCGTCGCCGCGGCCGGCCTGCCCGAGGATCCGGCCGGCCAGGCCGAGGCCGTCGCCGCCTGGCACCGGCGCAAGACCGCGATCTACACCGCCATGGTCGCCGCCGGTGACCTGCCCGCCCGGCCCGGCATCGCCCGGATCGTCGAGCAGGCGCACGCCGCCGGCTGGCCGCTGGCCGTGGCGTCGACGTCGGCCGAGGCGTCCGTGCGGGCCGTGCTGGAACACGCCGTCGGCCCCGAGCGGGCCCGCGACTTCACCGTCCTGGCCGGAGACATCGTGCCGCGCAAGAAGCCGGCCCCCGACATCTACCTGCTGGCACTCGACCGGCTCGGGCTGGCCCCGCAGCGGGCCGTCGTCATCGAGGACTCCCACAACGGCCTGGCCGCGGCGGTCGCGGCCGGGATCGCCTGCGTCGTCACGGTCAACGGCTACACCGCCGGCGAGGACTTCACCGGCGCGGCGTTCGTCGTGGACTCCCTCGGCGATCCCGGCGCCGACCCCGTCACGGTCCTGGCCAACCACAGCCCGGCCACCCCCGGGCCCTATGTGACGCTGACCGATCTTGCCGCAGTCCTGGGGGAAAGGGATCCGGCATGACCGACAACCCGCTGCCGGCGGTCGAGTTCACGGTACGCACCATCGCGCAGACCGCCGTCGCCAACGAGAAGTACTTCGGCGACCTCGACGCGGTCGTCGGCGACGGGGACTTCGGCTACTCGCTGGCCCGCGGCTTCGAAGCGGTCATCGCCGACTGGGACACCTTCGACCGCACCGACACCGCCACCTTCCTGCGCAAGGTCGCCGTCGTCATCACCAGCCGCATCGGCGGCACCTCCGGACCGCTGTGGGGCACCGCGTTCCTGCGCGCGGCGGCCGCCGTCACCGGCAAGACCCGGCTCGGCGGCGACGACGTCGTCGCGATGCTGCGCGCCGCCGCGGACGGCATCCAGGCCCGCGGCGGCGCCGACCTGGGTGACAAGACCCTGCTCGACGCCCTCGTGCCCGCCACCGACGAGCTCGCCCGCCAGCTCGGCCAGGGCAGCGACCCGCACTCCGCCCTGCGGGCCGCGGCGACCGTGGCCCGCACCGCCGCCGACCAGACCGCCGGGCTCCAGGCCCGCCGCGGCCGGGCCAGCTACACCGGCGAGCGCAGCATCGGCAGCGTCGACCCCGGAGCCGCCGCCGTCGCCGTCATCTTCGAAGCACTCGCCGACACCTGGCACGACAGATTCTGAGAGCAGGGGAGTCCACCATGAAGAAGTTCGTCAACGACCCCCGCCAGTTCGTCCCCGAGATGCTCAGAGGCGTCGCCCTGGCCAACCCGGACACGCTGCGCTACGTGCCGGAGTACAACCTCATCATGCGGGCCGACGCCCCGCGCGCCGACAAGGTCTCGGTGATGCAGGGCTCGGGCTCGGGCCACGAACCGGCCCACGTCATGATCGTCGGGAAGGGCATGCTCGACGCCGCCTGCCCCGGCGACGTCTTCGCCGCCCCGCCCATGGACTACGTCCTGGAGACCAGCAAGCTGCTCGCCTCGCCCAAGGGCGTGCTGCACATCGTGAACAACTACACCGGCGACCGGCTGGCCTTCGACATGGGCAAGGAGATGGCCGAAGCCGAAGGCGTCCAGATCCAGACCCTGATGGTCGACGACGACGTCGCGGTGTCCGACTCGACGTTCACGATCGGCCGGCGCGGCGTGGCCGGCAACTTCTTCGTCATCAAGGTCGTCGGCGCCGCGGCCGAGGCCGGGGCTGACATCGACGAGCTGGTACGCCTCGGCAACAAGGTCAACTCTGTCACCCGGACCATGGGCATGGCGCTGACGTCCTGCACACCTCCGGCCAAGGGCTCGCCGCTGTTCGAACTCGGCGCCGACGAGATGGAGATCGGCGTCGGCATCCACGGCGAACCCGGCCGCCGCCGCGAGAAGCTGGCCAACGCCGACACGATCATCGACGAGCTGCTCGACGCCGTCGTGTCCGACCTGCCCTACGAGCGCGGCGATGACGTCGCCCTCATGATCAACGGCCTGGGCGGTACGCCGATCGGGGAGCTGTACCTGCTCTACGGCCGAGCCCACGAGCAGCTTCAGGCGCGCGGCATCAACGTCCGGCGCAACTACGTCGGCGAGTACTGCACGTCGCTGGACATGGCCGGCGCCTCGCTCACCCTCGTCAAACTGGACGACGAGATCGTGCGCGGCCTGACGGCTCCCGCCGAGATCGCCATCCGGACCTTCTGACCGGCGCAGGGCTTGGTTCAGCCGCCGGTGTAGTCCGGATCGTCGGGCCCTTCCGCCGGTTCGATCGGGTGCGGGGTGCGTCCGCGCTGCTCGCGGATCTCGGCCTCGTCGTCCTCGCGGACGATCTCCGGCTCTTCCGGGGTCTTGCTCATCGCCGCCTCCTCGTTCGGGCATCGCAGACGTACCCCTGACCTGCGATTTTCAGTCATCGGCGAAGCGTTGTGGAAGCTCCTGGGGGCGCGACGGCGGGCAGTGTACGACCGCCGACCGACACTCCGGGGAAGTGACCGGCGTCACGATTGCGAGGTCGGGGATCGGGTATGAGCCGCAAAACTCCGCGGCCTCGCGTCGTGTCGCGGCGGCCATGGCAGGGTGGGTGAATGCGAGAAGAGATCACGACGGTGCGGTCCCCTCATCCCTCCACGGTTGACTCTTCTGATGTACACGTGTTCACCGGACACGATGCCGCCCAGCTCGCCGCCGCCGAGGCGGCCCAGGCGCAGCAGGGACCGCCCTGGGCCGAACTGCTCGACGGCTCCGACGAGATGATCTTCGTGGTGGACCGGGCCGGTGTCGTCCGGGTCGCCAACACCGCCGCCGTGAACACCCTCGGCCTCACCGTCGGGCACACCGTGACCGCGCTGCCGCTGGCGGGGCTCCTGCAGGGACCGCCCGGCTCCTTCGACCTCGACCTCGACGAACGCCGCCTGCGCGGCCGGGGCGCGCCGAGCGGCGAATGGACCCGCTGGTACGTGCGCGACGTCACCGACCAGGTCATGCGCGTCGACGCGCTGCTGGCCGAACGGTGGCGCTCGGCGTTCCTGGCCGAGGCCGGTCGCCGGCTGGGCTCCTGCCTGAACCGGGTCCGCGCGGCACGGACCACGGCCCTGCTGGCGGTGCCCGCCCTGGCCGACTGCGCCGTCGTCGTGCTCGACGGCGAGCGGGAACTGGCCTGGTTCCGCGTCGACGTCGGCCCCGAGGACCGCACGGAGACCACCGGCTCGCTGCCCCGCTGGACACTGCGCCCCGACAGCGCGCTCGACCAGGCTTTGACCGGGCTCAGCGTGCTCGACGATCCCCGGCTCGGCGACGACATCGCCACCCTGCTGGCACCGGGCTTCGGCACCGTCGGTTCCGCGATGGTCGTGCCGCTGCCGGGCCACACCAGCCCGGCCGGGGCACTCGTGCTCGCCCGCCACGCCGGCCGCGCTCCGTTCGAGACCGTCGAGGTGCACCTGGTGCGGCAGTTCGCCGCCCGCGCCGGTGCGGCCATCAGCGCGGCCACCCTGTACGCCGCGCAGGCCGACGCCGCCGAAGCGGTCCAGCGCAGCGTCGAACCGCCCGCACTGCCGCAGGCGCCCGGCGTCTCGCTCGGAGCCGCGTACCGTCCCGCCTGGGAACGGCTGCGCATCGGCGGCGACTTCTACGACGTACGCCCCGCCCCCGACGGCAGCGGCACCTGGATGTTCGTCCTCGGCGACGTGTGCGGCAAGGGCATCGAAGCCGCGGTGCAGTCCGGCAACACCCGGCAGAGCCTGCGCGCCCTCTGGCTGACCGAGTGCCGCCCGCTGCGGCTGCTCGACCTGCTCAACCAGGCCACCCTCACCGGCGACGAACCGACCATGGCCACCCTCGTCGTCGGCACGATGGCCACCGGACCCGACGGCGAGATCGCCGTCACGCTCGCCACGGGCGGCCACGCGCCACCGCTGCTGCTCCACATCGACGGCACCGTGGCGGAGGTCGAGCTGTCCGGCACCGCCATCGGGCTGCTGCCCGGCGCGCCGTTCGGGGAGACCCGGCTGACGCTGCGGCCCGGCCAGACACTCGTCCTCTACACCGACGGGGTCACCGAAGCCCGCGGCCGCTCCACCGGGCACCCCCTGTTCGGGCCCGAGCGGCTGGCCGCCGAGATCCAGGCATACCAGGGCGCGCCCGCGGCCGTCATCGCCGAACGCGTCGCCCAGCGCGTCACCGACTGGGTCGGCGACCGCCTCCAGGACGACATCGCCGTGCTCGTCATCCAGGCCGAGCCCGCACCCGACACCGCGACCGGCGCAAAGGACACCCGGCCATGACCGCAGCCGTATCCCCCGCAGACCGCGAGCAGTACCTCGCGCTGGTCGGCGACGGCGCCCAGGCCGGCGCGGTCGACTTCGCCCTCGCCCTGGCCGAGCGCGGCGTGCCGCCCCGTGCCGTCCTGCTGGACCTGGTCGCGCCGACCCAGGCCCGCATCGGTGACCTGTGGGCGCGCAACGAGTGGAGCGTCGCGCAGGAGCACGCCGCGACCCACGTCAGCGAACAGGTCGTCGCCGCGCTGGCCGCCCGCCACCGCCCGCAGACCGCCGCCGGCCGCGGTGTGCTGGTCACCGCTTGCGTGGACGGCGAATGGCACGCCCTGCCCGCCCGGCTGTTCGCCGAGATCGCCCGCTGGGACGGCTGGGACGTGCGTTTCCTGGGAGCCAGCGTCCCCGGCCCGCACCTGATCTCCTACCTGCACCGGCACGGTCCCGACGTCGTCGCGGTCAGCTGCTCGGTGCCGACGCGGCTGGTCGCCGCACATCGCGTCATCGAAGCGGCGCAGGCCGCCGGGATACCCGTGCTGGCCGGCGGGCGCGGGTTCGGCCCGGCAGCGCGCTGGGGCCGCAAACTCGGTGCCGACCGCGTGGCAGCCGGCGCCGGTGACGCGGTCGAGCTGCTGCGGTCTTGGCTGCCCGCCATAGCCGGATCCCACCCGCTGCGGGAGTCGTTCGTCAGCGACGACGAGCACATCCTGATCGCCAAGCGCAACCCCCAGCTCGTCGCCGCCGCGATGGACGACCTGTCGCAACGCTTCCCGGCACTGCGCGGCTACACCCCGCTCCAGCGCGAGGCGACCGAATTCGACCTCGGCCAGATCGTCGAGTTCCTGTGCGCGGGGCTGTTCGTCGACGACCCCGAGCTGTTCACGACGTTCCTGGACTGGCTGCGGATCGTGCTGGCCACCCGCGGCGTCCCGCCATCGACCGTGGACCTCGTGCTCGACGTGTACGAGCAGCAGCTCTACGACTTCCCCCGGGCCGGGGCGCACCTTGCGGCGGGGCGCAGACGCCAGGCGCTCGCGGCTTCGCCGGCCGGCGGTGAAGGTAGGGGATAGTCTGGTCCGGTGAGTGATGATCTAGGGCCGACTCACCGCCTGGCGACCTACGGAAGTCTCGCGCCGGGCAAGCCGAACCATCATCACCTGCACGGCCTTGCCGGCCGCTGGTTCCCGGGCCACGTGCACGGCCGGCTCGTGGACGCCGGATGGGGCAGCGCCCTCGGGTTCCCCGGGCTTGCCGTCGACCCCGACGGCGGGCGCGTCGGCGTCCACGTATTCGAGTCCCGCGACCTGCCCGCTCATTGGGCGAGGCTCGACGAATTCGAAGGTCCGCAGTACGAGCGAGTCGTCGCCCGAGTGCACACGCCGGGCGGAGGGGTCGATGCGTGCATCTACGTGGTGAAGGCCTCACCAGCCGGGACGTGAGATCCGGCCGCGAGGGGCGCGGCTGCCGCCGCGCAGGACGCCCGTGGCTCAGCGGGCCGGCGGAGCTCGCGGGCATGGTTCGTAGGTTTGCCCGCCCGCCTGAACGGTGAGTTGGTAGCTGTCACCGGCCGGTCCGGTTCGGTGACCTCTGCCACGGAAGGACCCGTCATGGCGAAGTTTTTGACCATCGGATACGGCGACGAGGCCGGATACGACCGTACCGCTGCGGAGCTGCGCGCTCGGGCGCATGCCCATGATGCCCGGCTGCGCGACGCCGGTGCCGAGTCGGGGATCGCCGGCTCACCTGTGCAGGTGAGAAATCATGACGCCGCCGGGGTGGTGGTCGAGAAAGGCCCGTTCATGTCGGCCTCGCTTCCGGTGGCCGGGTTCGCCCTCATCGAGGCTGCCTCGATCGAGGAGGCGATCGAGGCCGTGTCCGCGACTCCGTGCGCGATCGCGCACGGAGTCGTCGAGGTGTGGCCGTTGGACGAGTCGGCGTAGGCCGCCGCTAACGACTGCTGGTGATCACGACACCCGGCGTCGCCCAGGGCGAGAGCACGTCCACGACCTGCCGGACCATGCCGTCCGGCCTCAGGTAGACGTGAAGCCGTCCGCCGGCTCGCCGCATCGGCTCGCTGGCCTGGAGAAGCAGCCGCCAGGCACGGCAGCTGATGAAGTCGAGCCCGGTCAGATCCAGGTGCACGTCAGGGGTCCCGCCGGTGATGGCGTCGGCGAGTGCCGTGACCACCAGGTGCTCGTTGGACAGATCCGCCTCACCGCGCACGCGCACGGTCCCTGTCGTGACGGTGACTTCCAGCGGCGCGGCCGGCGGTGTTGACCGGCGCTCGTGTTCGGCATCGATATACACGGCCACCTCCCGGCGAATCGCCGACCCCGGGAAGCCGGATGGGTCCCGCTTCAGGGCTGCTGCGGCGGGGCTGCCAGCCGGCTCTGCAGGATCGCGATCATGGCGTTGGCGGCGGCCAGCCGATACTCCAGGTCGACGATGCGCACGACGGCGTCGAGTCGCAGGCCTTCGTCGGCCAGGATCCGCGCGCGATCGGCGCGTTCGAGGTCGTCGCGGCTGTAGCGGCGGTGACCGCCACCGGAGCGGTGGGAGGCGAACAGGCCTGCGGTCTCCACGGCGCGCAGGAACGCGGGAGTCACGCCGATCGCCTCCGCCGCCGTGCCCATCGCGTAGGCGGGGAAGTCGGCGTCACCCAGTGCCGCCGCGAGCCGTTTCGGTGTCTGCTCGGCCACAGTCGCCTCCATGGTGGGGCCGGTGCCCGGGTCGGCGCACCAAGTCGGCGCCGCCCGGGCTCGCGGACCGGGTTGATCAGGTGTGCGCGCCCGCGCTCACCTGGCGGCGTTCGGTACGGCTGTCGCCACCCTCGACGGTGATCATCCGCTGGCCGGCGGTGGTGCCGAGGGTCTTCTGGTCCCCGTGGGAGACCTCGATGCGGCGCGGCTTGGCGCGCTCGGCCACGGGGATCGTCAGGGTCAGCACCCCGTCGCGGTATTCGGCGCTGATCGCCTCGACGTCGAGGCCGTCGCCCAGCACGAGCTGGCGGCTGTAGCTGCCGGAAGGCAGCTCTGACACGAGGTAGGCGGCGTCCTCGGGGTCGCGGCGGCGGCGCTCACCGCGCACGGTCAGAGTGTTGTTCTCCGCGGACACGTCGAGGCTGTCGACGTCGATGCCGGGCATGTCGAACCGTACGACGAACGTGTCGCCGGTGCGCAGGCAGTCCATCGGCATCAGCGCGGGCGTGCGGGCCGCGCCGAACACCTCACCGGCGAGCCGGTCGAGGTCGCGGAACGGATCGAACCGCATAATCATGATCAACACACCTCCGTAAGGATATCGGCCGCAAGTTGTCTCTTGCGCGCTCAGCAGAAATTCTATACCGGCTACGTCAGATTTCAAGCCTCAACCAATAAAGAATCCCGGCTCAGTCGAGCTCCACCACCCGGCTCGGCGATCGGCATGCCAGTGCCCCCGGAGCAACTGCCGACCCCATACGGCGTGCCGCTCGGAGGCCTGGTGCGCACCTGTCCATCCGGGAAGGTCAGGCGCTGCGTACGGCAGGAATCTTCTCGTCCCGCACGGCCGCGTATCGTGCCGGGCGGCACCGCTCGTGCTCACACCGGCGACGGCTCCCGCGCGGCGCGGACCATGCGGATCTCCCGCACCCCGTCTTCGACCAGGGCCGTCCCGTCGGCGACGAAGCCGTGCCTGCGGTAGAACGCCTGCGCGCGAGGATTCGGATCGGCGACCCACAGCGCCGCCGACTCTGCCGGGTCGATCACCGCCCGCAACAGTGCCGGCCCGACACCCGTGCCGTGGTCGGCTGCGTACACGTAAAGCACATACAGCTGCCTCTGCCACTCCGCCGCAACGTCCAGCGGCGGGCCTGACATCGCGATCCCGATCAACCCGCCGTCCCGCTCGGCCACAGCCGACCGGTTCCCGCGGTACCGCTCATCGGTCAACGCGGCAGTCCAGAACCGCTCCCGAACAGTCGGGAAACCCGGATCATCAAGGACCGCATCCGACATGAGTCCCCGATACGTCTCCTGCCAGCACCGCACATGCACGCGCGCCATCTGGGCGACGTCCTCGACCTGGGCCGGCCGGACAGTCGGTGGGGAACCCACCGCCGCATCGTAGGCCGCGCCCGGGTGGCTGTCGAACCGGATTCGCGGCGACCGCAAGGCCGCCGGCCCGCGGTTTCCCTCGACCCGGCGAACGTTCACGGTCACGGCACCACGGCTCCGGCGATGGCGGCATACGGACGTCGGCGCTGCGCGGTCCGGATTGTCTAAATCCGGATCCTGGCCTGCTCGATGTGGCGCACGATCGCGTGGGCACCGTGCGCGCCGGCGATGGCGTCCGCCTCGTCGAGAATCGCCAGCGCGTCCGTGCGGCGGTCCTGCGCGGCGGCGATGTAGGCCAGCCCGATCATGTTGGAAGCCACGCCCGGCAGCGCCCCCACCTCGCGCCGCAGCCGGGACGACTCCTCCAGCCGCTGGCGCGCCTCGTCCAGCCGGCCTGCCGCGTGCGCCGCGATGCCCAGGTGCCGCAGCGCCTCCGCCCGGGTCGGCTTGTCGCCGGTCTGCGCCGCCAGCCGGTCGGCCCGCTCGAGGTACGGCACCGCGGTCTCGTCGTCACGCCGGATGAACTGATGGACGCAACCGATCCAGAACAACGCCTCGGCCTCGCCGCGTGTGTCGCCCAGGGCCCGGTACAGCTCGAACGCGCGCTCGAACAATGGCAGTTCCGCCGGATCCTCGGCGGCGCCGACGGCCGCGCTCTGGAACCGCGCATGCAGGATCAGCCCACGCGCCAACGCGGTATCGGCCTCGACCGCATCCAGGCCCCGTTCGGCCTCGCCCAGCGCTCCGGTATCGCCTCCGAACACCGCCCGCGCATAGACCTCCCTGGCCCGTTCGATCCGATCGTCGATGCGCATTCCCGCCCCCGCTTCGATTCCCCGCTACCTGTCGAATCCGGCAGTCTAATCGGGACAGTGTGTCGCCGTCTGTATCAGTCGCGACAGCAGCCGCCTCTTCCGGTCTGCCGGCATCTTGCAGGCATTCGCTCCTGTCGGCTCGGTCAGCCCTGGCCGAGCCGGTCCAACTCCTCGAAGATGGTCAACTGCAGTCCGGCCGGGCCGTCCAGGCGGGCGTTGAGCGAATTCCACGGTGTGCGGACCGGCTCCGCGATCACCTGCGCCCCGTTCCCGGCCAGCACGGCGGTCACGGCGGTCGCGTCGTCGACCTGCAGCGCGACGCGGATGTGCCCGGCCACCCGGCGGCCCACCTCGACCTCGTCGACGTACGCGGCATGCGGCGGATCGGCCAGCTCCAACGTCGCCCGCCCCGCGTCCAGGATGGTGACGCGCCCACCCGGAGACGAGAACGCGCCCAACTCGCCCATGCCGAGCACGTCGCGGTAGAGCCGCAGCGCCTCGTCGTAGTCGGTTGCGGTGACGACCAGTCGCAACTCGCGGACCACAGGTGACCTCCCTTGTTCGTGACTGTCCATGGCAACCCGGCAGCCGGTGAGCTTATGCCGCGACCGGCGCCGAATCTGCTCGCCGGGCGGCGTCGCGACGCCTACCGTGCCGTCATGGAGATCCGCGATTGCACCGCCGAGGTCGCGCTGATCGGTCTCGGCGTCGCCGACGACAACCCGCGGGCCGCTGCCCTCTACCTTCGGCTGGGCTACGCGGTCACCGACTGCCGCTACGTGGATCGCTGGCACTACCTGGACGCCGCCGGCGTCCGCCACGACCAGGCCGATCCCTGCGTATGGCTGGTCAAGCCGCTGTAGTCGACCGCTGCCTCTTGTCCGCCCAGGTCGGGCCATGTGAGGTGACCGCGATCGGCGCGTCGAGCACCTCGCCGACGTCGCCGAGTCGGGTGTAGACCGGCGTGGCGGTGCTCAGCGTCTGGGTGAGCTTCTCCTGGTATGCGAGGTCGCCGCGCTCGCCGGGCACGATCCGGTCCAGTGTCCCGTACGACAGGCACATCTTCAGTTCGTGGCGTTCGGTCGCGTCCAGGTGGGTGACGGCGAGGGCGTCGACGCCGCCGCAGACCTCGACGGCGTAGCGGTGGGCGACGGCGTCGAAGTGCCCGGCCCGCCACGGGCCCTGCCACGGCCCGTGGCCGTTGTGCCGCTCCGGCAGCGCTGCCGTGAGCCGCGCGTCCTCGGTGACCAGGGGCCCGGCGCCGTGGCGGGTCGTGTAGGTGCGCACGACCCCGAGGCGCATCGCGTTGCCGCCGCCGTGTTCGGCCAGCAGCGTCTCGGCGTTGTCGAAGGTGGTCGTGGACCAGGTGGTGTACGGGTGCCAGCCGCGCCACTCGTCGAGCAGTACACCCTGGGCTCCTTCGAAGACGCACGGGCCGGACAGCGCCTGCCGCGACGACGGCACCAGCCGGACCGCGGCCCCGAACCACCGGAACGCCTCGGCGACGGCGGCGACCGGCGGCGCGTCGAGGGGGCCGAGTTCGGCGGTCAGCGCGTCCCGGAGCGCGCCCAGCTTGCGGGCCAGCGCAGCCGGGGATCCGGTGTCGCCGGCGCGGACGGCCAGGTCGGGGTGGGCCAGCGCGAACGCGGCGGTCTCGCCGACGCCCATGCCGCAGGACCCGTGCCGGTCGTCGCCGCGCGCTGCTTCGCGGGCCCGGTTGGCGGCCCGGTGCCACGGTGTCGTCAGCAGCGCCTCGCGGTCGACGGTGAGCAG
Source organism: Catellatospora aurea (assembly GCF_042663325.1). Classification (NCBI taxonomy): domain Bacteria; kingdom Bacillati; phylum Actinomycetota; class Actinomycetes; order Micromonosporales; family Micromonosporaceae; genus Catellatospora; species Catellatospora aurea. The sequence continues at coordinate 206,541 of NZ_JBHTAC010000009.1, forward strand.
CTCGAACGGTGCCGCGACGCCCAGTTCGGCCAGGTGTGCGGCCTCGGCGGCCAGGGCGAGGGGGTCGACCATCATGTACCGGGACAGGTGGGTCCGGACCCCGTGCAGGGTGCCGGACCCGAACTGGGCGAAGGTGTGGTGACGCCCGTCGGGCGTCACCACGTTGTGGGCGGTCTGCGCGCCCCCGTTGAACCGGATCACGGTGCTCACCGGCCGGGTCGCGCAGAGCCAGTCCACGATGGTGCCCTTGCCGGCGTCGCCGTAGCCGAGGTCGACGACGATGACGTGGCGGGGCGTGTTCACAGCCGGGTCACCGGCGCGGTCCGGCCGCCGAAACCGGCGGGCAGCGCCGAGCGCACCAGGGCGCCGCGGGTGCTGCCGAGCGGGGCGAGCGCCTTGCCGACGCTCGGGCCGGCCGCCGACCCGGCGTCGGCGAGGTCGGTCAGGCCGGAGTCCAGGTCGGTGGTGTCCTCGCCGAGTCCGACGGTGAGGGCGATGGTCTCGCAGACGGCGTCGAGGTCGTCGAGTTCGATGACGTTCTGGCCGAGCAGCTTGCGCCAGAAGCCGAGGATCTCGGCGTCGCCGGTGTAGCTGGCCTGCGCGGGCATGATGAAGTAAACGTCGTACTTGCGCCGCAGCTCGGCGACGATCGCCTCGGTGCTGATCGGTTCGGGGATCGAGGCGCCGACGACGCGGCCCACCTCGTCGGGCTTGACCTTCCGGTAGGCCATCTCGTCGCCGATGATGAACAGGTAGCCGCGGCGGCCGCGGGCGACGGCGTCGAGGTCGGTGTGCCGGGCCATGAAGTACATGGCCAGCTCGTAGGACTCCCGGCGCTGGCCGCCTCCGCCGCCTTCGAGCAGGATCCGGCCGAGGTCGTCGTCGGTGCGGTTGTCGGACTCGAACTGCCCGATCTGCAGCGGCGCGCGGTCGCAGGTGGCGTCACCGATCGCGCCGAACAGGATCTGCGGGTCGGTGCAGTAGCCCTTGCGGATCAGCAGGCCGAACAGTTCGGGCAGTTTGGTCTGCAGCACGCGCGGCACCGCGCCCATCGACCCGGTGACGTCGAACAGGATCGCGATCGGCGTCGACTGCGGGTGCTGGTCGCTGTCGCGGCTTTCGCGGACCCGGACGCCGTGCGGGTCGAGGGCGTCGTGCACGGTGCGCGCGCCGGAGTCGCTGTAGGCGAAGGCGCTGGTGCCGGTCGCCGCGCGGTAGCCGGCGGCGGCGGCGTAGACGTCGGTGGACCATCGTCCGCTTCCCATGTTCTGCTCCTCAGAGGGTGAAGGGCCGGAATTTGCGGGGCCCGTAGAGCGTTGCGAGCAGCTCGTCGAGTTCGGCGAGCAGCCGCCACGCGTCGTGCGGGCGTGCTTTGGGGTCGGGCAGGGTGCAGCCGCGGGCGAACCGGGCCAGGGCGGGGGGTGTCCGCTCGCCCATGAGCCAGGTCATGCACCGGGTGGCGAGGTGGATGTCGGTCGCCTCGCTGGCGGGGCGCTTGCCGGCCACCTCCGGCGGGTAGAGGTCGAGGTACTCGGCGGCCAGCGCGGGCACCGTCTGGCCGGGTTCGGTGACGCTGTAGCACCAGTCGACCAGCACGAGGCCGTGCTCGTCGGGGTGGATCAGCACATGGTCGGGCACGACCGCGCCGTGCACGACACCGGCGCGGTGGGCGTAGCCGACGGCGACGAGCAGCCGCCGCCACATCCAGGCCGCGTCGCGCGGGTCGACGCCGTCGGGGTAGGACTGCTTCACCCGGGTGAGGTTCACGAAGCCGTCCTGGTGGGCGAGGATCGTGGCGGCGCGCTGCGTGCCGCCGGCGGGGTCGCGGTGGGTGAACGACTCGATCAGCTCCGGGGCGTACCCGTGGTGGCGTGCCTCGCCGTGGCTGCGCAGCCGGGTCAGGGCGCGTGCCTCCCGGCGCATCAGGTCGCTGTCGGCCGGGTGCCGGGGCAGCTTCAGCAGCGCCGTGCCGCCGTCGACGGTGTACAGGTCGGCGATGTCGCCCGCGTACGCCAGTGGCCCGATGCGGTAGGAGCCGCGGCGGGTGGCCATGGTCGTGCCGTCGCGGTGCGCGGCCCACAGGCCCGCCAGGTGGGCGAACGCGTGCGTCGCGGTCGCGGTCGAGCCGGCCGGTGCGGCGTCCGGGTGCAGGATCTTGGCGAGCGTCCGGTACGCGTGCCCGCCGTCGGCGCCGGTGAACAGGTCGGCGGGGGAGCGGGCCGCCAGCACGCGGGTGACCGCGTCGTCGAAGCCGCTCATCGCCGTTGCTCCGCCGACGGTCGCAGCAGCGCCGGGTGCAGGATGCGGGCGTCGCCGGCCCGGAAGAGCCTGGCCCGGGGGCCGCCGCGCTCGCCGCCGCGCCGGGTCGTCGCGCCGGTGTCCTCGACGAAGCCCGGCACGGACAGCACCTTGCGGTGGAAGTTGCCGGCGTGCGGCTCCTCGCCCCAGACCGCCGTGTAGACGCCGCGCAGCTGCGCGATCGTGAACTCCTCGCCGACGAACGCGGTCGCCAGCGGCGTGTACTCGATCTTGGCGCGGGCGCGTTCGAGCCCGGCCGCCAGGATCGTGTCGTGATCGAACGCGAGGCCGGTCGCGGCGGCGACCGGGACCCAGCGGGCGGCGGCGGCGTCTCCGCCGACGGTCGGCTCGGGCAGGTGCGGTGCGAAGGCCAGGTAGGCGACCGACATCACCCGCATGCGCGGGTCGCGGCCCGGGTCGCCGAACGTGGCGAGCTGTTCCAGGTGTACGCGGGGCAGGATGCCGGTCTCCTCGGCGAGTTCACGCAGTGCCGCCGCGTCGAGGGTCTCCTCGCGGACGAAGCCGCCGGGCAGGGCCAGGCGGCCGGCGTAGGGCTGCTCGCCGCGCTCGACCAGCAGCACGTGCAGCACGCCGTCGCGAATGGTCAGCGTGACGACGTCGACCGTGACCGCGACCGCCGGGTAGGCCCGTGGGTCGTAGCCGTCGAGGAACTCGCGCTCGGTGACCATGCCATGTCCTTCTCAATCTGAGATGTACTCGAACTGAGGAGAACTGTAGGGCCGGGTGCGCCCACTGTCAACGGCAGACCGCAACCCTCCTGCGGTCTGCTGACCGTCCGGTGCGGGCGGTCAGCGATCAGAGCGCGTCCACCGCCGCCTGAATACGTTGTGACGTGTGGCGACGTCGATGCCGCGCTGATCACGGCCAGCGGGCCGTACCGTTGCGCCGCGCGACGTGTCCGTGGCCATGGAAGTGTCACCGCTGGTGGCCAGTGAAAGTCCCCACCTCGC
>NZ_JBHTAC010000010.1:0-208413 GCF_042663325.1 Catellatospora aurea
GTAGTCCTCGCTGCAGAAGGCCGGGCGCGGGCCGGGCCGAGACAGGCCGGGCGGGCGGGTGGGTGGGTGGGTGGGTGGGGGTTATTCCTCGACCATGTCGTCGACGGCGTCGGCGTAGCCGCGGGCGTATTCCCAGGTCACGTAGTGGTCCGGGTCGGGGTCGTAGGCAGGCTCGTGCACGCGCGGGCGGCCGGAGTCGAGCAGGTGGCGCAGGTTGCCCCGGAGCAGGTCCCAGTCGAAGTAGTGCGGCTCCCGGCAGTCCTCGCAGTCGACCACGAGGCCGCGGATGCCCTTGGGGGAGAGCAGCACCTGGTAGACCTCGAGCTCGGCGAGGTCGGCGAGCAGGTCGGCGCGCTCGGAGGTCGAGAGTTCGCCGTACGCGTCGCCCTCGGGGTCGTCCAGGCCCGCGGTGGGGTCGGTCGGGTCCCCGTGGAAGGGGTCAATGGGCTCGTCGTGCTGCACCCCTTCACGTTAGACCCCTGAGCGCGGGAGCGCAGGCATGAGTCCCCCGCGCGTCAGCGACAGATCTCCATGAGGTGGGCCACCCCACGCCCGGGCGAATTCGGGCCTGGTCGGGCGCTGGGTACGATTCATTGGAGCCTCATCACACCCACATGCCGCGCTCCGGACCCAGGGGGACAAAAAGATGGATGCCGCCCGCGAGATTCCACTCGGCCTCACTTTCGACGACGTCCTGCTGGTGCCCGGCGAGTCGGACCTGATTCCCAGCCAGGTGACCACCCAGACCCGGTTGACCAGGAACGTCACCCTGCAGATCCCGCTGGTGTCCAGCGCCATGGACACCGTCACCGAGGCCCGGATGGCGATCGCGATGGCCCGCCAGGGCGGCATCGGCGTGCTGCACCGCAACCTCTCGGTCGAGGATCAGGCGGCCCAGGTCGACCTGGTGAAGCGGTCCGAGTCCGGCATGATCACCAACCCGGTGACCTGCTCGCCCGACGACACGCTGCGCGACGTGGACGCCACGTGCGCGCGCTACCGCATCTCCGGCCTGCCGGTCACCGACGCCGACGGCACGCTGGTCGGCATCGTCACCAACCGCGACATGCGCTTCGTCACCGACATGTCGGTGAGGGTGCGCGAGGTGATGACCCCGATGCCGCTGGTCACCGCGCCGGTGGGGGCGTCCAAGGAGCAGGCGCTGGCGCTGCTGCGCACCAACAAGGTGGAGAAGCTGCCGCTGGTCGACGAGAGCGGCCGGCTGCGCGGGCTGATCACCGTCAAGGACTTCGTCAAGACCGAGCAGTTCCCGCTGGCGACCAAGGACGCCGCGGGCCGCCTCCGGGTCGCCGCCGCCGTGGGTGTCGGCGACGACGGCTACAAGCGGGCCCGCGCGCTGATCGACGCGGGCGTCGACGTGGTCATGGTGGACACCGCCCACGGCCACAACCGGGCCGTGCTGGAGCTGGTCGCGCGGCTCAAGAAGGAGTCCGACGTCGACATCGTCGGCGGCAACGTGGCCACCTACGCCGGCGCGAAGGCGCTGGTCGAAGCAGGTGCGGACGCGGTCAAGGTCGGGGTCGGGCCGGGCGCCATCTGCACCACCCGGATCGTGGCGGGCGTCGGCGTGCCGCAGATCACGGCGATCATGGAGGCGGCTCGGGCCTGCGCGCCCGCGGGCGTGCCGGTGATCGGCGACGGCGGCATCCAGTACTCGGGCGACATCGCCAAGGCGATCGTGGCCGGGGCGGAGACCGTCATGCTCGGGCAGGCGCTGGCCGGCTGCGAGGAGAGCCCTGGCGACCTGGTCTTCATGAACGGCAAGCAGTTCAAGGCGTACCGCGGCATGGGCTCGCTCGGCGCGATGCTGGCCCGCGGCCCGGCCGCCCAGTCGTACTCCAAGGACCGCTACTTCCAGGCCGACGTCACCCAGGCCGACAAGCTCATCCCCGAGGGCGTCGAGGGCCAGGTGCCCTACCGCGGCACCCTGGCCACGGTCGCCCACCAGCTCGTCGGCGGCCTGCGCCAGGCGCAGTTCTACTGCGGCGCGGCCGACATCGCCGAGCTGCGGGCCAAGGGTCAGCTGGTGCGCATCACCGCGGCGGGGCTCAAGGAGTCCCACCCGCACGACATCCAGATGACCGTGGAAGCGCCGAACTACCACTCGCGGTAGCGTCTGCATGCTTAAGCGAACCGCGGAGAGGACCCACTGTGCGTGACATCGTCGAGATCGGCATGGGGAAGACCGCCCAGCGCGGCTACCACCTGGATGACATCGCGATCGTGCCGAGCCGCCGTACCCGCGATGTGGACGACGTCTCGACGAACTGGCAGCTCGACGCGTACAAGTTCGGCATCCCGTGCGTGGCGCACCCGTCCGACGCCATCATGAGCCCGGCCAGCGCGGTGGCGCTGGGCCGGCTCGGCGGGCTGGGTGTGCTCAACGTCGAGGGCCTGTGGACCCGGTACGAGGACCCGCGCAAGCAGCTCGAAGCGCTGGCCGAGGCCGGCGAGGACGAGAACCTGACGGCCCGGCTCCAGCAGCTCTACGCCGCCGAGCCGATCAAGCCGGAGCTGATCGCGGAGCGGGTGCGCGAGATGCGGGCGCTGGCGGGCGACGGCGGCGGCAACGTCACCGTGGCGGTGCGAGTCTCCCCGCAGCACACCCTGGCGCTGGCCCCGGTCATCCTCGACTCCGGGGTGGACCTGCTGGTCATCCAGGGCACCATCGTGTCGGCGGAGCACGTCTCCACGGTGGACGAGCCGCTGAACCTCAAGGAGTTCATCGCCGACCTGGACCTGCCGGTCATCGTCGGCGGCTGCACGAACTACCAGACGGCGCTGCACCTGATGCGCACCGGCGCGGCAGGCGTCATCGTCGGCATCGGCGCCGACCACCTGACCACCAGCGACGCCGTGCTCGGCATCAAGGTGCCCATGGCCAGCGCGATCGCCGATGCCGCCGCGGCCCGCCGCGACTACCTCGACGAGACCGGCGGCCGGTACGTGCACCTGATCGCCGACGGCGACCTGCACACCTCCGGCGACATCGCCAAGGCGCTGGGCTGCGGCGCGGACGCGGTCATGCTCGGCGCGCCGCTGTCGCTGGCCGAGGGCATGCCCGGCAACGGCCTGTGGTGGCACCCGTCGGCCAGCCACCCGAAGCTGCCGCGCGGCTCGATCGGGCTGACCCCGGAGCCGCTCGGCACGCTGGAGCAGGTGCTCTACGGCCCGGCGACCGATCCGGACGGACTGCTGAACCTGTTCGGCGGCCTCAAGCGGGCCATGGCCAAGTGCGGCTACCGTGACCTGAAGGAGTTCCAGAAGGTCGGCCTGCTGCTCGACAACTGATCGATCGAGCGAAGCCCCGCCGCTGCTGTACGCAGCTCGGCGGGGCTTCGTCGTCGTTGCGGGCCGAGTCGCCGCCCCGCTTCGGCGGCGGCGGTTAGGGTGGAGGCTCTACGGCGGGAGGTCGCATGGTCAGGCGTACGTGGGTCGTGGCGGCGGCGGTGACGGCCGCGCTGCTGGGCGGCTGCTCGGGCCAGACCCGGCCCCTGTTCAGCGGAGCGGGCGCGCAGGAGTTCCCCGCTCCGGTCCCCGTGCCGGTCAACCTGGCCGGGGCCGGCGACCCGTACTTCCCCGGTTACGGCAACGGCGGATACGACGTCTCGGCGTACGACCTGAAGATCAAGTATGACCCGGCGACGGACAAGCTGGCGGGCGTCGCCACGATGACCGCCACCGCCACCACCGACCTGTCGAAGTTCCACCTCGACCTGCACGGCCTCACCGTCGAGAAGATCACCGTCGAGGGTGTGGCGGCCACCTCGACCCGGCAGGGCGACGAGCTGATCATCACGCCGGTCGTCCCGGTCGCGTCCGGCAAGCAGTTCGTCACCGTGATCACCTACGGCGGCGTGCCCAAGGCGATCACCGCCCCCGACCTGGGCATCACCGGCTTCCTGACCACTCCCGACGGTGCCTTCACCCTCGGCGAGCCCGAGTCGGCGACCACCTGGTTCCCGGTCAACGACCACCCCAAGGACAAGGCGCTGTACGCCATCGAGCTGACCGTGCCCGGTGACCTCGACGCCATCAGCAACGGCCTGCTCCAAGGCAAGTCCACCGCGAACGGCTGGACCAGCTGGCGCTGGAAGGTCACCTCGCCGATGGCCCCCTACCTGGCCACCTTCGTGATCGGCGACTACCGCACCGTCGAGGGCGTGCACAAGGGCAAGCCGGTGCTGACCGCGATCGCCGAGACGCTGCCCAAGGGCGACATCGACGAGGCCATGGCGAAGACCACCGAGATCACCGACTTCCTGGAGCAGTACTTCGGCCCGTACCCGTTCGACGCGTACGGCGGCATCGTCATCGACGACGAGCGGGTGCGCTACGCGCTGGAGACGCAGACCCGGCCGGTCTACTCGAACGCGTTCTGGAGCCGCGGGCAGAACACGATCGTGGTCGCCCACGAGCTGGCCCACCAGTGGTTCGGCGACAGCGTGTCGGTGGAGCGCTGGGAGCACATCTGGCTCAACGAGGGCTTCGCGACGTACGCCCAGTGGATGTGGGGCGAGAAGATCGGCGTGTCCACCATCCAGAAGGAGTTCGACTCCCGGTACGAGGACCCCGGCAACCGGATCTGGGACATCGCCCCCGGCGCGCCCGGCGCGGACAACATCTTCTCCGGCAGCGTGTACGACCGCGGCGGGATGACCCTGCACGCGCTGCGCAAGCTCGTCGGCGACGACAAGTTCTTCGAGATCCTCAAGACCTGGGCCGCCGAGCAACGCGACGGCAACGCCAACACCGCCGAGTTCATCACCCTCGCCGAACGCATCAGCGGCCAGAACCTGACCGACTTCTTCCAGAAGTGGCTCTTCGAAACCGGCCGCCCCGCCCAGTGACCGTCCCGCCGGGCGATCACCTCGATCGTGTCGCCCCAGGCGAGCACCACGTCGCGCGTGCGCTCACATCATCTTTGATGTGCCCACATCAAAGATGATGTGAGTCGCCGTCGACGGACTTGTTTCGGGCGGGCGCGGGTGGGCCTGAGGTGCGAGCCATGGGCGCCACCCGCGCCCGGGTCCTATTCGGGGATACGGTGCCGCGGCTGCCCTGGGACCGGCTCGTGACCCGCCCAGTCCTGGTAGTGGACGATGAGCCGCCCGCCGTGGGCGCGCCGATCGCAGGGGTGGACCCGACCGCACGAGGTGCAGCGGCCCGTGCCGTCCCGCCGGTGCACCACGAGTAGGTGACGGCCGTAGGCGGCTTGGGCCTCGGCGTATCGGAGGAACTCCTGCTCGACCATCGGCGTGTCCATGTGGGCACCGTATGGCGATTCGGGTGTGCTCGGCGGCGTCTGCTGGGGCGTCGATCCGGTGACATCCAGGGCGTCATTTCGGCGTCATCGGCGTATGGTGTTGGTATGACGGCTCCAAACGCGACACTGCGTGCTGTGCGCATGGGCATGCTCATGAGCCAGGATGACTTCGCCCGCGCCATCCGCGACGCGGGGCGGCGGGCCGGTGTGCCCAACGATGCCAACAAGCGGCTGGTCCAGCGCTGGGAGTCGGGCGTCATCGTTACTCCGCGGCCGACGTACGCCCGCGCCCTGGAGGTCGTCACCGGTCTGCCGATCAGCGCCCTGGGGTTCTCGCTCATGGTGCCCAACCCGCCCGCCTCCGCAGACGGCGCGGACACGGCCACCGAGCCCAAGGTGCCGGCGCAGCCGATGCCGAATCTGCCACGCGCCTCGGCGGTGTCCGGGGGCAACCACTCCGGCATCTGGCTCAGCCGGTACGAGTACCACTCCAGCGGTCGCGAGGGCACCTTCGTCGGCGTGCACTACGTGGTGGTTCTCCAGCACGGCGACCGGCTCACGGTGCGCAGCCTGCCGGGCTCCTCGGACTCGCCGCTCACCCTGGACCTGACCGTGGACGGCAACGTCGTCACCGGCACCTGGGTGGAGCAGACGGCCGCCGACGGCTACTACCGCGGTGCCCGCTACCACGGGGCGATCCAGTTGCTGGTGGAGCCGACCGGGCGGCGCATGGCGGGTCAGTGGGTGGGGTTCGGCAAGGAGATGGACGTCAACACCGGCCCCTGGGAACTGGTCTTCCAGGAAGCCTCCACCAACAAGGCCGCCATGGACCGCTACAACCGCCCGCCGACCCTTCCGTGAAGTTAACTGGCCGGTAATAATCTCGGCATGCGCTACGACGTGGTGGTGATCGGCTCCGGGTTCGGCGGGAGTGTGGCGGCGCTGCGGCTGGCCGAGAAGGGCTACTCGGTGGCCGTGCTGGAGGCGGGGCGGCGCTTCGCCGACCAGGACTTCCCGAAGACCAGCTGGCGGCTGCGGCGCTTCCTGTGGGCCCCGGCGCTGGGCTGCTACGGCATCCAGCGGATCACCCTGCTGCGCCCCGACAAGGGCCACGACGGCGCGGGCGTGCTGGTGCTGTCCGGCGCGGGCGTCGGCGGCGGCTCCCTGGTGTACGCCAACACGCTGTACCGCCCCCTCGACGCCTTCTACACCGACCCGCAGTGGCGCGACATCGCCGACTGGAAGGCCGAACTGGCCCCGCACTACGACACCGCGGAGCGCATGCTCGGCGTGACCGTCTACGACCGCACCACCCCGGCCGACGAGGCGATGCGCAAGGTCGCCGAGCGTATGGGCGTCGGCGACACGTTCCACCCGACCCCGGTCGGCGTCTTCCTGGGCATGCCGGGCCAGTCCGTGCCGGACCCCTACTTCGACGGCAAAGGGCCCGCGCGGGCGGGCTGCCTGCACTGCGGCGAGTGCATGACCGGCTGCCGCCACAACGCCAAGAACACCCTGGTCAAGAACTATCTGTGGCTGGCCGAGAAGGCCGGTGCGCAGATCTTCCCGATGTCGACGGTCACCGCCGTGAAGCCGGTCGAGGGCGGCGGCTACCGGGTGGAGCTGGCCCGGACCGGGGCGCGGTTCGGGCGGCGGCGGCGCGCGGCCGGCGGCGGGGTGATCGAGGCCGGGCAGGTGGTGTTCGCGGCGGGCGCGCTCGGCACGCAGCGGCTGCTGCACGGCATGAAAGCCTCGGGCGACCTGCCGCACCTGTCCGACCGGCTCGGCGCACTGACCCGGACCAACTCCGAGTCGCTGGTCGGCGCGACGGTGCTGCCGGGGCAGGCCCGCAAGCAGGGGCTGAAGTACACCGAGGGTGTGGCGATCACGAGTTCGTTCCATCCGGACGAGCGGACCCACGTCGAGCCGGTGCGCTACGGCAAGGGCTCGAACTCGATGGGGCTGCTGCAGTCGGCGCTGACCGACGGCGGGCCGGGGCGCGGGCGACGCTGGGCGGCGGCGATGTTCCGGTGGCCGTTCGCGTACCTGCGGGCGATGTCGGTGCGCGACTGGTCCAACCGGACCATCATCGCGCTGGTCATGCAGTCGGCGGACAACTCGCTGACGGTGCGGCTGCGGCGCGGCGGGCTGCGCTCGACGCAGGGCCACGGTGCGCCGAACCCGACGTGGATCCCGGCCGGCAACGAGGCGGTGCGCCTGCTGGCCGAGGAGATCGGCGGGCTGCCGGGCGGGGCGCTGCCGGAGGTGCTCGACATCCCGCTGACCGCGCACATCCTGGGCGGCGCCGTGATCGGGGCGGACCCGGAACACGGGGTCGTGGACCCGTACCAGCGCGTTTTCGGGCATCCGGGGCTGCACGTCGCCGACGGGGCCGCGGTCGCGGCGAACCTGGGCGTGAACCCGTCGCTGACCATCACCGCGCAGGCCGAGCGGGCGTTCGCGGCATGGCCGGTGAAGGGCGAGCCGGATCGGCGGCCGCCGCTGGGCGAGCCGTACCGGAAAATCACCTGACCGTGACCTGAACGCGATGCGCACGCCCCAGCCTGACCGGGTGGACGAGAGCCGCCGGAAAGAGTCCGGCCGCGCCGACGTGGTGTACGTGCTGCTGCTGGTGCAGGTAGGTGCGGGGCTGCTGGCGATGCTGGGCGAGCTGCTGTTCATGGGCGGCAGCCCGCTCTACGCGCTCGCGCCGGTGACGAAGGCGGCGGTGACGCTGGTGTTCGCGGCGCTGGTGGTGCGCGGGCGGCGCGGCGCGCTGATCGGCGTGGTGGCGCTGCAGCTGCTGACGCTGGCCGGGTTCGGGCTGAGCGTGGTGGCCGGGGCGCTGCCCCAACTGGACTTCACGCCGACGCTGACGGGGCTGCTCACCGGGGTGGCACTACCGGTCGCGGTCACCGTGACCTGCGTACGCCTGCTGATCGAACCGGAGCCGGAACCGGCCCCGCCGGCGGTGGCCCGATGAACCCGCTGGAGTCGATGCTCACGGGTATTGCGCCGGAGCACACCGCCGCGCTGGCCGCCGGGATCGTGGCCTGTCTGTTCGTGCCGTTCCTGCGGGGCGGCCCGGCGTCGCCGGTGGCGCGCTGGGCGTTCGTGCTGCTGGGCGCGGCGGGCGCGGTGCACCTGGCGCTGCCGCTCGGCCACCGGGACAGCGCCCTGCTGACTGTGGGCTTCCTGGGCAGCGGCCTGGTCTACGGGCTGCTGTCGTGGCTGGCCTTCACCGGCCGCCGGGGCTGGCGCGCCGGGACGGTGCTGCTGGTCCCGCTGAACCTGCTCGGTTACGTGATCGTGCTGCTCCGGGGCGGTGAGGAAGCCGACCAGGTCGGCATCGCCGCGGCCCTGGTGGAGTTGGTCGCCTTCGGGCTGGCCGCCGTGCCGCAGCGGGTTCCGGGTCGCCCGCGCCGACTGCTGCGTGGGCTGGGCTCGACCTCCACCGTCGCGGGGGTGCTGCTGACCGGACTGGTCATCTGGCTGTCGACGCTCCAAGCACACCAGTCGGCCGGGTCGGCGGCGAGCGCGGAAGAGGCCCCGGCGGTCGGGCACAGCCACGCGGGCGGTCACGAGCACCTGGCCCGTGCCCAGGCCGGGGTCATCATGCGCCCGCTGTCGGGCGACCACCACCCGACCGCCGCGCAGTCGGCGGCCGCCGCCCGCCTGGCGTCGGCGACCAGAGAGTCGGTACGCCGGTTCGCCCGCCTGGCCGACGCGCTGGCCGCCGGATACCGGCTGCCGATCACCGGCCGGACCGGCACCGATGTGCACCTGGAGCATCCGGGGTTCAAGGCCGACGGAGCCGTGCTCGATCCGGCCCGCCCGGAGATGCTGGTGTTCGCGATCGAGGACGGGCGGGCGAGCCTGCTCGGCGTGGTCTTCGTGATGGAGCGCGCCGGTGCGGCGGGCCCCGACCCGGGCGGGCCGGTGACCCGCTGGCACGCGCACAACCTGTGCCTGTCGGTAGCGCCGCCGGGCATCGGCGTGGTCACCCCGTACGGCGGCTGCCCGGCGCTGGCCGTGGCGGTCACCGTGCCGGAGATGATGCACGTCTGGACGTCCGACCCGCCCGGTGGCGCGTTCGCCGAAGGAGTCGAGCAGGTTTGGGCGCGGGACTACCTCCACAGGAACGGTCTGCCCACATAAGGTGATCGCCATGGGGAGGATCTTCACCGCTCGTATGACGACGGTCGCCGTGCTCGCCCTGGCCCTGGCCGGGTGCGGCACGTCCGAGCAGCCCGAACAGCCCGCGTTCCAGCCGGCCGCGTCGCCGCAGCCGATGGCGTCGGCGGAGCCCTCGGCCGCGGAGCCGTCGCCGTCGGTGAAGCCGTCGCCGAAGCCGACGAAGAACGCCGCGGTGCTGGAGCGGGGCGAGGGCACGTTCGTCACCGCGGCGGGCAGCTCGCCGGTCGTCGGCGACGCCGGCACGCTGCGCCGGTATCAGGTGCAGGTGGAGGAGGGCATCACCGCGTTCGATCCGGACGGATTCGCGGCCGTGGTCGAGGAGGTGCTGGCCGACGAGCACAGCTGGATCGCCTCGAAGAAGTGGCGCTTCCAGCGGGTCGCCCCGGGCGCGAGCGCGAACTTCCGGATCATGCTGTCCACCCCGGGCACCACCGACCGGCTCTGCGCCAAGGCCGGGCTGCAGACCAACGGCATCTTCTCCTGCCGGTACGGCGACAACGTCGTGATCAATCTGCGGCGCTGGACCAACGGCGCGGACGGGTTCACCGACATGGAGGTGTACCGCCACATGGTCATCAACCATGAGGTCGGTCACTTTCTCGGCAAGGGCCACGTCAACTGCCCAGGCAACGGCAAGCTCGCGCCGGTGATGCAGCAGCAGACCAAGTCGTTGCAGGGCTGCAAGCCCAACCCGTACCCGTACCCGGACGGGGTCCACTACGTGGGGTGACCTGCGTCGCACCCTAAGATTGACGTCATGACGACGCCTCGCCCCGTCCTGGTGGTTGACTACGGTGCCCAGTACGCCCAGCTGATCGCCCGTCGGGTGCGGGAGGCCCGGGTCTACTCCGAGATCGTGCCGCATTCCATGCCGGTCGAGGAGATGATGCGCAAGAACCCGGCCGCGATCATCCTGTCCGGCGGCCCGTCCAGCGTGTACGAGCGCGGCGCCCCGCAGGTCGACGCGACCCTGTTCGAGCAGGGTGTGCCGGTGTTCGGCATCTGCTACGGCTTCCAGGCGATGGCCGCCGCGCTGGGCGGCACGGTCAGCCACACCGGCCTGCGCGAGTTCGGCGGCACCGTGGTCGAGGCGCAGCCCGAGGCGGGCGTGCTCTTCGCGGGCCTGCCCGCGCGCCAGGACGTGTGGATGAGCCACGGCGACTGCGTGAGCGCCGCCCCGGCCGGGTTCACCGTCACCGCCGCCTCGCCGGGCGCCCCGGTCGCCGCGTTCGAGGACGTCAGCCGCGGTTTCGCCGGGGTGCAGTTCCACCCCGAGGTGGCGCACACCCCGTACGGCCAGCGCCTGCTGGAGAAGTTCCTGCACGAGGTGGCCGGCATCGAGCCGGTCTGGACCATGGGCAACGTCATCGACGACCAGGTGGCCGCGATCCGCGCCCAGGTCGGTGACGCCGAGGTGATCTGCGGCCTGTCCGGCGGCGTCGACTCGGCGGTGGCCGCGGCGCTCGTGCACAAGGCCGTCGGCGACCAGCTGACCTGCGTCTTCGTCGACCACGGCCTGCTGCGTGCGGGCGAGGCGGAGCAGGTCGAGCGCGACTACGTGGCCGCGACCGGCATCAAGCTCAAGGTGGTCGACGCGACCGAGCGCTTCCTGGGCGCGCTGGCCGGGGTCACCGACCCCGAGGCCAAGCGCAAGATCATTGGCCGGGAGTTCATCCGGGTCTTCGAGGCGGCGGCCCGCGAGATCGCCACCGCCGGCGACGTGCGCTTCCTGGTCCAGGGCACGCTCTACCCGGACGTGGTGGAGTCCGGCGGCGGCACCGGCACCGCCAACATCAAGAGCCACCACAACGTGGGCGGCCTGCCCGACGACCTCAAGTTCGACCTGGTCGAGCCGCTGCGCATGCTGTTCAAGGACGAGGTGCGGGCACTGGGCCAGAGCCTGGGCCTGCCCGAGGAGATGGTCTGGCGGCACCCGTTCCCGGGTCCGGGCCTGGCCATCCGCATCATCGGCGAGGTCAACCAGCACAACCTCGACATCCTGCGCGCGGCCGACCTGATCGCCCGCCAGGAGCTGAGCGCGTCGGGGCTGGACCGCGACGTGTGGCAGTTCCCCGTGGTGCTGCTGGCCGACGTGCGCTCGGTCGGCGTGCAGGGCGACGGCCGCACCTACGGCCACCCGGTCGTGCTGCGCCCGGTCTCCAGCGAGGACGCGATGACCGCCGACTGGTCGCGGCTGCCGTATGACCTCATCGCCCGGATCTCGACCCGGATCACCAACGAGGTGCGGGAGGTCAACCGGGTCACCCTGGATGTGACGAGCAAGCCGCCGGGCACCATCGAATGGGAGTGAATCCCGCTTTTGCCTGATCGAGGCCTCACCCTTACCGGGTGGGGCCTTTGATCACTTCTGGGGTAGGCCGAACGGCCGGTACAAACCGTCGTTTAACGGTGTAAACATGATCGTAAAATCGGACATCTTGTCGTGATCTTCGTGCCGGGGGAGAATGGTTTCTCGTGACCACCGCGCTGGAGCCGTTGCGGCGGATCGCCGCATACGCCGTCATCACCAACGAGACCGACCAGGTGCTCCTGGTCCGCGCCTCGATGAAGTCCGGGACACCGGGCGTGTGGTCCCTGCCTGGCGGGGCAGTGGACCACGGCGAGCATCCCAATGACACCGTCGTCAGGGAGACCGCCGCAGAGACCGGATTGAGCGTGGCCGTGACCGGGCTGTGCGACGTCCTGGCCGACATGCGGGCGCTGCCGCACCGCGGCGTCACCATCCACACCGACCGCGTCATCTACGCGGCCCGGGTTCGCGGCGGCGCGTTGCGGGAGCGCGTCGACCAGCCCACCGACCTGGTCGGCTGGTTCACTCCCGAGGAGGCGGCGAAGCTGCCGCTGCGGCCGTTCACGGCGGGCGCGCTGGGCATCACCGAGGCGGCGATCGACCTGCTGCCCGACGAGGTGCCCGACTTCCCGTCCTTCTTCGCCGCGCCGGGGCCCGACGGGCTGCACCGCGCGCAGCGCTTCGCGGCGTACGCCGTGGTCACCGACCGGCTGCAGCGGGTGCTGCTGACCCGGATCGCGGCCAACTATCCCGGCGCGGGCAAGTGGCACCTGCCCGGCGGCGGCACCGACTACGGCGAGCAGCCCGGGGTCGCCCTGATCCGGGAGCTGGTCGAGGAGACCGGCCAGCGCGGCCGGCTCGGCGAGCTGCTCGGCGTGGCCAGCCACCGGGACCCGGCCTCGCTGGGCCCGGAGGGCTACCCCATCGACTGGCACGGCGTGCGGGCCTTCTACCGGGTCCGCGTCGACCGGGCCACCCAGCCCAAGGTGTACGACGTCGGCGGCTCCACCGCCGAGGCCCGCTGGGTCACCTCCGACGAGCTGGGCGAGCTCGGCCCGGAGGACGTCACCGAAGTCACCGCGGAGGCCCTGAAGGCGGCCTCGCTCACACGGCCCTCGGTCTGACCTGCTCCGGCACCGGCCCGACGTGCCACGGGGGCGGCCGTGGCACGGGGTGGTCGTGTCGTGCGGGCCCGATAGCCTGTCGTGGTGGAGAAAAGGCGGCGTATCGGGGCCTACGGCATAGCGCACGACGAGCAGGGCCGGCTGCTGCTGGTCCGCTCGTCGGCCCGATCCAACTTCCCTGGCGTCTGGTTCCTGCCCGGCGGCGGCCTGGAGCACGGCGAGGACCCGGCCGAGGCCGTGGTCCGCGAGTTCCGCGAGGAGACCGGCCTGACCGCCCGGATCGCGGGCCTGCGCGAGGTGACCTCGGACCTCGTCGAGTTCCCGTGGCGCGGGGTGCTGCTGCACCACGACCGGATCATCTACGACATGACCGTCACCGGCGGCGACCTGACCGTGGAAGCCGACGGCACCTCTGACCTGCCCGCGTGGATCGAGCTGTCGCGCCTGGGCTCGCTGGACCTCATCCCCTTCGCGGCGCGCACGCTCGGGCTGGACGCCACCGGTCCGGCGAGCGGGCAGCGCCCCGCGTCGCCCGACGAGTCGGGCGAGACCGGGCCGAACGGCCGCCACCTCGGCGGCGGGCGCAAGGTCTCCCGTTTCGGGGCGTACGGCCTGGTCACCGACCCGGCCGGCCGGGTGCTGCTGTCGCTGATCGCGGAGAACTACCCGGGTGCGGGCAAGTGGCACCTGCCCGGCGGCGGCACCGACTTCGGCGAGACCCCGGCCATCGGCCTCGTGCGCGAGATCTACGAGGAGTCGGGGCAGGTCGGTGAGGTGACCGAGCTGCTCCGGGTGAACTCGACGCACAACCCCGCCGCCATGGGCCCCGAGGGCGAGCCGTACGACTGGTACACCGTGCGTGCCGTGTTCCGGGTGGAGGTGCCGGAGCCCACAGTGCCGTCGGTCACCGAGGCGGTCGGCGGGTCGACCGCGCAGGCGCGCTGGTTCACCCCGGCTGAGCTGGACGGTATTCCGCTGACCGAGTCGGCTCACCGAGAATTGCGACATATTTCCTGATTGCCGCTGTCGGGTAGACTCGGACGCTGACAAGACGAACAGCCCCCGGAGCTTTGCTGCCTTCCGGTGGCGATTGCCCCCGTCAGCAGGGACGGCGCACGAAGATCGCGCCGGGTATCGCCAAGGCACGCGGACGTGTGCGATGGTGTAGGCCGCAAAAGCCGGTCGGTCCGCTGAGGCGGCGGAAAGGAACCGAAACCGGTATGGAGGGACGACACGTGCCGAGAGCCTTATGGCGTCGGCGTCGCTTGACGGACAGCCCGCGCCCCGCGGGCCGCCAGTGGACCGGCCGCTTGCGTGCCGGTGGCTCCTTCGCCCGGCAGATGCTGCTGGTGCCGGTGGGCCGCCTGCGCAAGGCCGACCCTTCCGTTGCGACGAGCACCGCGCTGCCTGGCCTTGACCCGGTCGAACTGCGTTCCATCGAGCAGGCCGCCACGGCCGAGCCGGTGGAGCAGCCGACCCCGACGACGATCCCGCTGCTGCCGGGCGAGCGCACGCTCGACCGCCGCATCAAGTTCGCGCTTGTACAGGCCTGCACGCTGAGCAGCCTGATGCTCGGCATGACCGCGATCTTCCTCGCGGTCATCGGCCGGCCCGACGGCCGCGCCCCGATGTACGGCGCGCTGTGCCTGCTGGCCTGCATCACCTTCGACGGCCTCGACGGCGCGCTGGCCCGCAAGTTCGGCGTCGCCAGCCCGTTCGGCGTGCAGATGGACTCGCTGGGCGACATGACGTCGTTCGGCATCGCCGCGCCCGTCGTCGTGTTCGCCACGCTCCGGGGCAGCGTGCCCACGCCCGTCCTGATCGCGGCCTGCGCCATGGTCGCCTGCTGCGCGGCGATCCGGCTCGCCCGGTTCAACGTCTCGCCGAAGGACGGCCGCTTCTTCTGCGGCGTGCCGACCACCATGGCGGCGACCGTGCTGGCCGTGACCGTGCTGCTGAAGACCACGATGGGCAGCGCGCTGCCGGCCGAGGCGCTGGTGTTCGGGGTGGTGCTGCTGGCCATCGCGATGGTCTCCAGCTTCCCGTACGCCAAGCTCGCGAAGGTGGTCAAGCTGCCGCCGACGCTGTTCCTGCTGCCGCTGGTCGGCCTGGTCTGGAACACGCAGGTGACCTTCGGCCTGCTGGTGCTGGTCTACCTGCTGAGCGGCCCGGTCATCTGGGCCCGCCAGCGCCGGGCGACCGCCCGCATGGCCTGATCACAGATCACAGCAGCGCCGCCCCGGTCCAGTGGACTGGGGCGGCGCTCTTTTGCACGGTGAGAAGGGAGCGGAGCCCGCGCCGCGGAGTGCGGCGGGGCCCCGGTCCGGGGAAGTGGTGCGGGTCAGCGCAGGCGGGCGATGACCGTGGAGCCGCCGGAGACGCGGTCGCCGGGGGCGACCAGGGCCTCGGCCTTGTCGGCGGGCAGGTAGACGTCCGTGCGCGAGCCGAAGCGGATCAGGCCGAAGCGCTCGCCCTTGGCCAGCAGCGCGCCGATCGGGGCCCGCTGCACGATGCGCCGGGCGATCAGGCCGGTGCGCTGCGCCACCACGACCCGGCTGCGGTCCGGCGTCTCCAGCACGGTGTACGCGGCCACGTTGTGCTCGGCCTCCGGCTTCATCGCGTTGGCGTACCCGCCGTCCTCGACGAAGTAGTCCACCACCTTGCCGGCCACCGGGGCCCGGTTGACGTGCACGTCGAACACGGACAGGAACACCGCGACGCGCAGGAACTCCTCGTCGGCGAAGCGCTCGTCGTAGATGTGCTCCACGCTGAGGACCTTGCCATCGGCGGAGGCGACGACCGCGCTCGGGTCGGCGGGCACCTCGCGCTCGGGGTCCCGGAAGAAGGCGGCCACGGGGGCGGCCAGCAGCGCCGGGAGCACCCACGCCTTCGACTTCGGGCGGGTGGCCTTGAGGAACGCGGCCGCGCCCAGCGCGATGCCTGCCGCCGCGACGCCGTTGGAGTCGATGTTCATGGTGCCGTAGAGCGGCACGCTGGACGGCCGGAACGCCGGGCTGAGCTTGGCGGCCACGGCCGGGTCGACGTCGGTGAAGCGCAGGCGGTGCACGCGTACCGGCGGGGTGTTGCGCAGCACCAGGTCGGAGCCGACGCCCTGGCGGGCCGCGATGCGGTCGAGCTCGTCGGTCGCGCCGCCGGACAGGCCGGGCAGGGCCACCGCGGCGATGATCAGCAGACCGCCCTCGGCGACGTACTTGCTCAGCTGCTCGACGGTGTTGCGGGCCTCCTCGCCGGAGCCGACCACCGGTTCGGCGACGATGACCAGGTCGGCGGCCTCGGCCGCGGCCAGGTCGTCGACGACCTTGACCCGCTCGGCGAGGAAGCTGCCCAGGGTGGCCAGGTGGCCCGCGACGCCCGCGTCGGCGGCGACCACGGTGAGCTTGTCACCGGGCAGCAGCGCGTCCAGCGCCTCGGCCAGCACCAGCGAGTCCGCTGACGCGCCGACCAGCAGGGCCGTCTTGGGGCCGGCGTGGCGGGCCAGCTCGGTCGTCAGGGTGCGGGCGGCGCGGTCGCCGATCCGGATCTGGCCGAGCGGGCCCAGCGCGGGGGCGCCGGGACGATCGGTCGGGTGCTGGCTCATTCCTTCTCCTCAGTGCGCTCTTCGGCGGCGTGACCGGGCGTCGTGGTCGGTTCGCTGCGCTCGCTCACGCCTGCTGCTCGCTGCGCTCGTCGGCAGCCTGGCCGAGCGGGTCGTGCTCGCTCACGGCGGCTGCTCCTCGTCGTCGTCGACCGGTGTGTCTCACCGGTCAGCATAGAGCGCCCCCCACCGCGGGCTCGCGCGGTGAGGGGCGCTTGGTGCGGGGATGCTCAGCCGGCGTGCTCGGGCTCGGCCCGTTCGGCCTGCTCCGCCTCGTCCGGCGCGGGCTCGACCGCGGCCGGCTCGGCGGCCCGCCGGGGCGACAGGGCCCCCAGCACGGCCAGCACACCCAGGATCATCAGGCCACCGGCGATGAACCAGCCCAGCGAGGGCAGCTCCACGTCGATGACCTCGCGGGCCAGGAACGCGCCCGCGACGAGCAGGAAGACCAGGCCGAAGAAGAGCGATACCGAGTCGGTGCGGTGGTTCTTCACCGGATCACCTCCGCGTGACCGAGGTTGACGTCGAGTACGAGCTTGAGCTTGCCGGGGCCCGGCTTGCCGTCGTCGCCGAGGCTGGTCTGGGTGTCGCGCTGCCCGGCCCCGCTGACGCTGCGGCCGAACACGTCGGCGTCGGCCAGGTTGACCTCGGTGACGACCGTGACGTCCACGTCCGGCGGGACGATGACCGTCAGGTCGCCGCCGGTGATCTGGGCGGTGACCTGGATGTCCTTGCCGGTCAGGTCGAGCCCGGTGAGGTCCAGGGTGGCCTCGCCGAAGCGGTGCTCGTACCGGTCGTGCAGGTCCTCGAAGGTGGTCGGGGCCCAGGTCACGCTGCCGGCCTGGGTGCGCTCGCGGCTCCAGTCGCCGCCGGCGGCGGCCATCGGCAGGGCCAGGGCGAGCGCGATGCCGATCACGATGTAGCCGCGGGCCCGGCCGAACCACGCGCCGATGACCAGGCCGACGCCCACCACGGCGAGCGCGGCGGCGACGTAGGTGCTGCCCGGCACGGACCGGCCGGTCATGTCGATCATGGCCAGGGCGCCGAGCGTGAGCATGGCCAGCCCGAAGATCAGCCGGCCGAGCCGGGACGGCTCCCGCTTCACCTTCGGCGCCTTGAGCGGGGGCGGCGGGGGCGGCGGGGCGGCGGGGGCGTACGGCCCGTGCGGGGCGAACGGGGGCCGGTAGCCGGTGGGCTCCACCGGCGGCGCCGGAACGGTCACCGTGGCCGGCACGGCGGCCGGCACGGTGACCGGCTGCGTCGCGTAGTCCGGGGGCAGGTAGGTCGCGCCGGGCCGGCTGCGCGGCTGCTGGCCGGCCGTGTTGCGGCTCACCACCAGCGCGGCGATGACCAGCCCGATCGCCGCGATCACGGCGACCTCGAAGCTGTTGGTCACCGCCCCGATGAGGATCACCGTCAGCACGCCGATCACCAGCGTCAGCGTGGACGAGGTGCTGGAGTAGCCGCGGCCGAACAGCGCCTCGACCGGCGAGGAGCTGTCGCCCTCAGCCGGGGTGAGCAGCCAGGCCGCCAGGTAGATGACGACGCCCACCCCGAACACGCAGAGCACGCCGATCAGCACCCGCCACAGCAGCGGGTCGGTCTTGGTGGCGCGGCCCAGCGCGCCGCACACGCCGGCCAGGTAGCGGCCGTGGCGCGGCCGGATCAGGCCGTACGGCGCCGCCCAGGACACGTACGGGGAGGTGGGCTCGCCCTGGGGAGGGGGTGGAGCCTGCGCCGCGGGCGGAGCCTGCTCGGAGGGCGCCGCGCCGGGGGGCGTCGGGGTCTCATCGCTCATGCTGTCGATAGTCCCGCTGAGCAGGCCTGACCTGCCTCAGGCGGCGACCCTGAGCGGACCCTGAGAATGTCGCGCGGCCCATCTCCGGGGCCTCACCCGTGGGCGACGGCACGCCTCCCGTGAAACCATCGGTGCTGTGCAGCCCTCCGTGCCGGAATACCCCCGCCTGACCCGCTCCCGCTCCGACCGTCTGGTCGCCGGGGTGGCCGGGGGCATCGCCGCGAACACCCGGCTGTCGCCGACGCTGATCCGGATCGCCTTCGTGCTGCTGCTGCCGATCAACGGACTGGGCGCGCTGCTGTACGCCGCCTTCTGGGCCGTGCTGCCGGCCGGACCGGGGGAGACCCGGCCCCGCTCGCTGCTGCGGCTGGCCCCCTTCGTGCTGGCCGGGCTGGCGCTGATGACGGTCAGCACGCTGATCAACCACAACGGCGGGATCGGGATGACCGTCGGCTGGCTGGTCGCGCTGGTCGCGGTCGGCGCGGGCATCATCTGGCACCAGAGCGACCCGGACCGCCGCCAGCGCTGGTCCGACGAGTCGCCGTCGGCGCCCTGGCTGGCCGCCCTCTCCGACGGCGACCGTCGGATCTACCTGCTGCGCTTCCTGGCCGGCGGGGTGCTGGTCGCGGTGGGCATCCTCGGGCTGGTCTTCCTCTACTCCCCGGTCGCCAACATCTCCTGGGCCGACATGTGGCGGGCGATCGCGTTCGCGCTGGTGGCGCTCGCCGGCGTCGGCCTGGTCGCGGCCCCGGTGCTGTGGCGCACGCTGACCGCGCTGCGCGCCGAGCGCGAGGGCCGCATCCGCGAGCAGGAACGCGCCGAACTGGCCGCCATGGTGCACGACCAGGTGCTGCACACGCTGGCGCTGATCCAGCGCAACGCGGGCGACCCGGCGACGGTGCAGCGCATCGCCCGCGGCCAGGAGCGCAGCCTGCGCAACTGGCTCTACCAGCCCACCGGGTCGCCGACCGAGCATTTCGCCGCCGCGCTGCAGCAGGCGGCCGCGGAGGTGGAGGACACCTACGGCATCGCCGTGGAGGCGGTGGTGGTCGGCGACCGCATGGTGGACGACAAGGTGGCCGCGATCGTCGCCGCGGCGCGCGAGGCGCTGGTCAACGCGGCCCGGCACGCCAAGGTCAAGACCGTGTCGTTGTACGCCGAGGCGGAGCCGACGATGCTGAGCGTGTTCGTCCGCGACCGGGGCGTCGGGTTCGACCCCAACGGTGTCGAGGAGCGGCGGCACGGCGTCCGTGGTTCGATCATCGGGCGCATGTCGCGGCACGGCGGCCACGCGGAGATCCGCAGCGAGGTCGGTGAGGGCACCGAGGTCAGACTGACCATGACGGTCACCTCCCCGAAGGAGCCCAAGGAGACGCCGGCATGAGCGGGCAGCACGAGCTGAGCGAGGAGTGAACATGACCACCGAGGACGGGCAGCGGTTGCGGGTGTTCCTGGTCGACGACCACGGGATGTTCCGGGCGGGCGTGCGGGCCGAGTTGGGCGCGCACGTCGACGTGGTCGGCGAGGCGGCGACGGTGGCCCAGGCCGTGTCGATGATCGGCTCGGTGGTCCCGGACGTGGTGCTGCTGGACGTGCACATGCCCGACGGCGGGGGCCGCGCGGTGCTCGACGCGGTGCGCAAGACCCAGCCGCAGGTGCGTTTCCTGGCGCTGTCGGTCTCCGACGCGGCCGAGGACGTGATCGGCCTGATCCGGGCGGGCGCACGCGGTTACGTCACCAAGACGATCTCCCCGGACGACCTGGTGGACGCGATCCGGCGGGTCGCCGACGGGGACGCGGTCTTCTCGCCGCGGCTGGCCGGCTTCGTGCTGGACGCCTTCGCCGCCCGCCCGGACGCGCCCGTGGCCGACCCGGAGCTGGACCAGCTGACCAACCGGGAGCGCGAGGTGCTGCGGCTGCTGGCGCGGGGGTACGCGTACAAGGAGATCGCCAAGGAGCTGTTCATCTCCATCAAGACGGTGGAGACCCACGTGTCCAATGTGCTCCGCAAGCTGCAGATGTCCAACAGGTATGAATTGTCGCGTTGGGCAGCAGATAGACGCCTCGTGTGACTCTCGGTATCGCCCACAGGCTGGGATGCCAGTTACCATCGTGTTTCGTTCCTCGATCGACTACGGCCCTGACCAGCACAAAAACCGCTGGTCAGGGGGCGACGTAGAGATGTGAAGCATTTCTTTGCGGGATATCGGCGTCGTCCCGTCTCGGTAACGGGTTGGTATCAGGCCCTTCCGGCGCGTGCTCGCGGGGTGCGAAAGTGTGGCCACCTCACACCCCCTCGTGAGCGCCTGAGGAGGCACACGCATGCGTGGGATTACCCCATGGAAGGTGGCAGTCGGTCTGACCGCTGTCGCCCTGGCCGCGGCTGGTTGCACCAGCACGCCTGAGCCGGAGACCCCCAAGAACGACGGCTCGTTCATCATCAGCTGGGGCGAGCCCCAGAACCCGCTGGTGCCGGCCGGTACCTCGGAGACCCAGGGCGGCGTGGTCGTCGACGCGCTCTTCACCGGTCTGACGAACTACGCGGCCGCCGACGCCAAGACCGAGATGGCGAACGCCGAGTCGATCACCTCCGCTGACGGCGGTACGACCTGGACCGTCAAGCTCAAGTCGGGCTGGAAGTGGCACGACGGCACCCCCGTCACCGCGAAGAACTACGTCGACGCGTGGAACTACGCCGCGTACACCCCGAACGGCCTCATCAACGGCACGTTCTTCGGTGACATCAAGGGCTACGCCGACGTCACCAGCGAGGACCCGGACGGCGAGGGCCCGAAGGAGGCTCCGAAGCCGGCCAAGGACAAGATGGACGGTCTGAAGGTCGTCGACGACACCACGTTCGAGGTGACCCTGGGCGGCCCGTCGAACCTGTGGCCGATCAAGGTCGGTTACTCGGCGTTCATGCCGCTGCCGGACGTGTTCTTCAAGGACCCGGCCGCCTTCGGCCAGAAGCCGATCGGCAACGGCCCCTTCAAGCTCGAGTCGTGGACCAAGAACGTCGAGCTGAAGGTCACCCGTAACGACGACTACCAGGGCGCCGACAAGCCGAAGGTGAAGGACGTCATCTTCCGCGTCTACACCGACGACTCCGCCGCCTACGAGGACGTCAAGCAGGGCCAGATCGACTTCCAGCAGCAGGTTCCGTCGGCCAAGCTGATCGGTGACCTGTACAAGACGGACTTCCCGTCGGCGTCGAGCAACAAGCCGGTTTCGACCTCCGCGTTCATCGCGATGCCGACCTGGCTGCCGGGTTACAACGACCCGAAGGTGCGCCAGGCGCTGTCGATGGCGATCGACCGCAAGCTGATCACCGAGAAGATCTTCAACAAGACCCGTATTCCGGCCAACGGCTGGGTCAACCCGAACATGGCCGGCTACAAGGCCGACGTGTGTGGCGAGTTCTGCACCTTCGACGCCGCCAAGGCCAAGGCCCTGTTCGAGTCGGCGACCACCAAGCCGAAGGAGATCTCGCTGGCCTACAACGGCGACGCCTCCCACAAGGACTGGGTCGACGCGGTCTGCAACAGCATCCAGACCTCGCTGGGTGTGCCGTGCGTGGGCAAGCCGTTCCCGACCTTCGGTGAGTTCCGCACCCTGGTCACCACCCAGAAGATGACGGGCATGTCCCGCGCCGGCTGGCAGGCTGACTACCCGCACATCGAGAACTGGCTGAACCCGCTCCTCAAGACGGGTGCCTCGTCCAACGACGGCAAGTTCACCGACGCCGCCTTCGACGCCAAGCTGAAGGAGGCCGACGGCACCGCCGACCTCGCGGCCGCCGAGAAGCTCTACCAGGAGGCCGAGGCGATGCTGCCGGCGCTCATGCCGACCATCCCGCTGTGGCACTCGTCGCAGCAGTCGGTGTGGTCCGCCAAGCTCGGCACCGTCACCATCAACACCTTCGGCGAGCTCGACCTGGCCACGGTCACGGTCAAGTGAGCTAGACACCGGATATGAACCGGCGTGCCGGGCCTTCGCGGGCACGGCACGCCGGCGGGTCCGACCCCAGGTGACGCGGCGGGTGACCGCTGTGGCATGTGGGGTCGGCCCTATCTCGGCGAGGCTCAGTGAGGAGTAGTCATGGGGCGATATGCCCTCCGCCGTTTGCTGCAGGCGATCCCTGTCTTCATCGGCACCACCTTTCTCATCTGGTTCCTGGTGTGGGGACTACCAGGTGACCCCTTTGCAGGACGATGCGGCGAGCGGCAGTGCCCGCAGGCGTACGTCGACTTCATGACCGACAAGTTCGGCCTGGACGACCCGCTGCCGATCCAGTACCTGAACTACCTGACCAACCTGATGCAAGGCGAGTTCGGCCAGACCTTCAACGGCACCGAGATCGGCGAGCTGCTGGGCCAGGCGTTCCCGGTGTCCATCAAGCTCGCGCTGGTGGCCGTGGCCGCGGAGGCCCTGATCGGCATCACCGCCGGTGTGCTCACCGGTCTGCGCCGGGGCAGCTTCATCGACAACCTGGTGCTGGTGTCGACGCTGGTCCTGATCGCGCTGCCGATCTTCGTCATCGGCCTCGTGGCCCGCTACTCGCTGAACCTCTCCTCGGTGTCGCCGGAGGCGCCGCTGGTGGAGCTGATCATTCCAGGACTCATCCTGGGCAGCGGGTCGCTGGCCTACATCACCCGGCTGACACGGGTGAACCTGGTGGAGAACCGGCGGGCCGACTACGTGCGGACCGCGGTCGCCAAGGGCCTGACCCCGAGCCGCGTCACCGGTGTGCACACGCTGCGCAACTCGATGATCCCGGTGGTCACCTGGCTCGGCCTCGACCTCGGCTCGCTCATGGGCGGCGCCATCGTCACCGAGGGCATCTTCAACATCCGCGGCATCGGCGGCCTGCTGTTCGACTCGATCAACCGTAGGCAGTCCGGCGTCGTGGTATCGATCGTGGCGATCCTTGTGCTCGTCTACCTCGTCGTCAACCTGCTCGTGGACCTTCTGTACGGGGTCCTGGACCCGAGGATCCGCTATGAGTAGCCCCGAAGTGGCCACCCCCACGGCCGAAGCCGTCCCGATGCCGGTGACCCCGGCCCCCGTGGAGTCGGCTCCCAAGAAAGACAAGAAGGACAAGCCCCGCAGCTTGTGGACGGACGCCTGGTACGAGCTGCGACGCAAGCCGCTTTTCGTGATCTCGGCGATCCTGATCATGATCTTCGTGCTGATGGCGGCGTTCCCGTCGCTGTTCAGCTCCGTCGACCCGGCTGCTGCGGACCTCAACCGGAGCCTGACCAAGCCCGACTTCGGGGCCTGGTTCCAGTTCGGCAAGGGTGGCCAGTTCGGTTACAACGTGCAGGGCCAGGACATCTACGCCCGCACGATCTACGGCGCCCGCGCCTCGATCGTGGTCGGTCTGTCCGCCGTCATCGGCAACATGCTGCTCGGCGGGTTCTTCGGCATCCTGAGCGGCTACCTTGGCGGGTGGACGGACACGCTGCTGGCGCGGTTCGGCGACATCTTCCTCGGCCTGCCGTTCGTGCTCGGCGCGCTGGTGATCCTGTCGACCTTCGCCCCGGTGCAGAGCAACCCGAGCGCGTTCCGCATCACCAGCCTGGTGATCATCACGTTCATCGCGCTGGGCTGGCCGTCGTTCGCCCGCATCATGCGGGCGGCGGTGCTGTCGACCAAGCAGCTGGATTACGTGCACGCCGCGCAGGCGCTGGGCGCCCGGCCGGGCCGGGTCGTCTTCCGGCACGTCCTGCCCAACTCCGTCGCCCCGATGGTGGTCGTCGGCACGATCACGCTCGGCGCGTACATCGGCGCCGAGGCGACGCTGTCCTTCCTCGGTGTCGGCCTGCGGGAGCCGGTCGTCTCCTGGGGCATCATGATCGGGCAGAGCCGGCAGTTCATGGAGGCCGCTCCGTACATGATGGCCTTCCCGGCCGCCTTCCTGGCCATCGCGGTGCTCAGCTTCGTCATGCTCGGCGACGCCGTGCGCGACGCACTCGACCCGAAGCTGCGCTAGGAGAGCGACGTGAGTGACATCAAGGTGAAGACGGCGCCGGTACAGGGCGTCGACGGCCGCTCCGGCGGCCACCTGCTCGAGGTCGAGAACCTCCACGTGGAGTTCCGCACCCGCGACGGCGTCGCGAAGGTGATCAACGGAGTGTCGTACCACGTGGACGCGGGTGAGACGCTGGCGGTGCTCGGCGAGTCCGGGTCCGGCAAGAGCGTCACGGCGCAGACCATCATGGGCATCCTCGACACCCCGCCGGGCTTCGTGACGGGCGGCTCCATCCGCTTCCGCGGCAAGGACCTGCTCACCATGGGCAAGGACGAGCGCCGGCTGGTCCGTGGCGAGGGCATCGCGATGGTGTTCCAGGACGCGCTCTCGGCGCTGAACCCGGTCTTCACGGTCGGGTTCCAGATCGCCGAGCTGTTCCGCAAGCGGCGGGGCATGAGCCGCGCCGACGGGTACAAGCGCGCCGCGGAGCTGCTGGACCTGGTGAAGATCCCGGCGGCGAAGACGCGCCTGAAGGACTTCCCGCACCAGTTCTCCGGCGGCATGCGCCAGCGCGTCATGATCGCCATGGCGCTGGCGCTGGACCCCGAGGTGCTGATCGCGGACGAGCCCACCACGGCGCTCGACGTGACGGTGCAGGCCCAGATCATGGACCTGCTGGCGGAGATCCGCCGCGACCGGAACATGGGCATGATCCTGATCACCCACGACCTCGGCGTGGTCGCCGACGTCGCGGACCGGATCGCGGTCATGTACGCGGGCCGGATCGTGGAGCAGGCCGACGTGCACGCGCTGTACGGCAAGCCCTGCCACCCGTACACGATGGCCCTGCTGGACTCGCTGCCGCGACTGGACCTCAAGGGCCAGGAGCTCAACACCATCAAGGGCCTGCCGCCCAACCTGCTGCGCATCCCCTCGGGCTGCGCGTTCCACCCGCGGTGCCGGATGGCGAAGGACATCTGCTCGACCGAGCGTCCCGCGCTGATCGAGCTGGGTGGCGTCCGGTCCAGTGCCTGTCACTTCGCAGAGGAGCTGTACGGCCGTGAGTGAAGTGATCCTCGAAGTACGCGACCTGGTCAAGCACTTCCCGATCCGCCAGGGCATCGTCTTCAAGCGCACCATCGGGCAGATCAAGGCGGTCGACGGCGTCTCGCTCGACCTGCACAAGGGTGAGACCCTGGGCATCGTCGGCGAGTCGGGCTGCGGCAAGTCGACGCTGGCCAAGCTGCTGATGAACCTGGAGAAGCCGACCTCGGGCGAGGTGCGCTACCAGGGCCGGGACGTGCTGCGGCTCAGCCCGGCGGAGCAGCGCAAGCTGCGCCGCAACATCCAGCTCGTCATGCAGGACCCGTACACCTCGCTCAACCCGCGGATGACCGTGGGCGACATCGTCGGGGAGCCTTTCGAGATCCACCCCGACGCCGCGCCCAAGGGCGACCGGCGGCGCAAGGTGCAGGAACTGCTCGACGTGGTCGGTCTCAACCCCGAGCACATCAACCGGTACCCGCACCAGTTCTCCGGCGGCCAGCGCCAGCGCATCGGCATCGCCCGGGCCCTGGCGCTCAAGCCGGAGGTCATCGTCTGCGACGAGCCCGTGTCGGCACTCGACGTGTCGATCCAGGCGCAGGTCATGAACCTGCTGGACCAGCTCCAGAAGGACTTCAACCTGTCGTACATCTTCATCGCCCACGACCTGTCGGTGGTGCGCCACATCGCCGACCGGGTCGGTGTGATGTACCTCGGCAAGATGGTCGAGGTCGGCACGGACGACGACATCTACACGCGGCCGACGCACCCGTACACGCAGGCTCTGCTGTCCGCGGTGCCGGTGCCGGACCCGACGGTGCGTCAGCACAAGGCGGTCATCCGGCTGGAGGGCGACGTCCCGTCGCCGGCCAACCCGCCGTCGGGCTGCCGTTTCCGCACCCGGTGCTGGAAGGCCCAGGAGATCTGTGCGACGGAGCCGCCGCTGCTGCAGATCCGCCCCACTTCCGCGCACCCGAGCGCGTGCCACTTCGCGCAGGAGAAGGACGTGGTGCACGCGGGGTAGGAGTGTCTCCCGGTGGCGAACGGTCAGGTGGGGTTGAGCCTCCGGCCGGACCGCCCGCCACCGGGTCAACATAGAGCAGGGCACCGTCCGCGTAGCGGGCGGTGCCCTGTGCATGTGCGCCTCACCGCCACCGCAGCCGCCGACCACCGTCCGCCCCACCCGCCCCACCTGCCGCAACTCTTAAAGAGTCGCGGCTAAGGCCGGTGCTGATGACCGCGACTCTTTAAGAGTTGCGACCGCCTGGGAGCTACGGCTGCGGGTGGCGGGGTGGTGGCGGCTGTTGGTTACAGGGGGCCGCGGCCGGCGCGGAGGATGAGGAGGGCCAGCTGGGTGCCGTCGGGGCCGAGTTCGGCGCGGAAGCGGTCCATGATCTCGCGCTCGCGGCTGAGCACCAGGCGGGTGCCGCCGGAGGCGACGCGGGTCTTGCCGACCTGCTGCGAGATCGCGGCACGCTCCTTCCACAGCGCGATGAGGGCGGCGTCGATCTGGTCGATGCGCTCCCGCATCGAGGTGATCTCGGTGGCTGCCTCAGGCGCGGTGGTGCCGGTCTCGTGGGCGATGGCGCTCATGTGGGACTCCTCAGTGGGATTGTCGCTCACCAGTGGCCGGGACAAAGGCGAAAGCCCCGGGCTCTGGGAGCCCGGGGCTTTCGTGAGGTCTGTGTGCTCAGGCGCGACCTACGACTGCCGGGTTCCCGGAGCCATAGGTAAAGTAGAACGCCTGGTTGATCACGTTGCCAAGTATGCCACGGATACCTCGCCGCGCAAGCACGTCGACCATCATGTGAGACCTTGATCTATCCGCGCCGCGCTCAGCCGAGCTTGGTGATGCGGTTGGCCGGCCCCGGGTTGACCGGGCCCGCGGCCAGGTACGCCACCAGCGCGTCGACGTCGAAACCGGGCGCGTAGACCCGGCCCGTCCCCGCGGTCAGCGCCGTGAAGTTGTCGCCGCCGTTGGCCAGGAAGTCGTTCGTGGTGACCTTGTAGGTCGCCGCCGGGTCGATCGGCGTGCCGTTCAGCGTCAGGCCGGAGACCCGGCTGCCGAGCGGCAGGGTGCTGTCGTACGAGTACGCGAAGCCCGCCGAGATCTGAAGGATCTTGGTGGTGTTCTGCCCGGCGTGGCCGGCGAACTGCTGCTCCAGCACCGCGTCGAGCTGCGCCCCGGTCAGCGAGTAGGTCACCACCAGGTTGTTGAACGGCTGGACGGTGAACGCCTCGCCGTACGTGACCTGGCCGGGGGCCTCGCCGCCGGGCGAGTTCGCGTAGGTGATCGCGGCCCGGATGCCGCCCGGGTTCATCAGCGCGAGCTGCGCCCCGGCGGAGGCGGTGTAGGCCAGCTGGGCGTCGGCGATGACGTCGCCGAGCGGGCTCTCGCCGCTGGGCTGCACGTCGCGCACGATGTCGGCGGAGACGCTGCCGACGACCCGGTTGGCCAGCGGCGCCACGGCGGTGCGGTACTTGTCCGCGATCACCTTGGCGGCCGGGTCGACCAGCGCGGGGTTGCGCACGAACACGCCCGGCGCGGTGGTCTGCCAGGTGCCGTCGGCGTTGCGCACACCGTTCTCGGTCACGACGTTGTGCGCCTCGATCGAGGTGAAGGTGCGGCTGCGCCGGTCCATCGTCAGCGTGATGTCGGTGACCAGCTGGCCGTTGGTGCCGGCGCTGGTGACGACGACGGGCTTGCCCGACTTGTTGGGCAGCGAGCACGAGTAGAAGCGGTGCGTGTGGCCGGAGACCACGACGCCGATCTCGTCGCGCAGGCCGGCCACGATCGGAGAGATCACGCCGGTGAACCCGTCACAGGTGGAGACGTTGCCGGTGGCACCCTGCTGGCCGCCCTCGTGCAGCAGCAGCACCTGCGCCTTGACGCCGAGCAGGCGGAGCAGGCCGCTCCACAGGTTCGCGGTCTCGACCTCGTCGCGGAAGTCGACCGTGGTGATGCCCGCCGGGTTCACGATGCCCGGGGTGCCCTCCAGCGTCATGCCGATGAAGCCGACCGGCACACCGTCGATGATCTTCACGTCGACCGGCGGCAGGATGGGCAGCTTGGTCCGCTTGTCGGTGACGTTCGCGGCGAGGTACTGGAACTCCGCGCCGTCGAAGCCGTCGCCGGCGAAGCAGCCCTCGACCGGGTGGCAGCCGCCGTGCTGCATGCGCTTGAGCTCGGTGACGCCTTCGTCGAACTCGTGGTTGCCGACCGAGGTGACGTCCAGGCCGAGCTCGCTGAGCAGCTCGATGCTGGGCTCGTCGTGGAACGCCGCGCTGACCAGCGGGGTGGCGCCGATCATGTCGCCCGCGCCGACGGTCACGACCTCCTGGCCGGCCGCCTCGCCCTCGGCGCGCAGCTTCTTGACCCAGTGGGCCAGGTATTCGACACCGCCCGCGGGGGTGCCCAGCACCGCCGCGCCGCTGCCGGTCGGCGGGTCGATCGCGCCGTGGAAGTCGTTGAACGCGAGAAGGTTGCCGTATGCCGTGTGGTCGGCCGGAGCCGCCGCGGCCATGTTCACCGACACGGGCGTGAGGGGGTTCCACGCCGGGGTGGAAGAAGAAGAGGCGCTCGATCCGCTGCTCAGCGGGATCGTCGCCACCACGGCCAGCGCCAGCGCCGGTAGCGCCAGGTGCCGCATCGTGCCTGCCCAGCCCCGAGAACGGGGGTGATTCATGGGGGGCCTCCAGAGTCGGCATCGCGCGGGGGTGCGCGATGATTTATGAAGGCATCCTTGCGTATGCGTATCCGCCGCGCCACCGCCCATCGGTGACACCTGCACGACCGTCTCGCTACGGACCGGTTTCACGCTCACCGGTGGCGGGCTGGGTCGATGTCGGTGGGGGCGCATAGACTCTCCAGACGATGCATGCGCTCTTCGATCTCCCCGAGATGACGCCGTCCGAGACGACGCCCGGGGCCAGGCCCGCCACCGCGAAACCGCCCGCCGAGAAGGCCTCCGGCGGCTCCTGGCCGTCCCAGGGCGACCGCGCCCCCACCGAGTCCGGCCCGCGCATCGCGGCGCTCCTGGAGGGCCTCAACGAGCCCCAGCGGGCGGCCGTCACCCACGAGGGCACGCCGCTGCTCATCGTCGCGGGCGCGGGCTCCGGCAAGACGCGCGTGCTCACCCAGCGCATCGCCTACCTGCTGGCCGCCCGGGGTGTGCACCCCGGCGAGATCCTGGCCATCACGTTCACCAACAAGGCCGCCGGCGAGCTGCGGGAACGAGTCGCGGCGCAGGTCGGCAACCGGGCCCGGATGATGTGGGTCTCCACGTTCCACTCGGCGTGCCTGCGCATCCTGCGTGCGGAGCACGAGCACGCCGGCCTCAAGTCGTCCTTCTCCATCTACGACGCGGACGACTCGCGCCGGCTGATGCAACTGGTCGCGCGCGAGCTGGACCTCGACCCCAAACGCTACCCGCCGCGCAGCCTCGCCGCGCAGGTGTCGAATCTGAAGAACGAGCTGGTCGACCCCGAGGCGTTCACGCCGCACGGGCCCGCCGAGCGGGTGCTCGCCGAGGCGTACACGCTCTACCAGCAGCGTCTCCAGCAGGCCCAGGCGCTCGACTTCGACGACATCATCATGCGCACCGTTCACCTGCTGCAGGCCAAGCCCGAGGTGACCGAGAAATACCGGCGGCGCTTCCGGCACGTGCTGGTCGACGAGTACCAGGACACCAACCACGCGCAGTACGTGCTGGTCAAGGAGCTGGTCGGGGACACCGGCGAGCTGTGCGTGGTGGGTGACGCCGACCAGTCGATCTACGCGTTCCGCGGCGCGACGATCCGCAACATCCTGGAGTTCGAGCGCGACTACCCGCAGGCCCGCACCATCCTGCTGGAGCAGAACTACCGCTCGACGCAGACCATCCTGTCCGCCGCCAACTCGGTCATCGACCGCAACAGCGACCGCAAGCCCAAGCGGCTGTGGAGCGACCAGGGCGCGGGCGAGCAGATCGTCGGCTACGTCGCCGACAACGAGCACGCCGAGGCCGACTGGGTGGCCCGCGAGATCGACCGGCTCACCGACGCCGAGTCGGCCCGGCCGGGCGACGTCGCCGTGTTCTACCGCACCAACGCGCAGTCCCGGGTCTTCGAGGACATCTTCATCCGGCTGGGCCTGCCCTACAAGGTCGTCGGCGGGGTGCGCTTCTACGAGCGCAAGGAGGTCCGCGACGCGCTGGCCTACCTGCGCGCGGTGTCCAACGAGGACGACGCGGTCAGCATGCGCCGGATCATCAACACGCCCAAGCGCGGGCTCGGCGACCGCGCCGAGGCCGTGGTGGAGGCGCTGGCCGCCCGCGACCGGGTCTCCTTCGGAGCCGCGCTGCGCCGGGCCGCGGACGCGCCGGGCATCTCGACCCGCGCGGTCAACTCGATCGGCGAGTTCCTCACGATGATGGACTCCGCCCGTGAGCTGGCCCGCACCGCGCCGCCGGAGCAGGTGCTGGAGCTGCTGCTCACCGAGTCCGGCCTGCTGTCGGAGCTGGAGGCGAGCCTCGACCCGCAGGACGAGGGCCGGGTGGAGAACCTCCAGGAACTCGTCAGCGTGGCCCGGGAGTACGCCGAGCGCACCGCGGCGGCCGACGAGACGCCGACCCTGGCCGGGTTCCTGGAGCAGGTCGCGCTGGTCGCCGACGCCGACCAGGTGCCCTCCGACGATCCGGAGCACCAGGGCGTGGTCACGCTGATGACCCTGCACACGGCCAAGGGCCTGGAGTTCCCGGTGGTCTTCCTGACCGGCCTGGAGGACGGGGTCTTCCCGCACCTGCGCTCGCTGGGCGAGGTCAAGGAGTTGGAGGAGGAGCGGCGGCTGGCCTACGTCGGCATCACCCGCGCCCGGCGACGGCTCTACCTGTCCCGGGCGGTGACCCGCTCGGCCTGGGGGCAGCCGCAGTACAACCCGGCCTCGCGCTTCCTGGAGGAGCTGCCGCCGGAGCTGCTCGACTGGCACCGCACCGAGGGGGCGTACACCTCCTGGGGTTCGCGCGGCGGCGGCATCGGCGGCCGGGAGCGGGCCCAGGAGCGGGGGAGCGGCAGTTTCGTCGGCGGCACCGCCCGCGCCGCGGCACTCGCCAGCAAGATCGGCATCGACCCGAGCAAGCTGGCCACGGCAAGCGATCTGGCCGCAGCGCCGTCGCTGTCGGCCGGCGACCGGGTCAACCACCAGCGCTACGGCCTGGGCCGGGTGCTGGCGGTGCAGGGTGCCGGAGCCCGCGCGCAGGTCCAGGTCGACTTCGGGGACCAGGTGCTCTGGCTGGTCCTGCGCCACGCCCCGATCGAGAAGATCTGACCCGGCCCGCCGCCGGCCTGTTCGGCGGCTCCAGGGCGCGCCGACCGCGGCGGCCTCGGGGAAGATCGCTGTTTCGGGTCAGCTGGTGCGGTCGGAGCGCACAATTCGACCGAACGGCGATCACCATTTTCATCGATACACGTGTGGCCCGGATCTCGCGATCCGGGCCACACGTATTCGGGGGAGGGGGTTACCGCTGGGGGGACGCGGTGCGCGCGTGGGCGCGCACCGGCGTCCGGGATGGGTGGGCTGGGTCAGCAGTTGATCGGCACGCCGCGCGACTTCAGCCACGCGCTCGGCTCGATCTGGTTCCACATGCCCTTGTGCACCTCGAAGTGCAGGTGGGGGCCGGTGGAGTCGCCGGTGGAGCCCTCGTAGCCGAGCAGGTCGCCGGCCTTCACCTTCTGGCCGATCTGCACCGCGTCGCGGCTCATGTGGGCGTAGTGGGTGAAGTAGCCGTCGCCGTGGTCGATGACCACGGAGATGCCGTAGCCGCTGTAGGCCCAGCCGTTGCTGAACACGGTGCCGGGGCCGACCGCGCGGATCGGGGTGCCGGCGGGCTCGGCGAGGTCGACGCCGGCGTGCAGGACGCCCCAGCGCTGACCGAAGCAGGAGGTGACCTGCGCGCCCGGCATCGGGCTGCCCCAGACGGGGCGGACCTTGACCGGTGCGGCGGCCTTCGGCGCGGCCTTGGGCACGGAGGTGCCGGCCTTCGCCTTGGCCTGCGCGGGCTGGACCGCCTTGGGGGCGATCGCCTTGGGCGCGGCCTTCGGCGCCGCCTTGGGCGCGGCGAGCTGGGTCTTGGCGGTGGCACGCGCGGCGCGGTCCGCGCGGTCGGCGGCCGCCTCCCGGTTGACCGTGGACGTCGCCGCCACGGGGGTGACCTCGGTGGGTCCGTTGTCGATGTTGGCTGCGACCAGGCCTACAGACGCGATGCCGGCCATCGCCGCGATGGCCACGACATGACGCGAGCGGCCGCGAAGGCCGCTACGGATCTTGTCGTTCACCACGTCGAACTTGGCGCGGGCTGCCTTGAGGATGTCGGTACTGCTGCCTTGCATGAGGTGGGAACCTCCGGGTCTACGTTGACACGGGCTCGAGCTATGTTGCCTGGTCAAAGCAGGTATGGCCAGCCCGGCCAAAAGCCGGAACGGACATCCGGGCAGGTAGCACTCGGGAGTTATGTACCTTTTACGTCCTCGCACCGACCCTGAGTCCCGTCAGGGGCGAGTGACCTGCGCCACCGGATTCGGGTGACCGGGGCCACCGGCCGAGGTGTTCGAATACGACAAAGCCGCCCGGATCTGGCGATACCGGGCGGCTTTGCGGAGGAAAATCAGCTCACCGAGCCGTCGTAGGCCTGTTCGATCTCCAATTCGAGGTCGACGCCGTGTGCCTTGGCCCACGGGAGGGGGTTCACGGCCACGTCGTTGACGTGGATCTCGAGGTGGACGTGCGGGCCGGTGGAGTGACCGGTGCTGCCGGAGATGGCGATGATGTCGCCCGCCTTCACCCGCTGGCCTACCTTGACCCTGAGCTGGCTGTTGTGACCGTAGGTGGTCTTGATGCCGTTGCCGTGGTCGATGATCACCTGGTTGCCGTAGCCGCCGTTGTATGAGGCCAGCACGATGATGCCCTCGTGCATCGCGGCGACCGGGGTGCCCTCGGGGACCGCGATGTCGACGCCCTTGTGCGCCTTGCCCCAGCGCTGACCGAACAGGGAGGTCAGGCGGTAGTCGTGGTTCGGCAGGACCCAGGCGTTCGGGGACTGCGCGATCGAGGTGGACAGCGAGCGGTCCTCGCCGCGGCCGGCACGCTCGGCGGCCTCCAGGCGGGCGCTGCTGAGCTCGGAGGCGGCGGTCTCGCCGACGAGAGCGTCGGTCTTCGCGTCCTTGATGCCGGCTCCGGCGCCGAAAGCGACAACCCCGGCACCTACGAAAGCAGTCGTGACCACGGCGAGGTATCTGCTCCGGGGCGGGGCGGGAGCCCGTCGGCGGCCGCGGTAGCGGTCACCCTCCCGTAACAGTGTTGGCCTGTATTGCACGTACAGCCTCCGTCATCGGTGGCGCCGCGGACTCCGACGCTCTGTCACCCACTTTTGGATGGCACTCTGGTTGGCACTGCGGCACAACTTAACCAACCCGTAGGGGTAGGCACAAGCTCCTGTACGGCATCTCTTCGCTATGAGTGCGACTGTCCGGCCCGTAATGCCCGATAGCGCCATTAATTGTCCGGATATGCGATACATACGCTGCGTAATGGGCCACCGGGCGGCGCGTATATATAGGTGTCGCGGACGGAGACCGCTGGACCGCTGGCAGTGACCGTCGGTGGGTGGGTTACCGTTCGTTAAGGTCAGTACGGCGGAGAGGTGAGCACTGATGGGCACTCGTATTCGCGTGGTCGTCGCCAAGCCCGGGCTCGACGGGCACGACCGCGGCGCGAAGGTGGTGGCCAGAGCCCTGCGCGACGCGGGCATGGAGGTCATCTACACCGGCCTGCACCAGACCGCCGAGCAGATCGTGGAGACCGCGATCCAGGAGGACGCCGACGCCGTCGGCCTGTCCGTGCTGTCCGGCGCGCACATGACCCTCTTCCCGCGCGTGGTCGAGCTGCTGCGCGAGCGCGGCGCCGGCGACATGGTGGTGTTCGGCGGCGGCATCATCCCCGACGCGGACATTCCCGAGCTGGAGCGACTCGGGGTGGCCAAGGTGTTCACGCCCGGGGCGACCACGCACGCGATCGTGGACTGGGTGCGGGCCAATGTGGCGACCGCGCAGCCTGCCTGACCGTCCACCCCTGAAGACATCCGCACCCCCGCGCCGGAACGGCTCGGGGGTGCGTGAGTTGCGGATACGCAAAAAGGGAGGAGCCGGACGCACCCCTCACACGTCCGGCTCCTCTATGCACGATGCCCCGCCGCCACCCCTCGACCGACAGGGCATCGGCCGTTTGTGTCATCCTGCCTCGGCCGTTCCGGCCTCAGCTCTCTGACATCAGACTCAACGAGGCCCCGAGCCCGGGGTTACGGGCATTCGCGGGGTCACCGAAAAGAGTGACGGGCTGCTAGGTTCACGCGCCATGACCAGCCCTGACATTCCAGCGGGCACGCCCGCCCCCGCGCCGACCATCCGGCAGCTCATCCCGGCCGGCCTGCCGGTGACGGTCCAGCTCTCCGGTGCCGGGCGGCATCTGCTGGCCCACCGCCGCGGCGAGCTCGTCATGATGGCACTGCTCGTCCTCTTCCTGGTGCCCGCAGGGATCTACCTGCTGATGCACTCGGCGGAGACGGTGCACAGCCGCAAGTACGGCGACATGAACAGCGGCCTGCTCGGCGGCGCGGTGCTGGTGCTCCTGCTGGGCCTGCTGGCCTGGCTGCCGTTCTCCGTCGTGCGCCAGCTGCGCCCGGTGCAGCTCGCCGCCGACGCCGACGGGGTGTACGTGCGGCCCTTCCTCGACAAGGCCCGGGTGCTGCACCTGCCGTGGGCGGACGTCGAATCGGTGTACGTGCGGAACTGGCACGGCCCGCAGCTGTGCGTGAAACCCCGCGACGCCCGCATCGAACCCCAGTTCAACCTCGCCAAGCAGGGCGACGCGGGGAGCCGGGCGGGTGTCGCCGTCGCGCAGAAGCGGCGCATGAAGAAGCTGGGCACCAACATCCACGTGCCGATCGCCGCGGCACCGGGCACCCACGCCGACCTGCTGGCCGCGCTGCGCTACCAGTCCGCCGGCCGGGTGCCGGTCGAGACGTCCGCCTGAGCGGGGACCCGGGACGGGCGGCCGTCGAGCCGCCCGTCCCGGGCGCGGAGGGGGTGTGCAGTTGGGCACACCGGGCGGTCGTGCCGATACGTTGCGCTGACCGACCGTTAGGCTGCGCGGAAGGCCCAGCCAGCGGAGGATGGGCAATGGTCCCTACGCGTCGCAGCGGGCGTCCAGCCCGCGACGCCATGGGCTGGACACACGAAGAGGTATCGGTGGACCTGTACGAGTACCAGGGGCGCGATGTCTTCGAAAAGCACGGCCTGCCCGTGCTCGCCGGTGGCGTCGCCGAGACCCCGGAGGAGGCCCGCGCGATCGCCGAGCGACTGGGCGGCCGGGTCGTCGTCAAGGCGCAGGTGAAGGTCGGCGGACGCGGCAAGGCCGGTGGCGTCAAGCTCGCCGCCGACGCGACTGAGGCGTACGACCGCGCGAACGACATCCTCGGCATGGACATCAAGGGCCACACGGTCCACAAGGTGATGCTGGCCGAGACCGCCGACATCGTCGAGGAGTACTACTTCTCCTACCTGCTGGACCGGGCGAACCGCACCTTCCTGTGCATCGCCAGCGTCGCCGGCGGCATGGAGATCGAGACCGTCGCCGAGGAGCAGCCGGAGAAGGTCGCGAAGATCGCGATCGACGCCAACCGCGGCGTCGACGAGGCGCTGGCCCGCGAGATCGTCGCCGCCGGCCACTTCCCGGCCGAGGTCGCCGACCAGGTCGTGGACATCGCCATCAAGCTGTGGCAGACCTTCCGGGCCGAGGACGCGACCCTGGTCGAGGTCAACCCGCTCGCGAAGATCAGCTCCGGCAAGGTGCTGTGCCTGGACGCGAAGGTGACGCTGGACGAGAACGCCGGCTTCCGCCACGCCGACCACGAGGCGCTGGAGGACAAGGCCGCCGTCGACCCGCTGGAGCAGGCCGCCAAGGCCAAGGACCTCAACTACGTCAAGCTCGACGGCGAGGTCGGCATCATCGGCAACGGCGCGGGCCTGGTCATGTCCACGCTCGACGTGGTCGCGTACGCCGGTGAGCAGTTCGGCGGGGTCAAGCCCGCGAACTTCCTCGACATCGGCGGCGGCGCGTCGGCCGAGGTGATGGCGAACGGTCTGGAGATCGTGCTGTCGGACCCGGCCGTGAAGAGCGTGTTCGTCAACGTCTTCGGCGGCATCACCGCGTGCGACGCGGTCGCCAACGGCATCGTGCAGGCGCTGGCCATGCTGGACAGCCGCGGCGAGACGGTGACCAAGCCGCTGGTCGTACGCCTCGACGGCAACAACGCCGAGGCCGGTCGCGCGATCCTCGACAGCGCGAACAACCCGCTCGTGCAGCGGGTGGACACCATGGACGGCGCCGCCAAGCGCGCCGCCGAGCTCGCTGCGGCTGGGAAGTGACATAGACATGGCTATCTGGCTCACCAAGGACTCCAAGGTCATCGTCCAGGGCATGACCGGCTCCGAGGGCTCCAAGCACACCCGGCGCATGCTGGCCGCGGGCACCCAGATCGTGGGCGGCGTGAACCCGCGCAAGGCGGGCACCTCGGTCGACTTCGACGGCACCGCGGTGCCGGTGTTCGGCTCGGTCGCCGACGCGATGAAGGAGACCGGCGCGGACGTCACGGTCATCTTCGTGCCGCCGGCGTTCACCAAGGACGCCGTCGTCGAGGCGATCGACGCGGGCATCGGCCTGGCCGTCGTGATCACCGAGGGCGTGCCGGTGCACGACACCGCCGCCTTCTGGGCGCACGCCGTCGAGACCGGCAACAAGACCCGGATCATCGGGCCGAACTGCCCCGGCGTCGCGTCCCCGGGCGCCAGCAACGCCGGCATCATCCCGGCCGACATCTCCGGCTCGGGCCGCATCGGCCTGGTGTCGAAGTCCGGCACGCTGACCTACCAGCTCATGTACGAGCTGCGGGACATCGGCTTCTCGACCGCCGTGGGCATCGGCGGCGACCCGATCATCGGCACCACCCACATCGACGCGCTCGCGGCCTTCCAGGACGACCCGGAGACCGAGGCCATCGTCATGATCGGTGAGATCGGCGGCGACGCCGAGGAGCGCGCGGCCGAGTTCATCAAGAACCACGTGACCAAGCCGGTCGTCGGCTACATCGCCGGCTTCACCGCCCCGCCCGGCAAGACCATGGGCCACGCGGGCGCGATCATCTCGGGCTCGTCCGGCACCGCCGACGCGAAGAAGGCGGCGCTGGAGGCGGCCGGGGTCAAGGTCGGCAAGACGCCGTCGGAGACCGCGCGCCTGATGCGCGAGGTCATGTCCGGCCGCTGACGCCGTACGCACACGAAACGGTGGGCGTCCTCCCGATCGGGGAGGGCGCCCACCGTTGCGTTGGGTGTCAGTAGCCGCGGTTGTTGACCGACATGCTTCCGCTGAACGCGCCCGCGACGCAGGCCAGGATTCCGGCGATCACCTGTAGCGCGGTGAACGCGATGCCGAGCCAGAAGGCGACCTTGCCCAGCGTCTGGTCGGTGCCGCGCTCCCGGGCCTCCTTCATGGACAGCCAGCCGAACAGGATGCCCAGCGGGGCGCAGCAGAACACGGCGGTGACGATGCCGATGATGCCGTAGATCAACGGCATGTCCTTGCCGCCGCCGCTCGGCGCGGGCGTCACGCCGTACGGCGGAGGCGGTGGTGGCGGTGGTGGCGGCGGCGGGTTGAGCGGCGGCGGTGCCGGTGGAGGAGTCACCGGCGGCGGCTCGTACGGCGGCAGCGGGTCGTTCGTCATGGGTTTCCCCTATCCCGACTAGGTCAGTTGAACTTCATCCCGCCGCTGGACACGCGGATGCCGTAGATGATGTTCCAGATGATGCCGATAACACCGAGGGCAATCGCGACGTAACCCAGCGTCGGCTTCTTGCCGACCTTCTTCGCCTCCTGGACGGACAGCCAGCCCAGGACGATGCCGATGACGCCGCAGCAGCAGAGGCCCAGGACGATGCCGAGCACGCCGTACAGCGTCACCTTGTCGCCGCCGCCGCCCTTCGGTGGCATGCCCGACCCGTAGGGCGGCGGGCCCGGCGGCGGTGGCGGGACCGGTGGCGGCGGAGGGGGCGGCGGCACTGAGGGCGGTGGCGGTGTGTAGGTCACGGCAAGCCTCCTCGATGAACGACCTTGTTCGCAGCGTAACCCTCCTAACTCGCATATCGGGTCGAAATGGCCACGGGGTAGGGTTCGTAGTCAACCCGGCTCGTTTGTGGTTAGGTAGCGCCTGATGACGGAGCAAGGTGAGACCCTCGGCGTGCAGCCTGAGCTGCGGCGCGCTGCGCCCGGCGAGGGTCCGGACGCTTACTCGCGGCCGGATTCCGGCGGTTCGCGCGCAACCGCGCCCCCCGCCCGCGCGCCCGGCCCGGACAAGTCCGAACGCGATGCCGCCGCGCCGGACACAACGCGCGACGACACGCCGGACGAGACCGCAACGGACACCGGCGTGTCCGAGCAGGAGGCCGAAACCGGTCCATCGGCGCACGTCGCTGACGCCCGCACGACCGTCCGAGCCGCCGACGGCGCCCCGTCCGAGCGTGCGCGCCCCGTCGCGGATCAGGACGCCGACGCGGGCGCCGGGCACGACGACACCCCTGATCACGGCGTCGCCGAGGCCGATCCGGACGCCGCCGGGTTCGAAGACGACGCCGCGTACCTGGCCACTCGGGACACCGTCAAGATCGATCTGGCGCATCTGGCGGCGCGCGACACCGTCAAGATCGACCTGAGTCGGCCCCTGCAGCGCGAGCCGGTCGACGACGAGATCGCCACCATGGACACCGTGCTGCTGCCGCGCGGCCGGCCGGCCGGCATGCTGCGCCCGCCGGGCGCGCCCCTGCCGATCGCCGCGCTGGTCAACACCGGGTGGGCGGCGCTGCTGACGCTCGGGCCGCTGCTGCTGCTGACGGTCGCCGCGCGATTCGCCGAGGGAGCCGTCGACTGGGGACTGTCCGTGCGGCTGATGCTGGCCGGTTGGCTGCTCGGGCACGGCGTGCCGATCACCGTCGGGGTCGACGGCCGGCTGGGCACCATGGAGCTGGCCCCGCTGGCGCTCACCGCGTTCGCGCTGTGGCGGGTCAACCGGGCCGGGGTGCACACCACCCGGGCGATGGGAGCCCAGGGCAGCGGCTCGATCCGGCACGCGGTGCAGGGCACGCTGGCCGTCGCCGCGGTGTACGGCTGCTTCGGCGTGCTCGCCGCGGTGCTGGCCGACGGCCCGGGGCTGTTCGTGACTCCGTGGCGGGCCGGACTGCACTGCGTGGTGCTGGGCGCGGCCGCGGGCGCTGTCGGGGTGCTGCGCAGCGGAGGAGTGCTGCGCCGGCTGGCCCGGCACACGCCGGTGGTGCTGCGCGACGGCGTACGGGCCGGGGTGGTGGCCGCGCTGCTGGTGCTGGCGGTCGGCGCGGGCGCGGTGGGCCTCGCGGTGGCCATGAACGGCGCACAGGCCACCCATGACCTCGCGGGCTTTCACACCGGAGTGCTCGGCCAGGCCGGGCTGACCCTGCTGAGCCTGGTGTACGGGCCGAACTTCGCCGTCTGGGCGGCCTCCTACCTGCTCGGTCCGGGGTTCGCCGCGGGAACGCTGCCGTTGACGCAGCTGCCGGTGTTCGCCGGTGTGCCGACCGGCCCACTGCGCGGCCTGGGCTGGCTGCTCACCGTGCTGCCGTTGCTCGGCGGCGTGGCCGCGGCGGTGCTGATGGCGCGGCGGCGGCTGCGCCCGCGCCGGAATCGGCGGGGTGACGTGCTCACGCCCGAGCCGCGCTGGCTGCGGCTGTGCGGTTCGGCGCTGACCGCGGGGCTGGTCGCCGGGGTGCTGCTGGCCGTTGCCGCGTACGCCTCCGGCGGGGTGCTGCCGGTGTCCGGCCCGGTCCGCACCGGTCCGGTGGTGTGGCAGGTCGCCACGATGGCGGCGCTGGTGGTCGCGCTGGGCGGCCTGCTCGGCGTCGCCGGGTTCTGGGTGCTGCGCGGTCTGAAACAGACCGAAGGGCGGCCCGCCGTGCGGACCGCCCGTCAGCTGGTGCAGTAACTGCTGATCACATGCCCGCGGCGCCGTTGGCGCCGATCACGAACACCTGCAGGGCGCAGCAGATGCAGCCGAGCGCCCAGCCGATGCCACCGACGATCAGGGCGAGCTTCGACCACTTCTTCGACTCGGCCGCCGCGGCCTGGGCGCCCGCGTAGTCGCCCGCCTGCAGCAGCGGGTTGACCTTGTTGGCGTTGATGATGGCCGGGATGGCCAGCGGCCAGAAGAGGAAGATCGAGACGATCGACATCGTCAGGTTGTTGTCGATCTGCGGCTGCGGCTGCTGAGAACCGTAGGTCATGGAGACTCCAGGGGTGTTGGGGTGGTGGCTCGGAGTGAGCCGTTGCCAAACGTGCGGAGTCTAATAGCAAGTTGTGACGGACGTGACTGGTGGGACAGCTGATATCCGCTGTCCCACCAGTCGGTGCGAGTCGATCAGTTGAACTGCTGGTACTGGTCGTAGATCCGATCCTGCCAACCGGTCGCGATACCGCAGATGGCGGCGATCATCGCGATGACG
The DNA here is from genome assembly GCF_042663325.1 of Catellatospora aurea. Taxonomy (NCBI): domain Bacteria; kingdom Bacillati; phylum Actinomycetota; class Actinomycetes; order Micromonosporales; family Micromonosporaceae; genus Catellatospora; species Catellatospora aurea. The sequence continues at coordinate 40,937 of NZ_JBHTAC010000010.1, forward strand.
CCCAGCGCGATGGCGACCCAGCCGAGCCAGGACATCGAGGCGGCGCCCTTCTTCACCTTGTTGAGGTGCATCGCGCCGAGGATGACCGCCGGAATGCCGCCGATGAACGGCGCGCCGTTGAGCCACGGGCAGCAGCAGCAACCGGTGCCGATGATGCCGCAGGCCAGCGCGATCCAGCCAAACAGGTTGTTCTGCCCGCCCGCCTTCTGGTACACGGTGCCCTGGGCGGGGCCCAGCGGTGGTGGCGGCGGACCGCCGATCGGCGGTGGCGGCGGGACGGGTGGCAAAGGGGTGCTTCCCGAGGTGTAGACCGTGCCGCCACCGGCGCCGTACGGCGGACCGGGCACCGGCGGGGGCGGCGCGGGCGCCGGGTACGGCTGCTCCGCGGGCTCGGGCCAGCCGGGCGGGGTGGGCGTGCTCGCGCCGATCGACGGCGGCGGGGGCACCGGCGGCATCGGCGGCGGCGGTCCCGGCGGCGAGGGCGGCGGTGGGGGAGTCGGCGGAGTAGGTGGCGCGGTCGGGTCGCTCATCGCGGTCGGCGGTGGCCCGAACTCCGGCGCGGGTGGCGGGCTGAACGGGTTGTCCACGCTGGCCGGTGGCTCAGGCAGGCTGCTGGGCGGCTCCGGCCAGACCCCGCCGGCGGTGCCCGGCGAACCCGACTCCGGTGCGGGCTGCTCACGGGTGGTCGGCGGTTCGAACTCGGGCGCGGACGGCGGCTCGGCGGCGCTCGGCTGGTACGCCGGCTCGGCGGCCGGGGAGACCGGCTCGGAGTGGGTCGCCCCTTCAGGGGGTGCGGGAACCGGCTCGCCTGGCGGCGGCGGCACATCCGGCGAGGGCGGCGCGGGCGGCTGGTCCTCGCGCGACGGCGGCTGCGGCGGCCACGACGGCGGCTCCTCCGGCGGCTCCGGTGGTGTCGGCGGTTGCGTCAAGATCGGCTCCTCGCGTTCGGCAGCACGTGCGGGGTGACGGGCACCCGGATGTCCGGGTGGGGTCGGCACGTTCTGGAATGCAGTTCTTCGCCCAATATCTACTTTATTTACTCGTTTGTCGGGCAAAACGCCGTAAGTGCCCGCCGCACCCGACGCGAGCAGCGTCTGCGCTGCCCGATAGGGTGCAGAGGTGACCGCTCGCCTCGTCGTCCTGGTCTCCGGTTCCGGTACCAATCTCCAAGCTCTGCTCGATGCCTGCGCCGACCCCGCATACGGCGCGGCCGTCGTCGGCGTCGGCGCGGACCGCCACGGCATCGCGGGCCTGGCCCGTGCCGAGGCCGCGGGAGTGCCCACCTTCGTCGCCCGCGTCCCCGACTTCGCCACCCGGCAGGAGTGGGACGAAACGTTCACCGAGCTGACCGCGGCGCAACGGCCCGACCTCGTGATCGGTGCGGGCTTCCTCAAGCTGGTGGGCAAGGCGTTCCTGGACCGGTTCGGCGGACGTTATGTCAACACCCACAACGCGCTGCTGCCGGCTTTCCCGGGCATGCACGGCCCACGCGACGCCGTCGAGTACGGCGTGAAACTCGCCGGAGCCACGCTGCACTTCGTGGACGGCGGGGTGGACACCGGGCCGATCATCGCGCAGGTCGCGGTGCCGGTGCTCGACGACGACACCGAGGACACCCTCTCCGAGCGCATCAAGGACGCCGAGCGTGCGCAGCTGGTCGAGTACGTCGGCCGCATGGCACGCGACGGCTGGACCGTCAACGGCAGGAAAGTGATCGTCGGCTGAACGGACCGCCCTCCCGCGCCGCGAAACCAGGCCCGGGACGGTGACGACCGGGCGCGACGAGCGGACCACGGGGCCGGCGGTTCAGACCGGCCCTGAATTAGCGAGGAGAAGGCATGAGCGAGCCTGCGGAGCGTAAGCCCATTCGACGCGCGCTGATCAGCGTGTGGGACAAGACCGGGCTGGAGGGCCTCGCCGCGACGCTGCGGCGGCACGGGGTCGAGATCGTCTCGACCGGCAGCACGGCGCAGCAGATCGAGACCACCGGCTCGCCGGTGACCCGGGTCGAGGAGCTGACCGGCTTCCCGGAGACGCTGGACGGGCGGGTCAAGACGCTGCACCCGAGGGTGCACGCGGGCCTGCTGGCCGACGTACGCCTGGAGACGCACCGCGCGCAGCTCACCGAACTCGACATCGAGCCGTTCGACCTGCTGGTGTCGAACCTGTACCCGTTCACCGAGACGGTGGCCTCGGGCGCGTCCATGGACGAGTGCATCGAGAAGATCGACATCGGTGGCCCGGCCATGGTGCGCGCGGCGGCCAAGAACCACGCCAACGTCGCGGTGGTCACCTCGCCGGCCGACTACCACCTGATCGCCGCGGCGCTGGAGACCGGCGGTTTCACGCTGGGCGAGCGCCGCGCGCTGGCGGCCCGCGCCTTCGCCGACATCGCCGACTACGACGTCGCGGTGGCCAACTGGTGCGCCCAGGAGCTGGCCCCGGCCCCGGCGGAGGGCTTCGCCTGGCCCGAGTACGCCGGTCTCGGGCTGTGGCGCGGCAACGTGCTGCGCTACGGCGAGAACCCGCACCAGGCGGCGGCGCTGTACATCGACCCCGTCGCCGCGCCCGGCCTGGCCCGCGCGCAGCAGCTCGGCGGCAAGGAGATGTCGTACAACAACTACATCGACGCCGACGCCGCCTGGCGCACCGTGCACGACTTCGAGGGCGTGTACGCCGCCGCGGTGATCAAGCACGCCAACCCGTGCGGCATCGCGATCTCGTCGACCTCCATCGCCGACGCCCACGCCAAGGCGCACGCGTGCGACCCGATGTCGGCGTACGGCGGCATCATCGCGGTCAACAGCGAGGTCACCGCGGAGCTGGCCAAGCAGATCGCGGAGATCTTCACCGAGGTCGTGGTGGCCCCCGCGTACGCGCCGGAGGCCGTGGAGATCCTGACCGCGAAGAAGAACCTGCGGGTGCTGCTCGCCCCGCCGTTCCGGCCGAACACGGTCGAGCTGCGCCAGGTGTCGGGCGGCATGCTGGTGCAGACCCGCGACGACTTCGGCGCCGAGGGCGACGACGCGGCCAACTGGCGGCTGGCCACCGGCGAGCCGGCCTCCGATGAGCTGCTGCGCGACCTGGAGTTCGCCTGGGGCGCGATCCGGGCCGTCAAGTCCAACGCGATCCTGCTGGCCAAGGACGGGGCCAGCGTGGGCATCGGCATGGGCCAGGTCAACCGGGTCGACTCGTGCCGCCTGGCGATCTCGCGGGCCGGTGACCGGGCCGCCGGTTCGGTGGCCGCCTCGGACGCGTACTTCCCGTTCGCCGACGGACTGCAGCTCCTGCTGGACGCGGGCGTGACCGCGGTGGTCCAGCCCGGCGGCTCGATCCGCGACGAGGAGGTCATCGCCGCGGCCAAGGCCGCCGGCATCACCCTCTACCTCACGGGCTCCCGCCACTTCGCCCACTGACCGAAACGAAGGAAGGGCACCTTCTTAACGAACGTCCGTTAAGAAGGTGCCCTTCCTTCTGACCTTGCCCTACGGCGCGGGAGTCAGCCGACGACCTGGCGCAGCTCGGCGAAGTGGCACGCGCTCGGGTGCGGGTCGACGCCGCGGCGGATCAGCAGCGGCTCCTCCACCGAGCAGCGCTCCTGCGCCTTCCAGCAGCGGGTGCGGAAGCGGCAGCCCGACGGCGGGTTGGCCGGGGACGGCACGTCGCCGACCAGGCGGATGACGTCGCGGTGGGCGCGGGCGTCCGGGTCCGGCACCGGCACCGCCGACAGCAGCGCCTGGGTGTACGGGTGCGTCGGCCGCTCGTAGATCTCCGCGTCGGTGCCGACCTCGACCATCTTGCCGAGGTACATCACGCCGACCCGGTCGGAGATGTGCCGCACCACGGACAGGTCGTGCGCGATGAAGATGTAGGACAGGTCCAGCTCGCCCTGCAGCTTCTCCAGCAGGTTGATGACCTGCGCCTGGATCGACACGTCGAGTGCCGACACCGGCTCGTCGCAGACGATGATCTCGGGCTTGAGGGCCAGCGCGCGGGCGATGCCGATGCGCTGGCGCTGGCCGCCGGAGAACTGGTGCGGGTAGCGGTTGATGTGCTCGGGGTTGAGCCCGACCAGCTCCAGCAGCTCCTGCACCCGGCGCTGGCGGTCGCCCTTCGGCGCCACCTCGGTGTGGATCTCGTACGGCTCGCCGATGATGTCGCCGACCGTCATCCGCGGGTTCAGCGAGGTGTACGGGTCCTGCATCACCATCTGGATGTTGCGGCGCATGCGGCGCAGCTCGGACCCGGACACCTTGAAGATGTCCTTGCCCTTGAGCATGGCCCGGCCGCCGGTCGGGGTCTCCAGCCGCATCAGCAGCTTGGCCAGCGTCGACTTGCCGCAGCCCGACTCGCCGACAATGCCCAGCGTCTCGCCGCGGTGCAGCTCGAAGCTGACCCCGTCGACCGCCTTGACCGCGCCGACCTTCTTCTTGAAGAGGATGCCCTGGGTGATCGGGAAGTGCTTGACCAGGTTCTCGACCCGCAGCAGCGGCTCGCCGGCCGGGCGCACGCCCGCGACGTTCTCAGCGGAGTGTGCCATCGAGCATCTCCTTCGCGAAGTGGCACGCGCTGGTCCGGCCGTGGCCGAGGTCCAGCGAGAGGGGTGTTTCGGTGGTGCAGACCGCCTTGGCGTACTTGCAGCGCGGGTGGAACGCGCAGCCCGTCGGCGGGCGCATCAGGTTCGGCGGCAGGCCCTTGATGGTCGCCAGCTCGGTGCCCTTGGAGTCCAGCCGCGGGATCGAGTCGAGCAGGCCCTCGGTGTACGGGTGCGCCGGGTGCTTGTAGACGCTGCGCACGTCCGCGTGCTCGACGATGCGGCCCGCGTACATGACCGCGATGCGGTCCGCCACGTCGGCGACCACGCCCAGGTCGTGCGTGATCAGGATCAGGCCCATGTTGAGGTCGCGGCGCAGGTCGCCGAGCAGGTCCATGATCTGGGCCTGCACGGTCACGTCGAGCGCCGTGGTCGGCTCGTCCGCGATGAGGACCTTGGGGTCCATGGCCAGCGACATCGCGATCATGACGCGCTGGCGCATACCGCCGGAGAACTGGTGGGGATAGTCCTTGACCCGGGCCTTGGCGGCCGGGATCTTGACCAGGTCCATCAGCTCGACGGCCCGCTTGAGCGCGTCCTTGCGGGACAGGCCGGCCCGGGTGCGCAGCGTCTCGGAGATCTGCCAGCCCACCGGGAAGACCGGGTTCAGGGCCGACAGCGCGTCCTGGAAGATCATGGAGATCTCCTTGCCGCGCACCTGCCGCCGCTTCTCCTCCGGCATGGCGAGCAGGTTCTCGCCCTGGTAGAGGATCTGCCCGCTCGGGATCTTCGCCGGCGGCATGTCCAGGATGCCCATGATCGCCTGCGCGGTCACCGACTTGCCGGAGCCCGACTCGCCCAGCACGGCCAGGGTCTCGCCCGGGTCCAGGTGGTACGACACGCCGTTGATCACACGGGCGACGCCGTCGCGGGTGTGGAACTCGACGTAGAGGTCCTTCACCTCGAGCAGGTGCCGACCGCCGCGGGTCGGGGTCGAGGAGGTGACGTGGATGTCGGTCATGTGCTTCACCGCAGCTTCGGGTCGAAGGCTTCGCGGATCGTGTCGCCCAGGATGACGAAGGCGAGCACGGTCAGCGCCAGGAACGTCGACGGCACGATCAGCGGGAGGGCGTTCTCCCGCATGTACGCCCGCGCGGTCGAGATGTCGATGCCCCAGGACTGGGCCGGGGGCCGCAGGCCGATGCCCAGGAAGGACAGCGTGGCCTCGGCGGCGATGAACGAGCCCAGCGCCATCGTGATGATCACGATGAACGGGGCCAGCGAGTTCGGCAGGATGTGCCGCCACATGATGCGGCCGCTGCCCGCGCCCAGCATCTTCGCGGCGTGCACGTAGTCCTGCTGCTTCGCGGTGATCACCGAGGAGCGGATGACGCGGGCCGCGGTGGTCCAGCCGAGCAGGCCGAGGATGGAGATCAGGGCGATCAGGATCGCGGTCTGGCCGCCGCCGGCGTTGGTGACGCGCTTCATGAACACGATGCCGGCCAGCAGCAGCGGCAGGCCCAGCACGATGTCGATGATCCGCGAGACGGTGACGTCCCACCAGCTGCCGAAGTAGCCGGCGGTGACGCCGAGCAGCATGCCGAGGATCCCGGCCAGCAGTGCCGCGCCCGTGCCGACCAGCAGCGAGTTCTTGGTCCCGTAGATGGACTTGGCGAACACGTCGCAGCCCTGGACGTCGTACCCGAAGATGGCCGCGCCCGACGGGTCGCCCATGCGGTTGCTCAGCGAGCACGAGGTCGGGTCGGCCGAGGTGAACAGCGACGGGAAGGCCGCGATCAGCAGGACCAGCGCGACGATGACGAGCGCCACCCAGAACAGCGGGCGGCGGCGCAGCTCGCGCCAGGCGTCCGCGCTGGCGCTGCGGGGCTTGGACACCTCGAGGGTGTGTGGCTGGCCCGGCGCGTTGGGCGCGCCGGCCGGACCGGGGGTGGCCGTGTGCAGCTCGGTCGCGGCCACGGATTCGAAGTCACTCATGTCACGAAACCTCTTACTCGTACCGGATCCGCGGGTCGAGCACCGCGTAGAGCAGGTCGACGATCAGGTTGGCCACCAGGAAGACGATCACCAGCACGCTGACGATGCCGATCACCAGCGGGGTGTCCTCGGTCTTGAGGCCGCGGGCCAGCTGGAAGCCGACGCCGGGGACGTTGAAGACGCTCTCGGTGACGATCGCGCCGGCCATCAGGCTGCCCAGCTCGACGCCGAGGAAGGTCACGATCGGGATCAGCGAGTTGCGCAGCACGTGGATGCCGATCACCCGGCGGCCGGGCATGCCCTTGGACCGGGCGGTGCGCACGAAGTCGGCGCGCAGGTTCTCGCTGACCGAGGCGCGGGTCAGCCGCATCGCGGTGGCGACGGACAGCGAACCCAGCACGATGCCGGGCAGCAGCAGTTCGTACCACGTCGGGTTGCCGCTGGCAGTGGTGGGGAAGATCTTCCACTGGATGGTGAAGAGGTACTGCGACAATGGCGCGAGCACGACCGAGGGGATGCCGATCACGAGCAGCGTCAGCACCAGCGTGGCGTTGTCGAAGATGCTGCCGCGCCGGATGCCCGCGATGACGCCGGCGGTGACGCCGAAGACGATCGTGACGACGATGGCGATGAGCGCCAGTTGCATGGTGATCGGCCAGGCGTCCACCAGGATGTCCTTGATGGGACGTCCGGTCAGGGTGGTGCCGAAGTCGAGGTGCAGCAGATCGGTCAGGTAGTTCCAGTAGCGCTCGTAGAACGGCTGGTCGAGTCCGTAGATCCTCGTCAGCTGGGCGCGCTGGAGGTCGCTGACCGGCTTCTCGCCGGCCAGAGCCTGGATGGGGTCGCCTCCGGTCCAGTACATCAGCGAGTACACGATGAACGTGGTCGCGATGAACACCATGATCATCTGGAGGAAGCGCCGCACAAGGTAGCGGAACATCGTCGATTTCTTCTCTCACCTGGCGGCCCGATTAGCACGAAATATCCGTGTTCTTCGTACCATGGGGCCGCGGTCGACGTGGTGGTGGTGCCGCCTAACCGGGTCGGAGGACGCGGGGGCGAGGGGGTCTCGGCGCGATGGTGGTGCCGGCCCGAGCGGACCGGCACCACCACCGTCAGTCGACCGTCAGGCTGGTCAGCCGGCGATCTGGATCTTGTTGAGGTCGACCCGGTTGAACAGGTCGATGTGAACGTCCTTGACGTTGGTCGAGTGACCGAAGACGTTCTGGCCGAAGCGCAGCGGAAGCACCGGCATGTCCTTGGCGAGGATGTCCTCGGCCTCCTGGTACTTCTTGATGGCCTCGTCCTGCGTCGCCGCAGCCGAGCCCTCCTTCAGCAGGTTGTCGAAGGTGGGGTTGCTGTAGCCGTAGTAGTTCGAGGAACCACCGGTCGAGTACAGCGGGCCGAGGTAGTTCTCCATGGACGGGTAGTCCATGACCCAGCCCATGCGGAACATGCCGACGTCCTTCTTCGCCTTGGCCTTGGTGAGCAGGTCGGCGAACTTCGGCTCGGGGGTGCCCACGCACTCCACGCCCAGGTTGGTCTTCAGCTGGTTGCAGGTCGCGTCGACCCACTCCTGGTGGCCACCGTCGGTGTTGTACGTGATGTTGATCGACTTCGGGCCGCCCGCGGCGTCGTACTGCTTCTTGGCCTCGGTCGGGTTGAACTCGCACGCCGCGCCACAGGTCTTGTCGCGGTAGCCCGCCACGACCGGGGAGACGAAGGAGTAGGCGGCCTTCTGCGAACCCTGGAAGACCTTGTTCGCGATCTCCTCGCGGTCGATCGCCATGGAGATCGCCTTACGGACCTCGGGCTTCTCGAAACGCTTGTCGAAGGTCGGGAAGGCCAGCACCTGCAGGGTCGACGCCGGGCTGGTCTGGTAGCGGTCACCCAGGTCACCGGCGGCCGTGGACAGGCTGGCGGTCGGGATCTGCTTCACCACGTCCAGGTTGTTGGCCTGGAGGTCGGCGTACTCGGCGTCGCTGTTCTGGTAGATCTTGAAGAGCGCGCCGCCGACGGTCGGCTTGGTGCCGGCGAAGGCGTCGTACTTCTCGACCTCGACCTGGGCGTCGTGCTGCCACGCACCCTTGATCTTGAACGGGCCGTTGCCGATGGGGGCGTCCTCGTAGGCCTTGGTGACGACCAGCGGGGAAGCGGTCGCGCTCTCGAACGCGGCGTTCGGCAGCGGGTAGAACGCGGTGTAGCCCAGCAGCGCCTTGAACTCGCTGAACGGCGCGTTCAGGGTCACCGTGAAGGTCTTGTCGTCGACCTTCTTGAGACCGGTGAGGGCAGTCGCCGTCGGCTTGGTGTTCGCGTCGGCAGGGTTGAGGTCCTTGTAGCCCTCGACCTTGTCGAAGAAGTAGTTGTTGTCCTGGGCGTTCGGGCCGTAGGCCGCGTAGTTCCAGGCGTTGATGTAGCTGTCGGCGGTGACCGGCTCGCCGTTGTGGAACGTCCAGCCGTCCTTCAGCTTGATCGTCCAGGTCTTGTTGTCGGTGGTGCTGATCTCCTGCGCGGCCACCTCGAAGGGCTTGTTGGCCTCGTCGAAGTCGACCAGGGGGGCGAACAGCGCGGCCAGCACCTGGGAGCCACTGGTCTCCGAGGTGTTGGACGGGATCAGGTGCTTCGGTTCGGCGATGCCGATGGAAACCACACCATTGGGGTTGGCGCTACCCGAGTCGCTGCCACCGCTCTTGCCACAGGCCGACAGGCCGAGAGTGACAGCAAGCGGGAGAGCAGCCCAGGCTGCGAGCCTACGGACCTGCATTGAGCCTCCTCATCTCCTACGTCGCACCTCACGACGGCAGGCTGACCAGCCGTTGTCACGCAGTGCAACGTCCGGCAAAGGTAGGACGAAGCTCGGCCCGGCACCAAACCCACGGGTTGCAGATTCGCAACAGTCTACGGGTGGAGTACTTGCGGATCCTGTCCCGACTCTGGTATTAGAGAGCAGCCTGTCATATGGGCGGAACTAAGTCAGTATGCCCGATTCTGGCCGTGACCCCGGTAATAGTCGCCGGTCACATAGTGGGACTGTCGGGAGCCCGATTTAACCCGTTATGGCGTCCCGGATGCTGGAAGATCCTGCAACCAAGGCCACGCGGTGATCTATCCCACTGTCACCCACAGTTAGTTCCCCAGCTAAGGGGCCAAATGATCGACGCCGGTCATCACAGCCGCTAGCCCCCCACTACGCCATGATCCTCGGATTTGCCTGGCAAACGGGCGTATCGCTGCGGCGCATTCGCCCCATTGCCCGGCAAGTCGGTCGATCATGGCGGGCGGCGCGTCGAACGGGATGTCCTGGTTTCGGGTGGTCGAAGGCGTGATGGCAGGATCGACGGCATGACGGCGACGATCCTCAACGGCACCGAGACGGCAGCGGCGATCAAGGCGGACCTGCGGACGCGGGTGGCCGCGCTGCAGGCGCGCGGCGTGACCCCGGGCCTGGGCACGGTGCTGGTCGGCGACGACCCGGGCTCCCGGTGGTACGTCAACGGCAAGCACAAGGACTGCGCCGAGGTCGGCATCGCCTCGCTGCGCCGCGACCTGCCCGCCGACGCCACCCAGGCCGATGTGGAGCGTGCCGTCGCGGAACTCAACGCCGACCCCGCCTGCACCGGCTACATCGTCCAGCTGCCGCTGCCCAAGGGACTGAACGAGCAGCGGGTGCTGGAGCTGATCGACCCGGACTCCGACGCCGACGGGCTGCACCCGGTCAACCTCGGACGCCTGGTGCTGGGCGTTCCCGCGCCGCTGCCGTGCACGCCGCGCGGCATCGTCGAGCTGCTGCGCCGGTACCACGTGCCGATCGCGGGCGCGGAGGTCTGCGTCGTCGGTCGCGGCGTCACCGTGGGCCGCCCGCTGGGGCTGCTGCTGACCCGGCGTACCGAGAACGCGACGGTGACCCTCTGCCACACCGGGACCAAGGATCTGGCCGCGCACACCCGCCGGGCCGACATCATCGTCGCCGCGGCCGGCGTGCCGGGCATCATCACCCCGGGCATGGTCCGGGCGGGCGCGGCCGTGCTCGACGTCGGCGTGTCGCGAGTGGAGGGATCGGACGGCAAGAAGCACATCGTGGGTGACGTGCACGCCGACGTCGCCGACGTGGCCGGGTTCGTGTCGCCGAACCCGGGCGGGGTAGGGCCGATGACGCGCGCCATGCTGCTCACCAACGTGGTCGAGAAGGCCGAGTCGGCGCTCTAGCCCACACCCGCCGCACCCGACCGGCCGTCGATAGACGCAGCGGACTATGGTGCGGATCGTTACACCTTCGTCACAGGGCTGTGCTGGTCACCACCAGACATCCGCCAGCAGGGAGTATGTGCCAATGGGCAAGAAGGTCACCGTCGTCGGCGCCGGTTTCTACGGCTCGACCACCGCGCAGCGCCTCGCCGAGTACGACGTCTTCGAGACCGTCGTGCTGACCGACATCATCGAGGGCAAGCCCGAGGGTCTCGCCCTGGACCTCAACCAGTCCCGCTCCATCGAGGGATTCGAGACCAAGGTCGTCGGCGCCACCACGGGTGTCGACGGCTCGGGCTACGAGGCCATCGCCGGTTCCGACATCGTCGTGATCACCGCCGGCCTGCCGCGCAAGCCGGGCATGAGCCGCATGGACCTGCTCGGTGTCAACGCCAAGATCGTCCGCGGGGTGGCCGAGCAGGTCGCCAAGCACGCGCCCAACGCCGTCGTCATCGTGGTGTCCAACCCGCTCGACGAGATGACCGCGCTGGCCCAGATCGCCACCCAGTTCCCGAAGAACCGGGTCATCGGCCAGGCGGGCATGCTGGACACCGCCCGCTTCACGCACTTCGTCGCCGAGGAGCTGAACGTCCCGGTCGGCTCGGTGAAGACGCTGACCCTGGGCTCGCACGGCGACACCATGGTGCCGGTGCCCTCGCGCTGCACCGTCGACGGCAAGCCGCTGTCCGACCTGCTGCCCGCCGAGAAGATCGAGGAGCTGGTCACCCGGACCCGCAACGGCGGCGCCGAGGTCGTGGCGCTGCTGAAGACCGGCTCGGCGTACTACGCCCCGTCGGCCGCCGCCGCCCGCATGGCCAAGGCCGTGGCCGAGGACTCCGGCGAGGTCATGCCGGTCTGCGCCTGGGTCGACGGCGAGTACGGCATCTCCGGCGTCTACCTGGGCGTCGAGGCCGAGATCGGCGCCACCGGCGCCCGCAAGGTCGTCATCACCGACCTCACCGAGACCGAGCTGGCCGGCCTCAACGAGGCCGCCGAAGCCGTCCGCGCCAAGCAGGCCGACGTAGCCGGCATGTGACCTGCCGAAAGGAAGGGCACGTTCTATAACGCTTCGCGTTATAGAACGTGCCCTTCTTAACGCCTGGCGGCAGCTGACCTGCGGCAGCAGGCTACCGTGACGGCAGGTGGGCGGGTCGGCACCCGGAAGCGGGTCGGCCGCGGGGCGGGTCGGCGGATCGCCGAAGACCGAGCGCCAAGGCGTCGGCCGGGAAGTCCGGATAGGGCTCGAACGCCTGCCCGACGGTGGATAACCGCAGGCCAGGCTGAGCAAACCGCCGGGGCGGGGCTTAGCCGCGCGGTTGTCGGACGCGGGCACTATGGTGTCCCGCATGGCATTCGACCTGCTCGACCTGCTGCCCGCTGAGTGGCGCGACGTGATGAAGCCGCACCTGGACCTCGACGCCACGGCCCGGCTGTCCTCGTTCGTGGAGAACGCCTACGCCACCGAGACGGTGTACCCGCCCCGCGACGACCTGTTCACGGCGTTCCGGCTCACCTCGCCCGCGCACACCCGGGTGCTCGTCCTCGGCCAGGACCCCTACTTCAAGCCGGGCCAGGCGCACGGCCTCAGCTTCAGCGTGCGCCCCGGTGTGGCGGTGCCGCCGAGCCTGCGCAACGTGTACAAGGAACTGAAGGACGACCTGGGCGTCGAGCCGCCGCGCAACGGCGACCTGACCGGCTGGGCGAGCCAGGGCGTGCTGATGCTCAACGCGGTGCTCACCGTGGGCGTCAAGCCGGGCAGCCACGCCAACCAGGGCTGGGAGGCGTTCACCGACGCCGCGATCAAGGCCGTGAACGACTCGCCGTACCGGGTGGTCTTCGTGCTGTGGGGGTCGTACGCCCGCAAGAAGGCCGCGCTGGTCGACAACGCCCATCACGTCGTGCTGGAGGCCGGGCACCCGAGCCCGATGAACCCGAAGGGGTTCCTGGGCAGCAAGCCGTTCTCGCAGATCAAGGCCGCGCTGCAGGAAGCGGGCCGCGGCGAGATCAACTGGAGCTGATCAATCCGCCACACAGCGCCCGCCGCAGCACGCGGCGGGCGCTGCGCCTGGCGGGCTGGGTCACTGCGTGCTCAGGGCGGCGGCCAGGCCCGCGGACACGCTGAGCCAGCGTCCAGAGCAGCCCGTGCGCCAGCGCCTCGCCGGCGGAGGACTCGGCGGCGACACGGTGGTCCAGCGATTCCCGCACGGGCAGTCCGCTGCTTCGGGGGCTGCGCTGCGGTCGGCTCACCATGATCACGATTTGTGCCAGCAGGAGCAGAAAACCGGCGCCCGCGAGCCCGCCCCAGGGGCGGCGGCGCGGACTCGTCGGCTGTCACGAGCGCGCAGCGTAGTGGTACGACGCCAGTTTCGCGGGCCGTGGCGAGAGGCACCTCACCCTGGCGGTTGCGCCTGGTGGATCTGGCAGTACGCTCGTACTGCTAAACGAGACCGCCGCCCGGCCTTCCGCGCCGGACGCCGAAGGTTTTAAGGAGCGCCCTCGCGATGGCGAAGATCAAGGTAAACAACCCGGTCGTCGAGCTCGACGGCGACGAGATGACCCGGATCATCTGGAAGCAGATCCGGGAGCAGCTGATCCTGCCCTACCTCGACGTGGAGCTGGAGTACTACGACCTGGGCATGGAGCACCGCGACGCCACCGACGACCAGGTGACGATCGACGCCGCCAACGCCATCAAGCGGCACGGCGTGGGCGTCAAGTGCGCCACCATCACCCCGGACGAGGCCCGCGTCGCCGAGTTCGGCCTGAAGAAGATGTGGAAGTCGCCGAACGGCACCATCCGCAACATCCTCGGCGGCGTCGTCTTCCGTGAGCCGATCATCATGAGCAACGTGCCGCGCCTGGTGCCGGGCTGGACCAAGCCGATCGTCATCGGCCGTCACGCCCACGGCGACCAGTACAAGGCCACCGACTTCGTGGTCCCGGGGCCGGGCAAGGTCACCATCACGTACCAGCCGGCCGACGGCTCGGAGCCGATGGAGCTGACCGTCGCCGACTTCCCCGACGGCGGCGTCGCCATGGGCATGTACAACTTCGACGAGTCGATCCGCGACTTCGCGCGCGCCTCGCTGCGCTACGGCCTGGCCCGCAACTACCCGGTCTACCTGTCGACCAAGAACACGATCCTCAAGGCGTACGACGGCCGGTTCAAGGACATCTTCGCCGAGGTCTTCGAGACCGAGTTCAAGTCCGACTTCGAGGCCGCCGGCATCACCTACGAGCACCGCCTCATCGACGACATGGTCGCCGCGGCGCTGAAGTGGGAGGGCGGGTTCGTCTGGGCCTGCAAGAACTACGACGGCGACGTGCAGTCCGACACCGTGGCGCAGGGCTTCGGCTCGCTCGGCCTGATGACCTCCGTGCTGATGACGCCCGACGGCAAGACCGTCGAGGCCGAGGCCGCGCACGGCACGGTCACCCGGCACTACCGCCAGTGGCAGAAGGGCGAGAAGACGTCGACCAACCCGATCGCGTCGATCTTCGCCTGGACCCGGGGCCTCGCGCACCGCGGCAAGCTGGACGGCACCCCGGAGGTGACCAACTTCGCCGACGTGCTGGAGCAGGTCATCATCGAGACCGTCGAGGGCGGTGCGATGACCAAGGACCTCGCGCTGCTGATCTCGCGCGACGCGCCGTGGCAGACCACCGAGGAGTTCATGAACACCCTCGACACCAACCTGGCCCGCCGCCTGGCCGCCTGATTTTCACCGGGTACGGCGCCAAGCCGTCTCCTGCCCCGCCTGCGATCGTTTGACCAGGTGAAACAGCAGAAGAATCCCGCCTGAAAGTCCCTTCCCGAACAGTGCCGACCCGCGATCCGCGGGTCGGCACTGTTTGCATCTGGCCCGCCCATGATCGCCGTTTCCGGTCAGAACCTGGCGTGCCACCGCAGGATCCTGACCGGAAACAACGATCATGCTGCAGCTGCCGCTGCCGCTGCCGCTGCCGCTGCCGCTGCCGCTGCAGCTGGCGCGGGGCCGGGGCCGCGGTCTGGGTCAGGGGGTGCGGAGCCAGACGGGGCCGTCGGGGGTGTCGCGCAGTTCGATGGAGGCGGCGGTCAGGGCGTCGCGGACCCGGTCGGCGGCGGCCCAGTCGCGCTGCTCGCGAGCCTTCTCCCGGAGGCCGATCAACGCGTCCACCAGCGGGGTGAGCAGCGGCGTCGGGTCCGCGGTGCCCGCGAGCGCGCCGAGCCGCACGATCATGCCGCGCAGCAGCCCGTGCGCGTGCTCGCCGGAGTCCGAGGTGAGTGTGTCGGCGCTCCAGTCGGTGATCGCCTGCTCCAGTTCCAGCACCGCCGCGACGCAGCCGTCCACGTCCCGTTCGGCCAGCGCGGTCGAGAACCGGGCCTCGGCCTCGTCAGCGGCCTCGCGCAACGTGGCCGCGACACCACCGGGCACGGCACTCCCGCCGTCGCCCCCCTCGGCCGGGACACCCGTGGCGGCTCCGCCCGCGGCGGCTCCGCCTCCGGCCGCTGCACCTCCGCCCGCCGTGCCTCGGCCCGGAACACCCCGGCCCGGACCACCCAGGCCGTGACCACCCCGCCCCCTGCCGCTGCCCGCCACACCGTGCCCGGCCCCGCCGGCATCCCCGACCTCGCCGTCTGCGCCATCAACGTTAAGAAGGTGCCCTTCCTCTACGAAAAGCGATAAGAAGGTGCCCTTCCTTTCTTCGGTGGGGAGGGGGAGGACGGCGCCGGCGGGGTAGGTGCGGGTGCGGGTGCGGTGGCGGAGGGTGAGGGTGCCGTTGCCGAGGACGGTGGCGGTGCGGGCGTCGAGGTCGCAGACCAGGGCGGTGTGCTCGTCGATGCCGATGATGACGGTGTCGTCGGGCAGTTCGCGTTCGAGGCGGGCGAGGCGGGGTTCGCCGAGGTAGCAGAAACGGGTGTCGTGGTGGCCGCCCTCGGCGTTGTCGTAGTGCGGGATGACCACGGCGGGGATGCCGGTGAGCTGCTCGAACAGGTTGAGGCCGGGCTCCCAGTGCGGGTCGGCGCCGGCCTTGTAGATCTCGTACACGGGGATGGTGTGCGAGCCGAGGGTGAGCGCGGCGGCGCTGGCGAAGACGAGCACCTCGGCCTGGACCAGCAGGGACGGCAGCTCGGTGTCGCGCCACTGGCGCAGGGCGTACGTCGGCGAGCCCGGTCCCGCGAAGATCCAGCTCGCGCCGCGCAGGGCGGCCAGCGCGCGTTCCCGGTCGAGGCCGGGCGCGGGCGTGGTGCGCCAGGAGACGACGTCCACGGTGCGCCCGACGCTCTGCGCGAAGTAGCCGACGGCCCGCGCGCTGATCTCGTCGGCGTTGAGCTGGAACCCGTACGGCGTGTCCAGCAGGGCCGCCCGGTCTCCGTCGCCGAGTGCGGCGAAGAACTGCCGGTGCGGCTTGATCATGGTGGGAGTGGTCTCGCCGGACCCCATGATCACGAGCAGTCTCGTCACGTCGCCTCCTTGCGCCGGTCACGGGCCAGGGTGAGCAGGTCGGCGGCGACCATGGCCGGATGCTGGGCGTGCAGGTCGTGGTCGCCGCCGGGATACCAGCGCACGTCCGCGTCGGGCAGGGCCGCGGCGGCGCGGCGCACCGGTTCAGCCCGTTCGTCGTCGGGCCCGAGCGCGGGCAGCAGCAGCGCGGGCACGGCGACCAGGGGCAGGTCGGGGCCGGGCGGGCCGTCCCACATCGAGCGCAGGATCTCCAGGTGGTGCGGGATGGTCAGCCGCCGCTCCATGGTGCCGTCGGGGCGGACCCGCATGTTCGCCAGCGTCGCCGCGCGGGCCGTGTCCGACCAGTCGGGGTGGGCCGAGGCCAGCCACTGCCGCATGGCGGCGGCGGGGCGGCCGTCGATGTCCTGGGGGCGCAGCGCGCGCTCGCACGATTCCCAGTCGGGGAAGGCGGCGTGTAGATCGATCCAGCCGCCGTCGACCAGCCCGAGCGCGCCGGGCAGCTGCGGATGCTTGGCGGCCAGGCGCACCACCACGTTGCCGCCCCACGACTGGCCGACCACCACCGGGCGGTGCAGGCCCAGCACGGTGATGACGGCGGCCAGGTCCGCGGCGGCCGTGCCGGTGTCGTAGCCGGACTCCGGCGCGTCGGACTCGCCGTGCCCGCGCAGGTCCACCGCCCAGCTCGGGTGCCCGGCGGCGGCCAGTGCCTCGGCCACCTCATCCCACAGCCGGGCGTTCGATGACAGCCCGTGGACCAGCAGGAACGGGACCAGCCCGGGGCCCGGACCGGCTGCGGCGCAGTGGCGCAGGCGCAGCCGGACGCCGGGTTCGACCTCGACTTCGGTGACCTCGTCGTCGTTCACATGTACGAACTTAGAGGGAAACCGCCCTCAGCGCAGCAGCCGCCTGCTCCGGCGCGATGTCGTTGACCCACGCGCCCATCGCCGACTCCGACCCGGCCAGGTACTTCAGCTTGCCCGGCGCGCGCCGGGAGCTGATCAGCCGCAGGTGCAGGTAGCCGAGGTCGCGGTCGGCGTGCACCGGGGCCTGGTGCCAGCCGGCGATGTACGGCATGGCCACGCCGAACAGCCCGTCGAGCCGGTTGGTGATCTCCGACCACAGCGGGGCGCACGCGTCGAGTTCGGCCTCGGTGAGCGCGGCCAGGTCGGGGATCTGCCGGTGCGGGGCGAGATGGATCTCGTACGGCCAGCGGGCCGCGTACGGCACGAACGCCGTCCACAGCTCGTTGGACGCGACGACCCGCGTGCCCTCGGCGCGTTCACGGGCCAGCAGGTCGGCGTACAGGTTGCCGCCGCGCTCCGCCCGGAACCTGCGGGCCGCCTCCAGGTAGCGCCGGGTGACCGGGGTGACGTACGGGTACGCGTAGATCTGCCCGTGCGGGTGGTGCAGCGTCACGCCGATTTCGACGCCCCGGTTCTCGAAGCAGAACACCTGCTCCACACCCGGCTGGGCGGACAGCTCGGCGGTGCGGTCCGCCATCGCCCCCAGCACGGTGCGCACCCGCGACACGGGCAGCTCCCGGAACGACGAGTCGTGCTGCGGCGAGAATACGACCACCTCACAGCGCCCGGCGTCCCCGGAGAACGAGGGGAAGCGGTTCTCGAACACCACCACGTCGTAGTCGTCGGCGGGCACCTCGGTCAGGAACGCGCTCTTCGTGGGGCAGAGCGGGCACTCCTCGGTGGGCGGCAGGAAGGTGCGGGCCTGCCGGTGCGCCGCGACGGCGACCCAGTCCTCGGTGAGCGGGTCGAAGCGCAGCTGCGCGGGCGGGGGCGGCGGGGGCAGCTCCCGCTTGTCCACGGTGGCGCGTACCGCGTCGTCGTGCTCGTCGAAGTAGATCAGTTCACGGCCGTCGGCCATCGTGATGCTGGTGCGTTTCATGGGGTGATCTCCACAAGGGTGAGCTCGCTGATGTCGACCGGCGGCTCGGCGTCGGTGATGAGCAGGTCGACGGCGCTGAGCGGGACGATCGACGCGATGCCGAGCGTGTCCCACTTGGTGTGGTCGGCGAGCACGACCAGGCGGCGGGTGGCCGCGATCAGGGCCCGGTTCGTCTCGGCTTCGAGCAGGTTCGGGGTGGTCAGCCCGGCCTCGACGCTGAGCCCGTGCACGCCGAGGAAGAGCTGGTCGACGTGCAGGTCGCGCAGCGAGGCGACGGCGATCGGGCCGACCAGCGCGTCGGAGGGGGTGCGGGTGCCGCCGGTGAGCACCACCGTCTGGTCGGGGCGGCCGGAGCGGTAGAAGACGTCGGCGACCGGGATCGAGTTGGTGACCACGGTCAGCCCGGGAACCTCGACCAGGGCCTGTGCCAACCGCACCGTGGTGGTTCCCGCGGACAGCGCGACCGCGCTGCCGGGGGCCACGTGGGCGGCGGCGGCCTCGGCGAGCTTCGCCTTCTCCGTACGCTGGCGTTCGGCTTTCGCGGCGAAGCCGGGCTCGTCGGCCACGCCGGACGGGGGCGCGGTCGCCCCGCCGTGGACCTTGACCACCAGGCCGCGCTCGGCGAGCACCTCCAGGTCACGGCGGATGGTCATGTCGGAGACGCCGAGCTCGGCGACGAGGTCGGCCACGCGTACCCCACCGGAGCGGCGCACCTGGGCGAGGATCGCCTGCTGGCGTTGCGGGGCGAGCATCCCGTCTCCTCACCTGCCGGCTCCCGGGGGAGCCTAAGTCACCGAAATCCAACAAGGTTCAACACCGTATCGTACGCCGACGCGCACGGGCAACGGTGGAACGTGGTGGTCGGTGCAGGTGTGACTGTGCGAACGCGTTCAGATGCCGTGGCCGCGCCGGTGCAGCGCGGTCAGCACCGTCTCGACCTTGACCGCCCCGGTGAGGGCGGCCAGGGCGATGGCGGCCCGCGGCTCGCGCCAGTTGTTGCGTACCGTCTCCCGGGTCCAGCGCCAGGCCTGCCGCTTGTCCCCGGCCGCCGCCGACCAGCAGGCCAGCTGGCCGTAGACCCGGGCCGCGCCCGGGCGGCAGCCGGAGATCTCCGGGTGGCGGGCCATCATCCAGCGCAGCGAAGAGATCTTGGTGGAGTACTCGTACGCGTAGAAGCTGCTGCGGCCCCAGAGCACTCGCACCAGCGGCTCGTCCACGTGCACGATCGGGTGCCGGCGGGCGGCCCGCAGCAGCAGGTCCCAGTCCTCGTTCTGGCTGCCCGGGGCGTCCTCGGAGACCGGGCCGATGACACCGGACTCCAGCAGCGTCTCCCGCCGGGCCAGGAAGCCCGACGAGTGCAGCATCGACATCCGGGAGCGGGCCAGGTGCTCGACGGTCACCGAGCCGGTGCCGGCCAGCCGGGGGTGGGCGGTTCCCTCGAACTCCACCTCGATCGCACACGTCGCGAACTCCGCGTCCGGCGTGCGGACCAGCGCGCCGACCTGGCGGCGCAGCTTGCTCGGGTGCCAGCGGTCGTCGTCGTCGCAGAACGCCACCAGCTCGGTGTCCAGCGCCGCGATGCCCGTGTTGCGCGCCCCGGCCAGGCCGGGCTGCCGCCAGTTGGCCAGCACCAGCACCGGGCGGTCGTCGGTGGTGGCCAGCTCCGGATCCGGCTCGGCCTGGTCGAAGACCACGATGATCCGCAGCGTGCCGGGGTAGTCCTGGGCGCGTACCGCGTCAAGGGTCTTGCGCAGCAGCTCCGGGCGGTTGCGGGTCGGGATGACCACGCCTACGGCGGGCCACTCGCTGCGCTGCGGCACCGCGTCGTGTGCCGGATCGTCGAGCACCGGCGGCGTGCCTGCCGATGCGCCGTCGGCCTGCGCGCGTCGTGCCGCCGTGCCGGCGGCTGGGGAGGTGCCCGCGGCCGTGCCGACCTGTGGGGCGGCCGCCTGCGCGGTGCTGCCCTGGACCCCGGCGGGCGGCTCGCCGGAGACGGCGGCGGTGGCGCGCTCGGTGCCGGCGGGGCGGGCCCCGCGTGTGCCGTCGAACCGGCCGGTGTTGACCTTGACCCTCATCGGTGTGCTCCCACTATCTCAGCGGTACTGCTCAGCGGGTACCCGTACGCCCGCAGCAGCGGCGCGCACACGGCCCCGACCAGGGCGCGCTGGCGCGGCGGCAGTTGCCGGCGCCAGGCGTCGTCGCGGCGCAACTCGATGCGCCCGACCGTGAACCGCATCGGGTTGCCCGCGGCGCTGTGGCCGAGCGACAGCTCGACGGCCTCGTCGTCGACGAAGCCGAGGTCCACCATGGACGGGTCCAGCCCCATGAACGCGGCGATGCGCTGCACGCTGCTGCGGGGCCGGGCCAGGAACTCCTCGTACCGCACCCGGCGCACGGCGACGCCGCGGCGGCGCAGCAGCCCGAACGCGGCGTTGTGCGCGTTCCACAGCAGCGCGCTGCGGGTCGGGGCGTACCGGGTCATCTCTTCGGTGCCGTCCGTCTCCGGCCGCGACACCGTCTTGGTCCACGAGTACGCCACCCCGCGGGCGTCGCGCACCACGTGCAGCACCCGCAGGTCCACCGCGTCCGACCAGCGCAGGCAGTGCGCGAGCGCGCTGTGCTTGGACGAGTCGATCACGACACTCGCGCCGGAGGTCTCGGCCGCCGCGGCGTAGATGCGCGCGTAGTAGTCGGCGTACTCGGTGACCAGGGCGGCGAAGTCCTTGGCGGCCAGCCGGCTCGACCCCGCCAGCCGGGGGATGTGCCGGGTGCGCTCGACCAGGTCGCGCAGGGCCAGGATGCGGTGCACGTCGACGCGGTGCCAGCCGCCGAAGGCGGCCTTGCCGACGTGCTGCCAGAAGTCGCAGCCGCTGAACCGCTCGCCGCAGCCGCAGCGCTCGTCGTCGCGCAGGTCGCGCTGCCACAGGTGGACGATCTCGCCCAGGGCGCACACGCCGGGCAGCTCGCCCAGCACGCGTTCGATCAGGGTCGTGCCGCTGCGGCCGAGCCCACCGACGAAAAGAACCCTGGTCGTCATACATCCCCCACTGCGGCGTCGCGGTGCGACGCGCCCTCGTGCGGTATAACGACCGAACAGTGTTGTTGGTCTGTATTGTCTGAATTCATGGCTTTTACGGGGACTGTTTATGGCCGAAAGGTCCACCTCGCCGGCACCTGGTTCGACGCCGTCACCGAGGAGGCCGTGGCCGAAAGAGTGATCGCCGCCCTGGAACGGGGCGACGGGGGACGCATCCTCACCCCGAACGTCGACATCATGCGGCTGGCGTCAGGGCGCGGCGTGCGCGCCGCCGAAGTGCGCGGCTTCCTGGAGGACGCGACCCTGGTCGTCGCCGACGGCATGCCGCTGGTCTGGGCCAGCAAGCTCTCCCGCACCCCCCTACCCGAACGGGTGACCGGCTCCGGTCTCATCTGGAGCCTGTCCGCGGCCCTCGGCCGCGCCGGGCGCTCGGTCTACCTGCTCGGCGGCACGCCTCCCGACGAGACCGGCACCGACGGCGCGGTCAAGGCGGCCGCGGTGCTCGCCGCCGGGTGCCCCGGCCTGCGCATCGCCGGGCAGGTCGCTCCGCCGTTCGGGTTCGACCTCGACCCGGACACGTGCGCGCAGGTGTACACCGACGTCATCGAGGCCAAACCCGATTTCGTCTTCGTCGGCCTCGGCTTCCCCAAGCAGGAGCGCATCATCTCCGATCTGCGCGCCGAACTGCCGTTCACCTGGTTCATCGGGTGCGGCGCGGCGATCGGCTTCGTCGCCGGGGAGCTGCACCGGGCCCCGATCTGGATGCAGCGCAGCGGCCTCGAATGGGCCCACCGCCTGGCCCAGGAGCCCGGCCGTCTCGCCGGCCGCTACCTCGTCCACGACCTCCCGTACGCCGCCCGCCTCCTCGCCGGCGCCGCCCTCCGCCGCAAGTGACGAAGCAAGGGCACCTTCACATCGCTCCGCGATGTAGAAGGTGCCCTTGTTAACGCTCTGGCTGGATGACCAGCGCATTCGTTCGCGGTGGGAAGTTGTCGTGGCCGTGGCCACCGCCTTGCGCCAGCCGCAGCCTTGGGCCGACGGCCGCGTTCGGGCCGGCAGCCTTCAGGCCGGCGTCTTGGGCCGGCCGCCTTTGAGGTGGCGCTGGTCGACACCGCGCCTGTTCCCCATCGGCTGCTCGGAGCGCGGCACGTTCGACTGCCGATCCGGATCGCCCAAGATCTGTTTTTGTGGACGCTGGACGCCCCTATAGCGGCACCCAGCGTCCACAAAAACGGATCATCGCCCGCCACCCCTAGGTGATCATGAAGTTAGGGCAGCAACACGCCGTCGAACCGTGCCATAAGTTCATGATCAACGCGGCGGTGCGGCGGTGCGGCGGTGCGGTGCGGTGGGGGTCAGCGGCGGAAGTGGGGGTCGTGGGCGGTGGTGCGGAAGGCTTCGAGGGGGGCCGGGTCGGGGCGGAGGGCGAATTCGCCGGCCGGGGTGCGGTTGTCGGGGTTGGACTCGAAGTAGAGGACGGCCTTGATCTGGGTGTTGCGGCGGAAGACCGCGGCGGCGTCGCGGAGCCAGGAGGCGCGCTGGCCGGCGGTCCAGGCGCGGGAGACGCCGTACTCGCCGATCATGATGGGGTGGGGGTGGGCGGCGGCCCAGCGGAGGAACGGTTCGAGCAGGTCGCCGAGGGGGGTCAGGTCGGAGCCGGCGTACACGTCGACGCAGGTCCAGTCGACCTGGTCGTCGCCGGGGTAGTAGTCCGGGGCGCGGCCGGCGGTGAAGCCCTCCTCGGTGGGGCACCAGACCCAGGACACGTTGTCCGCGCCCTCGTCCGCGAACAGGGCGCGGGTGTGCCGCCAGGCGGCGACGTACTCCTCCGGCGAGCCGACCTCGGCGGCCAGGTTGGGCCGGTCCATCTCCCAGCGCAGCCGCACCAGCACCGGCACGTCCAGCGCGCGCGCCTGCCGGGCGCGTTCGCGGATCTCGTCGTCGTGGTCGCCGAGGACGACCTCGGCGCTGGGCCCGCCGGTCCAGCTGAACATCAGCGTCGCCCCGGACTCCAGGAACGTCCGGTCGGAGCTGGTGCCGAACTCCTCGCGCAGCCGGCGGTACGTGTTGACGACGTCGAGCCGCCGCCCCAGCTCCTGCTCGAACTCCACGACGCCGGTGACCCGGCCGGCCTGGGTGAGGCTGTCGGGGCGCACCCACGCGCCGAGCAGCGCGCCGGTCGCGGGCGCGGCGACCGGCCCGCCCGCCGCGGCGGGCGCGACGGGGGAGCCGGGCGGCGGGGACACCGCGATGCCGCGGTCCGCCGGGGGAGGGGAGCCGCACGTGGCGAGCATGGCCACGGTGGCCACACCGGCGAGGATCCGCAGCGGGCGGGTCATGTCAGTCGACGGGCCGGGTGCGGCGGGCGACGTACAGCACGTTGACGGCCCATTTGCCGCCCCAGCCGGTGCGGGCGACGACGTCGTCGACGAGCTTGGCCAGGGTGCGCAGGCCGCGCCGGCCGTACCAGCCCTGCGTGAACAGGGCGAAGCCGCGCTGCTCGACGATGGTGAAGCCGTGCCGGTCGAGCAGTTCGGCGACCTCGGTGTGGTCGAGTTCGGCGAACCAGGGCGAGCCGGTGTGCCGGGCGTGGCGCAGGTGGCGCAGCGAGTGCCGGTTGCCGTGGTTCTCCACCACGAGCAGGCCCGCGTCGTAGTTGGGCAGCACCTTCGCGGAGAACGCGATGGCCCGCTCGCGTACGTCGTTGTCGACGTTGAGCAGCAGCCGGAAGATGGTGACCAGGGCCGGGATCTCGGTCGGCGTCGGGTCGGGCACCTCGCCCTCGGCGGCGACGTGGTGCAGCTCGGCGTACGCGCCGACCTCCTCGGCCTTGGCCAGCATCGCCGCGGACGTGTCATAGCCGTGCGCACCGCGGACCAGCCCGTGCAGGATGCGGATGGCCCGGCCGGTGCCGCAGGCGAAGTCGTGCTGCACGGGGCGGCGGTAGGGGAACGCCCGTTTCGCCAGGCGCCGCAGGTAGGCGCGTTGGCGCCGATTTATCGCCGAGGCGTAGCTGTCCGGGGCGTATACGACGTGCTCGTACTTCTCGACCGTCGCCTCGTCCTGGAAGATCTCGGTGTAGTCGGCGCGCATGCGGTTCGTGTTCCTTTTCTTCTCTGAGTGGTGCTGTCGGTGCTTCCGCTCCGCTAGCCCTGCGAAGCGGTCTTGACGGTGTTCCGGCGGCCGGGCCGGGCGGCGGCGAGCAGTGCCGGGAGTCCCAGCCGGTCCTGGAAGCGGCGCAGCCCGCCGAAGTAGACCCCGGCGGCGAGCACCAGGGCCGCGCCCGCGCCCACCGGCTGGCTCGGCACGACCAGCCGCACCAGCCAGGGCACGACGCCGAAGCTGGTGGCGGCCAGTGCCATCGCGGTGCGTGTGCCGGAGCCGAAGGGGTGCAGCCGCATCGAGCCGGCGAGCTGGGCCAGCGGCAGCAGGTTGTTGACCGCGACCGCGGCGGCCAGGCCGATGGCGGCCCCGAGCACGCCGAGCCGGGGGATCGCGACCAGGTCGATGGCGACCATGGTGACCAGCGCCAGCAGCACGTTCATCAGGTTCCAGGTGGTGCGCCCGGCCATCGAGAGCACCATGTCGACCATGCCGCAGCCGGTGCTGATCAGCATCGCCGCGGCGAGCACGCGCACGGCCGGGGCGGCGGCGGTGTAGGTCGCGCCGAACAGGCCGAGGTACAGGTCGGCGTAGGTGGCCACGATGAGGTGCAGCGGCCAGCTGATCATCACGAGCCAGGCGGTGGCGGTCTGGTAGAGCCGCAGCGCGCCCGCCCGGTCGCCGACCGCGAGCGTCTCGGCCAGCCGGGGCTGCACCACCTGGGCGATGGAGCCGTTGGCGAGCTGTCCGAGCACGACGAAACGACCGGCCACGGCGTACGCGGCGGCGGGGGCGAGCCCGGCCAGCCCGGCGACCATGAGCACGTCCACCCGCTGCAGCGCGGTCTGCGCGGCGTTGGCCAGCGCGCGGGGGGCGGTGTAGCGCCAGAACGCGGAGCCCACGGTGCGGCCCTCGATCCGGGCGGCGATCCGGTCGCGGCGGGTCAGCGTCGGCTCGTGGTGCCAGCGCCGCCACACCAGGAACCCGGCGATCGCGGCGCCCGGCACGTACGGCAGCACCCAGGCCAGCGCCCAGGTGGACGGCGGCGAGACGATGTCGGACAGGGCCAGCACGGCCAGCGAGCCCACGCACAGCAGCTGCGTCGCGGGCCGCATGATCTTTTCGAGCAGCACGGTCGGGCGCATCATGCGGTAGCCGCGGGTCGCCGCGAGCAGCGCCTCCGACAGCGCCGCCACCGGCAGGAACAGGGCCAGCATGGTGAGCGGGGCGGCGTACTCGGGCACGAAGTGCTCGGCGGTCAGCCATACCGCGATGCCCAGCGCCAGGCCGAGCACCGCGACCGGGACCAGCCCGCTGCGCAGGCACGGTCCGATCAGCTCGGGGCGGCCCTGGGCCCGCAGCCGGGCCGGCCAGTAGACCAGCGCCGTCGTGGTGCCCAGCCGGGCGATGCCGCCGACCAGCACGAACGCCGAGGTGGCGGCGAAGAAGGAACCCGCCGCGACCGGGCCCAGCCCGCGCGCGACCAGCCAGGTCACGCCGACCCCGGCGACGGCGGCCAGCGCCGCGCCCGCGAGGTTGGCGACGCCACCCCGGGCCAGGCCGGCGGTGTCGCCGGAGCCGCCCGGCGGTGGCGGACCTGCAGGACCCGGCTGACCCGGCAGAACGTCGGCGAGCCCGACGCCGCTGCCGCGCGCCGCGCCGGTGGCCGGTGCTGCTCGGCGCGCGCTCATGCGCGCCAGCTCGGGGTGCGGCCCAGCCAGGTCGCGAGTTCGGCGTCGTGCGGCGCGTAGTGGGCGGTCAGCTCGGCGCGCAGCCGGGCCGGCATCGGCGCGCTGCGCGGCCGGGCGTTGTGCTGCTCGAACTGCGGGTAGCTCAGCTGGGGCAGGTCGAGGAACGTCAGCACCTCGTCGTAGGTGGGGCGCGGGTCGCTGAAGAAGCGCTCGCTCTCCACCACCAGGATCCGGTCACGGCCCACCTGCTCGGCGAGGCGGCGCAGGTAGACGGCGTACTCGCCGCGCGAGCGGTAGCCGTGGTGCTGGTGCGAGAAGGAGTACGCGTGCTGGTCGGCGAGCAGCCGCTCGCGCTGCCCGCGCAGCCTCGCCGGTTCCAGTTCGAGCGCCTGCGCGAAGTCGGCGACGGTCTCGAAGCCCCGCGCGACCTCGTGCGCGTGCTGGGAGTAGGCGCGCTCCACCGGGTCGCGGACCAGCACGATCAGCTTGACGTCGGGCAGGTCGCGGGCGATGCGCGCGCCCGCGTGCGGGTGGTACAGGTAGTACGGGCTGGACTCGAAGGTCTGCGGGCGGACGCCCAGCTCCCGCTCGATGCGGGCGGCGGTGCGCCGCAGCGGGAAGTGCCCCTGGTACCAGGCTCGGCCGCGGTGGTAGCTGGTGTCGAAGTAGTGCACACCCTTGTGCAGCACCGCCTTGAGCACGGCGGGGTGGGCGGCCAGCGCCCGGTAGAGCGAGGTGGTCCCGCACCGCTGACCGCCGCAGATCAGGAACGACGGCAGCATGCGCGCGCCCGAGGTCATCCAGCCGACCGAGCGGGAGCCGATGTGGACCACCCGCTTGACCGACTCGGGCACGTTCGACGTCTTCACTTGCTCTCCATGGGCGTTTCGGCGTGCGGCAGGCCCCGGATCTTGTGCGGTTCGTGCTGCCAGGGCGACACCAATCGCACAAGATCCGGAACGGGGTTCATCTAGAGGGACCGGACCTTGCGGATCAGCACGGGCAGCAGCCAGGTGCCGGTGACGCCGAGGCGGGCCCCGGCCTCGGCCTGGCGGTCGCTGAGGTATCGCGTCGCGAGATCCACCAGGTACAGCAGCGCCACGATCTCGGCGCTGCCGGGCGCGACGTCGAACGGGGCGAGCAGCGCCGGGGCCTGCCGCACCGTGGACTCGACCGCGGTCTGCGCGTCCACCCCGTCCTGGATCTGGCGCTGCAGGTCGTGGTGCACGGCGTCGAAGCCGAGTGGCACCCCGGGCGTGAACCGCTCCCAGTCCCAGATCAGCAGCGACTCGGCGACGTTGGCCATGTTCCAGGGTGCCCAGTCGCCGTGCCACGCGCCGAAGCGCAGGTTCAGCTCCGCGGCGTGCTCGACCAGCGCCCGCGCGGCCTCGAACAGCTGGGCCACCTCGATCGCGGCCCGGCCCGAGCCCTCGGGGGTGTCGGCGACCAGCTGGCACAGCCGGTTGCGCAGGTCCGCCCAGTACGGGCTGGTGGCCAGCCAGCCCTGGGTGAGCCCGCAGGCTCCGGCGACCTCGGCCATGGCGCGCTGCAGCCGGGCGGGCGACAGCGGCACCCGCGGCTCCCACACCGGCAGCGCCGACTGCACCAGCACCTGCATACCCCGCCATTGGCCGGCGTGCAGGATGCTCGGCACCACGATCTCGGGCAGCTGCACGTGGGACAGCGCGGACAGGGCCGCGGTCTCGGCCCGCACCAGCCGCCGGGTGAGCGGCCCGACCCCGAACTTGGCGAAGCCGATGGTGCCGCCCCGCGGGTCGAGCAGCTGCAGGACCGGCTTGCGGTTGGCGCGTACCGGTCCGATGTGGATGCTGACCTGCAACGGCGTGCCGAGCGCGGTGGACAGGAAGTGGTCGACGGTGTCGGTGCCGCCCTCCCGGGAGGTCAGCCGGACCCGGTCGCGGACCAGCGTGGACCAGGCGCCGGAGCGCAGCGCCATGGCGACCGCGTCGCGCTTGAGCCGGCCCAGCCGGCCCTGCGGCTCGGAGAACCGGCGCACCGCGGCGGCGGCGACCCGGCGGGAGCCCGCGGGCACCAGCAGCTTGCACCGCCGGGCGTCCGGGATCGCCAGGTACTCCACCACGCGGCGGCCCTCGGTGGCGGTGGAGCAGCCCGGGTAGAGCAGCTCCAGCACCTCGCGCAGGTACTGCCCGCGCAGCTGCGCGTCGCCGGTGTCCACTGCGGCCGTGCCGACCGCGGTCACGCGGAACCCCGGGTTGAACGCTCGCTGCTTGTCACGTCAGCTCCTCCGCTGGTGTCCGTTATGTCCCACGGGCTCAACGGAGCTGGGCGGGATCTGGAAGCGGGAGTTGCGCCACAGCACCACATATCCGAGGAACGTGAAGGCCAGCGGCGTGACGAGCGAGTTGTACCAGAGCGCGGCGATGAACGAGCCCGCGATCGCGGCCGAGGCGGCCAGCCCGAGCGCGGAGCGGTCCCGGCGGAAGCGCCACAGCGCGAGGCCGAAGAAGCCGAAGTAGGTCAGGGTGCCGGCCAGGCCGTGCGCGTACAGCAGCTGCCACAGCTGGCCGTTGCCGCCGACGGTGAAGTTGCCGCAGCGCTCGCAGGCCGCCGACTCGCCGACCGCGATCGACTGCCGGCCGCCCTGGGTGCTGCGGGTCGAGCCGAAGCCGAGCACCGGCGACTCGGCCACGCCCGACACGGCGCGCTCGGTGAGGAACATGCGCACCCCGTTGGACTTGCCGTTGTCGAGGCGGCGCTCGATGACCCCGCCGAGCGGGGTGGTGGCCAGCGCGACGGCCAGCCCGGCCAGCACCACTCCCAGGGCGACCAGCGCCCGCAGCCGTCCCGCGAGGGCCTGGCGCACCGCGATGAAGACCGCCGTCGCGCCCAGGCCGATCCACAGCCCCCGGTTGAGCGAGTGCACGACGGGGATGACCGACACGGCGAGCACGCCGACGGCCAGCAGCCGGGTGCGGGGGCGGCTCGGGTAGGCGAACACCGCCGCCACGAACCACACCACCAGCAGGCAGAAGTTGTTGCCCCAGGTGTTGGTGTACCCCCACGGCGCGGCCGGGCGCGGCAGCGGGTCGCCGACCAGGTCCATGATCTGCGCGGCGTACGGGTGGACCAGCGACTTCACGAAGCCCTTGCCGCGCACCCCGTCGGGCAGCAGCAGCTCCACCGGCGAGGTGAACTCGAAGTGCCCGGCGAACGTGCCGAGCAGCCCGCCGGCCACGGTCACCGCGAACATCCAGGCCAGCAGGTTCACCAGCCGCCGCTGCGGCAGCACGGCCGCCGACAGGTTGCCGGCGTACACCAGCAGCACCGTCAGGGCGAGGTGCTGGACGAGCTTGTAGACCGGGGCGGTGATCCGCTCGCCGAAGGTCGCCCCGACGGTGCCCGCCGGGTCCACGTCGAGCACGCCGAAGCCGACCACGGTCACCGCGCAGAACGCCAGCCACAGCCAGAACGCGGGCGGCAGCCGCACCGGCAGCCCCGACGCGTGCCGCCGGTAGAGCTGCCAGGCCATCGGCACGGCCATGATCGGGAAGATCAGCACGCCCAGGCCGAGCGCCCACCACAGCGGGTACAGCGCGAGCAGCGCCGTCAGCGGCCAGGCCGGTCCGAACAGCAGGCTGGGGCGGGCCGGTGCGGCGACGCCGTCCGGGGCGCCGGCCCGCAGGGCCCAGGAGCCCGTCGGAACGGCCGCTCGGTGTACATCCGGAGCGCGGCGGAGGATGGACGACCGATTAAGGCCGCGGAGCGGGCTCCGCATGTCGATCACTGCCGGTGAGCCTCGTCCAGCTCGGTCAGAGCCGAGGCGTCCAGTGGGGCCAGCATGATCGTCTGCTCGTCGGCGTGCGGCTTGTGGCCGTTCGCGGCCGCCTCGACCGGCTCCTCGTCCTCGCTGAGCAGCGGGCGTCCGGTCGGCTCGGCGGATGTGGCCTGCTCGTCGGCGGTGGCCGGCGTGCGGCGGGCCCGATGCGGCAGCCGCGGCATCATCACGCCGCCCAGCAGGGGCGTGCCGACGCGGCGCAGCTGCTCGGCGGCGTCGGCGACCTCGGGGCGGCTGGTGCGCCGGGTCTCCACCGCGAGGATCGCGGCGTCGGCCAGGCTGGCCAGGCTCTGCGCGTCGGCGCTGGCCGACGTCGAGGGGGCCTCGACCACCAGGTAGTCGGCGTGGGCGCGCAGCGTGGCGATGATGTCGCGCAGCGCGTGCGACTGCAGCATGCCTGCCGCGGTGGCGGTGCCGCCGGTGGTGATGACGTGCAACGAGGGGGTACGCGCCGCGCGCTGCGTCGCCTCGGCCAGGCTGACCCGGCCGGCGAGCACCTCGGACAGTCCCGGGGTCGGCGCGACGCCGACAAGCCGGGCCAGCGGCGCGGCCTCGGTCAGCGAGTCGGGCAGCTGCGCGCCGATGAGCACCACCTCGGCGCCGGTACGCGACAGCGCGGCGGCCAGGTTGGCAGCGACCAGCGTGGCGGCCGGGCCGCGGCTCGCCCCGGTGACCACGACGACCTGCTCGCCGGGGCGGAACGCGGCGACGACCTCGTTGCGCAGCCGGTTGAAGGCCCGCCCGCCGGGGCTGAACGGGGTGAAGACCTCGGTGCAGCCCGAACCCTTGCCAGGCACCGCGCCGAGCACCGCCACGCCGCTGCGGACCAGGTCGCGCCCGGCGCGTACGCGCTTGTCCAGGCGCTCGCGCAGGGCCGCGACGCCGAGCCCGGCCAGCAGCCCGAGCAGCGCGCCCGCGGCGTAGTTGACCGCCGCGGTCGGCTTGACCGGGCGGCCGGGCACGCGGGCCTCGCGGATGACCGTGCCGGCGCTGACCGTCTCGGTGGCCAGCTGGTTCACCTTGTTGTTGAGCTGGTTGATCTGGGTCACCGTGGTGTCGCGCTGGCTGTCCAGGGTGGCGTAGTTCGAGCTCTTCGGGTTGGCGTCGGAGAGCTTGCTGTTGATCTTCGTGAGGTCCTCGGTGAGGTCCTTGATCTTGTCGCGCAGCGCGGCGGCCTGGCGCTCCAGCTCCGCCTTCGCGTTGCCCTCCCGGTTGGCCAGGTAGGACTGCGCGAACGCCTTGGCTCCGGCCTGCGCCTCCTCGGGCACCGACGCCGCGTAGTTGATCTGGAGGACCGCGGTGTTCGGCGGCACCTCGACCGAGACCGCGCCCGCGAGCACGTCCACGTCCTCGCGCTGGAGCACCTTGGCCGCTCCGGCGACCACGGCGGTCGAGCGCATGAGCTGCGCCTCGGTGTCCAGGTTGATCTCGTCGCGGGTGCGGCCGCCGGCCACGTTGGCGTCCAGCCCGGCCGGTCGCACCAGCACGGACGCCGTGGAGACGTACTCGCGCGGCAGTGATTCGTTGTACGCCGCACCGCCGGCGGTGCCGGCCAGGGTCAGCAGCACGGCGATCCACCAGTGACGGGCGATCAAACCCAGGTAGTCGCTCATGTCGTACGACGAGGGGGGAGGCCCGGCGTATGTCGCGTCCACGGCGTGTGGCCCTTCTCCGGCGTTGTTGCGTCCGGTGAGGTCAACGGTCCGGCGGTAACGACGTAACTAGGCATATCGGCCGATACATGCGCAATGGCCGTTAGTGCAGGTGAGAGGCGCTGTCAGGTGCCAAGTGTCAGTTAACGCGTTCTTGGGTGAAAAGCTCGCAAACAAGACACAACGGTTATGATGCCCCAGAGGGTACGCGGATTCGGACAGAAATCTGAGTGCCCGCTTTCGGGGGAAGGGGCGACCTGATGAGCAGGACGCGTATCGGCATCGCGGTCACCGTCACCATGTCCACGCTGGCCTCGGCGGTGCTGCTCGGCCTGGTGGCGGGGCGGCTGTCCGCGCCGCCGACACGGGTCACCGTGTCCGAGGACTCGTACACGATGAGCACCGAGCCCGGCGTCACCGCCGGCAGCCGGCTCTACCTCACCGCAGGTGGGGTGGGCGGTGGCGCGGCGGTCAGCTACCTCAAGTTCGACGTCGAGCTGCCGGCCGGCCGCCAGCCGAAGAAGGTCTGGCTGTGGCTCGGCCGGCACAGCGGTCCGCTGCCCAAGCTGGTGGAGCTGACCACCGTCCCCGACACCCGCTGGCGGGAGGGCACCCTCACCGCCGAGACCGCGCCCCGGCTAGGCAGTGTGGTGGGCAGCGTCGCACCGGGCCGCTTCGACCGGGCGGTCGCCTTCGACGTGACCCGCGTCGTCCGCCGCTCCGGCCGGTACGCCTTCGCGATCACCGCTCCCAGCAGCACCGAGGTCGCCCAGTTCGTGGCGGGCGAAGCGCGGGCCGACAGCACCACGACCGGCCCGCCGACCATCACCTTCGAGTGGAACGAGCCCGCCGCGCCGACCCTGCCGCCGCCGGCCGACCAGCCCACGACCGCGCCGAGCCCGTCCGGGACGGGTGCGCCCGAGCCGACCGTGACGCCGTGGCCGGGCACGACGTTCGACCCGAGCGCGACGCCCCTGCCGTCCGCCGCCCCGGACCCGTCGACTTCGGCCGACCCGGCCACCGACCCCAGCCCGGTCCCGAGCGGCACCTTCGCGACCGACCCGGTCTACGAGCCCGAGCCGAGCCCGGCCGCCCCGAGCGACGAGCCGACCACGCCGGGCGGGCCCGGCGACCCCGACCCGTCGACCGCTCCCGACCCCGGCACGGAGCCCGGCCCCGGCCCCGGCACCGAGCCGAGCGCCGGCCCGGAGCCGAGCGCCGAACCCGGCCAGCAGCCCAGCCCCGACCCGGGCACCCAGCCCGGCGACCCGGGTACCGAACCGGTTCCCGGCACGGAGCCCGGACCTGGCACGGAACCCGACCCCGGCACGGAGCCCGGCCCCGGCACCGAGCCGAGCGCAGGGCCGGATCCCGGCACCGAGCCGAGTGCGGGCCCGCAGCCTGGCACCGAGCCCACCGCGGGCCCGGACCCCGGCACGCAGCCGAGCCCCGATCCCGGCACGGAACCCGGTCCCGCGCCAGGTCCTGACCCGGGACCCGGGCAGCCCGATCCGGGCACCGAACCCGGCCCCGAGCCCAGCCCCGGCGTCCCGCCGGTCGAGCCGAGCGATCCGCCGGTCACCGAACCGAGCCTGCCGCCGGTCGTCGACCCGAGCACGCCACCGGCCACGGACCCGAGCGTCCCGCCGGTCGTCGACCCGAGCACCCCGCCCGGGACCGATCCCAGCACGTCACCGGGCACGGACCCGAGCGCACCGGTGTCACCCGGCCCGAGCGTGCCGCCCACGTCGCCGTCGCCGTCGACCGACCCGAACCTGCCGGTCGAGTGCGTGATCGGGCAGGCGCTGGTGCCGACCTGCGGAGCCCTCTGGGGCGTCGCGCCGGGCGCGCACACCTCGCAGAACCGCATCCAGGCGCTGTACGAGTTCGAGCGGCGCACCAACCGCCAGCAGGTCGTCTACCACGCGTACCACCGCGGCACCTCGCTGTTCCCGACCGCGGAGGAACTGTCCATCACCAAGGATCCGCTGCACAAGCGGGTGCTGTTCCTCAACTGGAAGCCGCAGGGCGTCAGCTGGGCCGGCATCGCCCGCGGTGACGCGCGCACCGAGGCCTACCTGGACCGGCTGGCCGTGCACATCCGCGGCTCATTGCGCGACCAGTTCTTCTTCACGATGAACCACGAGCCCGAGAACGACGTCATCGCGCGGCCCGGCAGCGGCATGACCGCGAAGGACTACGCCGCGGCGTACCGGCACGTGGTCACCGGGCTGCGCACCCGCGGCGTGACCAACCTGGTCTCGGTGATGTGCTACATGGCGTTCGTGCCGTGGAACGTCAAGGACTGGTTCGAGGACCTGTACCCCGGCGACGACGTGGTGGACTGGGTCGCCTGGGACACCTACGCCTACAGCGACCCGGGCTACGGCTACGGCGACTTCGCGGAGATGATGAACCGCAAGTCGGGCAGCCGCAAGGACTGGCCGGGCTTCTACAACTGGGCCGCGACGTCCTTCCCGGACAAGCCGCTGATGCTCGGTGAATGGGGCGTGTGGCACTCCCGCAACAACCCGCAGCACCAGGCCAGGTTCTTCGACTCGGCCCGGCTGCAGCTGGAGCTGTTCCCGCGGCTCAAGGCGCTGGTCTACTTCGAGTCGCCGAACGCCGAGGAGGGCCGCAGCTCGATGATCGACATGACCTCGTCGGGGCTGTCCTCGTTCCAGCAGTTCAGCAAGCATCCGGCCTTCGACATCGTGACCGGCCCGGCCTACTGAGCCCGACCGCGACGGCCCGCCTGGTGGCGGGCCGTCGCGCTGCTCAGCTGCGGGGGTTGATCCAGCCCTCTTCGCCCAGGAACACCAGCACGGTGTCCACG
This sequence comes from Catellatospora aurea, assembly GCF_042663325.1. Classification (NCBI taxonomy): domain Bacteria; kingdom Bacillati; phylum Actinomycetota; class Actinomycetes; order Micromonosporales; family Micromonosporaceae; genus Catellatospora; species Catellatospora aurea. The sequence goes on from NZ_JBHTAC010000010.1 coordinate 75,195, forward strand.
GCGTCGTCGATGGTGCCCTCCGAGGTGTCCAGCACCAGCTCGGCGTCGGTCGGCACCTCGTACGGGTCGTCGATGCCGGTCATCCCGGTGATCTGCCCGGCGCGGGCGCGGGCGTAGAGGCCCTTGCGGTCGCGCTGCTCGCACACCTCGATCGGGGTCGCCACGTGCACCAGCACGAAGTCGGCCCCGGCGGCGGTGGCCATGGCGCGGGCGTTGGCGCGGGCGCTGGCGTACGGCGCGATCGGGCAGCAGATGGCCATGCCGCCGTGCCGGGCCGTCTCCGCGGCGACCCACCCGATGCGGCGGATGTTGAGGTCGCGGTCGGCCTTGCTGAAACCGAGCCCGGCGCTCAGCTCGCGGCGCACCACGTCGCCGTCGAGCACGGTCAGGCTGCGCTCACCGGTCTCCAGCAGCGCGTCGGCGACGCCGCGGGCCACCGTGGACTTGCCGGAGCCGCTGAAGCCGGTGAAGAACAGGACCACGCCGCGCTGGCGGCGAGGCGGGCGGGCCTTGGACAGCTCCCGGGCGACCGCCGGGGGCGTGTGCCACTCCGGCAGCGGCAGGCCGTCGTCGAGCAGCCCGGCGATCTCCTCGTCGGTGAGCGCGATGCGCTCGAAGCGCTCGGGCACCTCGTCGCGGTCACGCCACTGGCCGTCCCGGCTGTCGTAGACCAGCTCGCGCGGGATCAGCACGCGCGGGCCGCCGCCGGACATGGTGGTGGCCGTGCCGAGCAGGTGCGTGGCGCCGTACGCGGCGGCGACCCGGGCCCGGATCAGGGCGTCGGTGATCTCGTTGCCGCGGCTCGCCAGCGGGATGGCGACGATCACGGGCTCGTTCATCCGGTCCCGCGCGGCCAGCACACAGCGCACCAGCGACTCGGAGGTGAGTCCGTCGGGGCCGGGCGCGCCGACCGGCACCAGCACGACGAGCTGCGCGTTGAGCTGGCGGGCGGCGTGGTTGAGCTGGGCGAGCTGCGGGCGGTGCAGCGGCCGGTCGGCGAAGTAGCCGAGCACCCGCTGCGCGGTCAGCTGCGCGCGGACGTGGTCGGTGGGCATCCGCAGCCGGTCGAACGGGGCCCGCCCGCCGTCGCCGTACCGGGTGACCGGCCCGGCGACGCCGCACCAGCCCTCGCGGGTCGGCCACACCTCGGCGACGTCGAGCCGGGCGACGGGCGCGCCCTCGGCGTCGGTCAGCACCAGCGGCGGGGCGTCGGCGACCTCGATGCCGTCCAGCATCCCGGCCGGCACCTCCAGCTTCACCTGCAAAGGCCAGGGGCGTCCGTCGACGAGCCGGGAGGTGGCGGCGACCGAGCGCAGGTCGTCGCGGCCGAGGAAACCGCCGAGCGGCGCGTACGCCCCGGCCAGCAGCAGTTCGAGGTCGGACAGCTCGGTCGGGTTGGGGGTCCACGTGGGGGCGCCGCGCAGCGCCTCATCGCCGATCACCCGTTCGCTCCGCTCGCTCACGTCTGCTCCTGCCTCCCCAGCGTCGGCATCGCACCGCGACGCTCCACTGTTGCCCATGACCTCTGCCCGGCTGACCGCCGCTGTCGCGGCGCGTCAAGCGACTCACCGTGTTCCGCAGGTGACAAGTGTGGCAGCAGTGCGCACCACGGTCGAGTGCATCACGCCCATGATGAGATCGTGCCGCGGTTTCGGCGAAGTAACACCCACCGATATGTCCGGTAGGCGTGACTTAGCCGAAACATTCGGTCCGTTCAGCCTGTGTTGCGCATCCCGGCGGCGATGCCGTTCACGGTCGTGAGCAGTGCCCGCTCCAGGGTCGGGTCGGTGGTCGGTGCGCGGCGGCTCCCCGGTGCGGTGGCCACCGCCCGGCCGGCCAGCCCGGCGTCCCGGTACTGGCGCAGCAGCGCCACCTGCAGGTGGTGCAGCGGCTCCAGGTAGGTGTCGCGCACCCCGAGCGTACGCCGCAGCACCGGCTGCGACTCCAGCAGCGCCGACTCGCCGGTGATCGCGAGCACCTCGGCGACGCTGCGCTCGTACTCCTCCTCGATGCTGTCGAAGATGGGCAGCAGCGGTCCCGGCACCAGCGTCTGCACGTAACCGCGGGCGATGGTGAGGTCGGTCTTGGCCAGCATCATCTCCACGTTGGACAGGAACGTGCCGAAGAAGTGCCAGCGCTCGAACATCTCCCGCAGGTCGTCGGACAGGCCCGCCTCGCGGGCGGCGCGCAGGCCGGTGCCGACGCCGAACCAGCCCGGCACGATCTGGCGGGACTGGGTCCAGCCGAACACCCACGGGATGGCGCGCAGGCCGCCCAGGCCCGCGCCGGAGTCGGGCCGCTTGGCCGGGCGGGAGCCGATGTTCAGCGCGCCCAGCAGCTCGGTCGGCGTCGCCGCCCAGAAGTACTCGGGCAGCTGCGGGTTCTCCACCAGCTCGCGATACTTCACGAAGGCCGCGTCGGAGACCACCGTCATCGAGCTGTCCCACTTGGCCAGCGCCTCGTCGGGCTGGCGCGGGGTGGTGTGCAGCAGCGTCGCCTGCAGCACCGCGGCCACGGTCAGCTCCAGGTTCTCCCGGGCCAGCGCGGGCAGCGTGTACTTGTCGGAGATGACCTCGCCCTGCTCAGTGACCTTGATCGCGCCGTCGAGCGTGCCGTACGGCTGGGCCAGGATCGCCTCGTGGGTGGGGCCGCCACCGCGGCCGACCGTGCCACCCCGGCCGTGGAACAGCCGCAGCCGCACGCCGTGCTTGGCGGCGATGTCGCGCAGCGAGCGCTGCGCCTTGTGGATCGCCCACTGGCTGGTGGTGATGCCGGCCTCCTTGTTGGAGTCGGAGTAGCCCAGCATCACCTCCTGCACGTCCCCGCGCGCCCGCACCAGCGCCCGGTACGGGGCCAGGCTGAGCAGCTGGTCGAGGATCTCGCCGCCGGCCCGCAGCTCGGCGACCGTCTCCAGCAGCGGCACGAACCCGATCGAGGCCCGCGGCGCGTGCGGGTCGACCAGCCCGGCCTCCCGGGCCAGCACGGCCGCCGCCAGCACGTCGTCCACCCCCCGAGTCATCGAGATGATGTACGACTCGACCACGTCCTCGCCGAAGCGCTCCTGCGCGACGCGGATGGTGCCGAACACGTCGTAGGTCTTGCGGGCCGAGTCGGTCAGCGGGCTGTCCACGCTCGACAGCGGCCGCCGCCCGGTCAGCTCCTTGGCCAGCAGCGCGATGCGCTCCGTGCGGCTCAGCGAGGCGTAGTTGGTGACCTCGCCGACCTGCGTGTAGAGCTGTGCCAGCACCGCGTGGTGCGCGTCGGCGTGCTCGCGCACGTCCATCGTCGCCAGGTGCAGGCCGAACGCGCTGACCGTGCGGATCACCGAGGCGAGCCGGCCGACCGCGGTGAGCTGTCCGGCGTTGCGGGCCAGCGAGGCGCGCATCAGCTCCAGGTCGGCGACCAGGTCGCGGGTGCCCCGGTAGTCGCGGCCGGGCACGTGCTCGGTGCCGCGGGCCAGCCGGGTCCGGGTGTTGGCCAGCTTCGCCCGGATGCAGCGGGCCTTGAGCCGGTACGGCTCCTCGGCGTTGACGCGGCGGAAGCGCTCGTCGACCTCGCTCAGCGCGTCCAGGTCCTTGGCCAGGCTGGCGGAGAGGTCCAGGGACACCCCGCGCAGCCGGCGTGACACCGACACCTCGTTGATCAGCTCTTCGAGGGCGTGCTCGACCGCGCGGATGCCGTGCTCGTGCTGCAGCAGCAGGACGTCGCGGGTGACGGCCGGGGTGACGTACGGGTTGCCGTCGCGGTCGCCGCCGATCCAGGTGCCGAACGTCAGCGGGCGGGTGGTCGGCGCGGTGTCCACCCCGAGGCGCTTGAGGGTCTCGGCGAGGTCGTCGAGCACCTGCGGGGCGGCGTCGTCGTAGAGGTCGCGCAGGTAGTAGACGGCGTTGCGGGCCTCGTCGGTCGGGTCCGGCCGGTCCAGGCGCAGCTCGTCGGTCTGCCACAGCAGGTCCAGCAGCTCCGACAGGCGGCGGTCGTTGAGCGCGGTCTCGCCGTACAGCGCCGCCGCGGCGAACTCGCCGTCGAGCTGGTCGGCGACGCCGCGCAGCTTGGTCAGGATCGAGCGGCGGGCCGCCTCGGTCGGGTGCGCGGTGAACACCGGCCGGATCGCCAGCCGCCGCGCGGCCGCCGCGATCTCGCTGGCGGGCACGTTGCGCTCGGCGATCAGCTTGGCGGTGGAGTCCAGCCAGCCGCCGTGCACGGCGCGGCGGCGGCGCAGCTCGCGGGCCCGGTGCACCTGCTCGGTGATGTTCGCCAGGTGGAAGTACGTGGAGAAGGCTCGGGCCAGCAGGGTCGCCGTGGAGACGTCGAGGCCGCCGAGCTTCACGGCGGCGGTGTCGGCGTCGCTGCGTACCAGCGCGCGTACCTCTTCGACCAGGTCGAGCAGGCCGCGGCCCTCCTGGCGGGCCAGGGTCTGGCCGAGCAGGCCGCCGAGGCGGCGGATGTCGGCCCGCAGCGCCGCGTCCGCGCCGTCCGGATCGCCGTCGACGTCCGGGTGATGGGTCAGCTCGCTCACCGCGCTGTTCCTTCCGTGGGTACGAAGGACGGCGCTGTCCTGCGGTGGATGCTACTGCCCGAGTGCCGGAAGCGGCGCTGTGACGCGGGCCATCCCACCATTCGCGATCATCTCCGCCCCGCCCACAAGATCGCCCGACTTGCCCGGCACCTGTGCGTATCTTGACGGCTCATCCGCCCAGGTGCCTGGCAAGTCGGGCGATCAAGGGCACCCGGCGTGTCCCGGTGGCCGGGACGGGCGGCCGTCGATCAGGCGACGTGCGTGCCCCAGCCGCCGGCGGAGTCGACGATCTGGCCGGTGATCCACTCGGCGTCGGGGGAGCAGAGCCAGCCGACCAGTTTGGCGGTGTCGGCAGGGGTGCCCCAGCGCTTGGCCGGGAAGCGGTCGCGGACCCAGGCATGGGTCTCCGGATCGGCCCAGCCGGTGTCGTTCGGGCCCGGGTTGACCGCGTTCACGGTGATGCCCCGCCCGGCCAGCAGCACGGAGAAGTCCCGGGTCAGATACTCGATCGCGGCCTTGCTCGCGGCGTACGCCAGCTCGCCGGTCATCGGCCCGAGCCGCTGTCCCGAGGTGAACAGCACGATCCGGCCCGGCCGGGCGTCGTCGTGCGCGGCGGCGTACGCCTGGACCAGCAGCATGTTGGCCCGCACGTTGACGGTCAGGTGCCGGTCGATCTCGGCGGCCGCCAGCTCGCCCAGCGGCGTGGACGTCGAGTACGTGTGGCAGGACACCAGGGTGTCGAGCCCGCCGAACCGCTCGACGGCCGCCGCGACCAGCGCCTCCGGCCCGCCGGGGGCGGTCAGGTCGAACGGCTGCCAGTGCGCGCCGTCGCCGAGTTCGGCGGCGAGCGATGCCGGGTCGCCGCCCAGGAGCCCTTGCTCGGCGTCGTATGCCGGGTGCCCGGTGATCATGACGCGGTACCCGTCGGCGACCAGCCGCCGGGCCACCGCCGCACCGATGTTGACGCTCCGCCCCACGCCGGTGACCAGCGCGACGGGTCGATAAGCAAGATCGTGAGTCATCGGCTCAGACGATAGGGGGCGTGCCGAAACCGGTGCAAGCCGGAAACATCCATAAGCAGGTTATGTAGATGCGATCTACGTAGACGCCATCTACATAACCGTTCTGGGTGGAGCGTTTCCGCAGGTCGGCGAGTGTACGGCAGCGTTTCCGCAGCGTACGGCAGCGGGTGCGCGGCGGTCCGGCAGTGCGATGCCGCACGATCGTCGTCGTCAACCGCCCCGACCGGTCGCCACCTGCGCAGACGGTTCGTGGGGCGAATCCCCGTGCAAGAAAGAGGAACCCTCATGCGTCGTGCGCTCGCGGCCGTCTTCCTGGGCGGCGTGCTGCTCGCCACCGCAGCCTGCGGCACCGAGGCGGAGCCGGAGGCCGCGGCCCCCGACTACTCGGCCAACACCAAGACCGTCTGCACCTCGCTGGAGGAGGTGCTCTCCGGCAAGACGCTGGAGAAGGAGACCACCGACGCGCTGGCCGTGGCGCTCAAGGACAAGAAGACCCAGGCCGCGATCGAGAAGGCCTCGATCGCGGTGATGAAGGACGTCTTCACCAACTGGGCGGCCGGCATCGAGGCCGAGGCGGCCAAGGCGGAGGACCCGCAGTTCAAGGCCGACATCAAGGGCTTCGCCGACGCGCTCAAGGTCGAGGTCGAGAAGATCAAGAAGCTGGACGACGCCGACAAGATCACCGATGGCGCCACCGTCACCGCGGCGGGCGAGAAGCTCGACAAGTACTGCGGCTGACGCTGCTGACCTGCCAGGCACCCGGGCGGACACGTCCCGTGCCTGGCAGGTCCGGCGATGGAGGCCACCGGGCCGCGCCACGCGTCAGGGGCGTAAACCGGTCGGCGGGCAGGAGTAGGCTCGACGACGAAACCCCGTACCTGCCTGGTTGCGGGGCTTTCGCCGTGGCTTGCCCATGGCCCGTGCGCACCGGGCGGGAAGGCGCTTACCCGTGAACCTCACCGGACTCCTCCAAGCCGCGACAGCCGACCCCGCGCTGGCCCGAGCCACCGATCTGGCCCGCACCGAACCACAGCTCGACCTGACCGCCCCGGCGTCGGCCCGTCCGTTCCTGGTGGCGAGCGCCGCCAGGCAGCGCCCCGTGCTGGTGGTGACCGCGACCAGCCGCGAGGCCGAGGACCTGGCCGAGGCGCTGGGCGAGTTCCTCGACCCGGCCACCGTGGCGGTGTATCCGGCCTGGGAGACGCTGCCGCACGAGCGGCTGTCGCCGCGCTCGGACACCGTCGGGCGGCGGCTGGCCGTGCTGCGCCGGCTCGCCCACCCCGAGGGCCGCCCGCTGCGGGTGCTCGTCGCGCCGGTGCGCAGCATGCTGCAACCCCAGCTCAAGGGGCTCGGCGACCTGGAACCGATCGACCTGGGCCAGGGCACGGTCGCGCCGCTCGACGAGCTCACGCACACGCTGCACGATCTCGCGTACGCCCGGGTGGATCTCGTCACCAAGCGCGGCGAGTTCGCGGTGCGCGGCGGCATCCTCGACATCTTCCCGCCGACCGACGAGCACCCGTCCCGGGTCGAGTTCTGGGGCGACGAGGTGGAGGACATCCGCACCTTCGCCGTCGCCGACCAGCGCACCATCGCCAAGGTCGACCGGCTGTGGGCCCCGCCCTGCCGGGAGCTGCTGCTCACCCCGGACGTGCGGAAGCGGGCCGCACAGCTCGCCGCCGAGCACCCGGCGCTGGAGGAGATGCTGACCAAGCTCGCCGAGGGCATCCCGGTCGAGGGCATGGAGTCGCTGTCCCCGGCGCTGCACCACGGCCGCGACTCGATGCAGCTGCTGCTGGACTGCGTGCCCGGCGACACCCTGGTGCTGCTGGCCGACCCGGAGCGCATCCGCACCAGGGCCCACGACCTGGTCCGCACGTCGGCGGAGTTCCTGGAGGCGAGCTGGGCCGCGGCCGCCGTCGGCGGCAAGGCCCCGATCGACCTGGGCGCCGCCGCCTTCAAGACCCTCGCCGAGGTACGCGGACACGCCGCCACCCTGGACCTGCCCTGGTGGACGACGTCCCCGTTCGGCCTGGTGGCCACTGAGAAGGCGGCCGACGAGCCGTGGCTGGACACCCCCGAGGTCGAGGTCGCGCCGGACACCGGAGCCGTGCTGACCTGGTCGGCGACCCAGCCGACGGTGTACCACGGCGACACCGCGAAGGTGATCGCCGACGTGAAGGGCTGGCTGGCCGACGGCTGGCGGGTGGCGCTGGTCTTCGAGGGCCACGGCCCGGCGCAGCGTTCGGTCGAGGTGCTGCGCGACGCCGGCGTCGGCGCGGTGCTGGTCGAGCAGATCGCCGACCTGCCGGACCCGGGCCAGGTCGTGGTGAGCTGCGGACGGCTGCGGCTGGGCCTGGTCGACGAGGCCGCGAAGCTCGCCGTGCTGACCGGGGCGGAGATCTCCGGCGGGCGCGGCACGGGCACCCGTGAACTGGGGCGCATGCCGTCCCGGCGGCGCAACACCATTGACCCGCTGGAGCTGCGCGCGGGCGACTTCGTGGTGCACGAGCAGCACGGCATCGGCAAGTACGTCGAGCTGGTCCAGCGCAAGGTCAACGGCGCGGACCGGGAGTACCTGGTCATCGAGTACGCCGCCAGCAAGCGCAACCAGCCCGGCGACCGCCTGTTCGTGCCCACCGACGCCCTCGACCAGCTCTCCCGTTACGTCGGCGGGGAGCAGCCGGCGCTGCACAAGATGGGCGGCGCGGACTGGCAGAAGGCCAAGGCGCGCGCCCGCAAGGCGGTCCGCGAGATCGCCGCGCAGCTCATCCAGCTCTACGCCGCCCGGCAGGCCGCGCCCGGCCACGCCTTCGGCCCGGACACCCCCTGGCAGCGGGAGCTGGAGGACGCGTTTCCGTACCAGGAGACGCCTGACCAGCTCTCGGCCATCGAGGAGGTCAAGGCCGACATGGAGAAGTCGGCCCCGATGGACCGGCTGATCTGCGGCGACGTCGGCTACGGCAAGACCGAGATCGCGGTGCGGGCGGCGTTCAAGGCGGTGCAGGACGGCAAGCAGGTCGCCGTGCTGGTGCCGACGACGCTGCTGGCGCAGCAGCACTACAACACGTTCTCCGACCGGATGGCGCAGTTCCCGGTGGTGCTGCGGCAGCTGTCGCGTTTCGCGACCCTGAAGGAGGCCGAGGAGACGCTGAACATGGCCGCCGAGGGCCGCGCCGACATCATCATCGGCACCCACCGGCTGATCCAGAAGAGCACCCGGTTCAACCGGCTCGGCCTGGTCATCGTCGACGAGGAGCAGCGCTTCGGCGTCGAGCACAAGGAGCGCCTCAAGGAGATGCGCACCAACGTGGACATGCTGACGATGTCCGCGACGCCGATCCCGCGCACCCTGGAGATGTCGATCACCGGCATCCGGGAGATGTCCCAGATCACCACGCCGCCGGAGGAGCGCCACCCGGTGCTCACCTACGTCGGGGCGTACGACGACAAGCAGGTCGCCGCCGCGATCCACCGTGAGCTGCTGCGCGACGGCCAGGTGTTCTACCTGCACAACCGGGTCGAGACCATCGACAAGGCGGTGCGGCGCATCCGGGAGCTGGTGCCCGAGGCGCGGGTCGTGGCCGCGCACGGGCAGATGGGCGAGGACGCGCTGGAGAAGGTGATGGTCGGCTTCTGGGAGAAGGAGTACGACGTCCTGGTCGCCACCACGATCATCGAGTCCGGCATCGACATCCCGAACGCGAACACGCTCATCCTGGAGCGGGCCGACCTGCTCGGCCTGGCCCAGCTGCACCAGATCCGGGGCCGGGTCGGCCGGGGCCGCGAGCGCGCGTACGCGTACTTCCTCTACCCGCCGGAGAAGCCGCTCACCGAGCAGGCCCACGAGCGGCTGGCCACCATCGCCCAGCACACCGAGCTGGGCGCGGGCATGTACGTGGCGATGAAGGACCTGGAGATCCGCGGCGCGGGCAACCTGCTCGGCGGCGAGCAGTCCGGGCACATCGAGGGCGTCGGCTTCGACCTGTACGTGCGCATGGTCGGCGAGGCGGTGCAGCAGTTCAAGGGCGGCGGCGCGGCGCAGGAGGAGGCCGCCGAGGTCAAGATCGACCTGCCGATCGACGCGCATCTGCCGCACGACTACATCGACTCCGAGCGGCTGCGCCTGGAGATCTACCGCAAGCTCGCCTCGGCCCGCGACGAGGCGGCGCTGCAGGAGGTCGTCGCCGAGCTGACCGACCGCTACGGCGAGCCGCCCGCCCCGGTCGCCAACCTGGTCGCGGTCGCCAAACTGCGGATGACCGCGCGGGCGTACGGCCTCACGGAGATCTCGCTGCAGGGCAAGCACGTGCGGTTCGGCCCGCTGGAACTGGCCGACTCCAAGCAGCTGCGGCTCAAGCGCTACCACCCCGACTCGGTCTACAAGACGGCGAACTCGCAGGTCAGCGTGCCCACGCCGATGAACCGCCGGGTCGGCGGCGAGCCGCTGCGCGACCAGGCGCTGCTGGACTGGTGCGCCCAGCTCTTGAAGGACGTGCTCGGCTCATGAGCCGACGCTGGACTGTCGTGGACACGCCCATCGGGCCGCTGAGCTGCGCGATTGACGACATCGGGCTGTGCTCGGTGCAGTTCGGCGCGCTGGAGGTCGCGCAGGAGGTGGACCCGCTGCTCGACGACATCGCCGAGCAGGTGCGCGCGTACTTCGCGGGGGAGCTGGTGGAGTTCACCCTGCCCGTGTCGGTGCGCCGGGGCAGTGACTTCGAACGGGCGGTCTGGGCCGAGCTGTCCCGCATCCCGTACGGCGAGACGCACACGTACGGCCAGGTGGCGCGGGCGGTCGGCGAGCCCGACGCCGCCCGCGCGGTCGGCGTGGCCTGCAACCGCAACCCGGTCGCCGTGGTGGTCCCGTGCCACCGGGTGGTCGGCGCGGGCGGCAAGCTCGTCGGCTTCGGCGGCGGCCTGCCCGCCAAACGCCACCTCCTCGAACTCGAAGCCCGCGTCCGCATGGAACACGACTGGCTCGCCTGACCCACCCGCCCCTATGCGCCGAAAGGGGGTCAGGCCTGTCGGCGGTTGGTGACGACCGCGATGGCGGCCCAGCCGAGGGCGAGGACGGCGAAGCCGTAGCCGAAGGCGGGGTAGTCGATCGGCGGGGCGCCGATGAAGAAGTCCTGCAGCCAGGCCGCGCCCGCGGTGGCCGCGGTGGCGACGGCCGCGCCGAAGACCGCGGCGATCAGGGCGAGGCCGAGCCCGGACGAGCCCTTCGCGACGGCGACGCGCTCCGGGCCGGCCTGCTGCGGGATCAGCTGCTTCCTCCCCCGGGAGGCGGAGAAGGCCAGGAAGACGATGTCGATCGCGATCGCGCCGGCGAGCAGCAGCAGCGGCGGGATGGACTTCGGGAAGCCCGTGCCGGCCAGCAGCCCCCAGACGACGAGGCGGTATGCCACGTACGAGCCGGCGATGGCGGTGGCCGTGAAGCGCGCGCCGACGAGCGCACGGGCGGCGACCAGCGTCAGCAGGGCCGCGCCGGTGATCCAGACCGGGTAGACCCAGGAGTCGACCGGGAGCGCGAAGCCGGTGACCGCGATCTCGTCGACCGGGCGGCCGATCTGGTCGGCGGCGAACTGCAGCAGGATCGGCTCGGCGGTGGGCGCGCCCGCCTTCCAGCTCTCCAGGGAGAGCACGCCGTACTCCTGGTGCTGGCTGGGGAACAGGACGTTCTCCAGGAAGAAGCCCCAGATGAAGGCGCTGACCACGGTGCGGGTGCGGCTCGGCGGGGTGGAGATCCAGTAGCCACGGGCGACGCCGAGCAGCATGAACGCGGTGCCGATGTACAGCAGGGCGTGGCTGGGGCTCCAGGCGGTGATGTCCAGGCCGTTGATCCGGTGGTTCAGGATGTCGATCGGGATGGCGATCAGGAACGTCGCCGTGCCGCCGACCATCAGACGCTTCGCGATCTTGTCGACGCCCACGTTGTGGTATGCCTGGAACAGCACCAGGGCCACCACGACGACCGTGCCCGCGGTGTTCAGCAGGTGCGGCGGGGCCGCGTCGTCGCGCAGCCACTTGAAGTGCCACGACATGTCCCAGGTCGAGCCCAGCATCTTCAGCGCGAAGGCGACCAGCCAGAGCCGGTAGACGGCGGCGACCACCGCGGGGCCCTGGCCTGCGTCAGGCCCGCTGCGGGCCAGGCCCACCCAGCCCGAGGTGGTACGAGGAAGCGTCTGCGTCGTCACGGCCGGAATTCTGCCGTGTCGGAGGGGGTCTACGCGCCCTCCGAACACCTGAATCCACCCTGAGATCTCCCGGAGTCGCCGTTCGTGAGAGAGTGGCGGCGTAAGCGCCTGTCACTGGAGGATTCCGTGCGCCGTCTGACCGCCGCGGCCGGCATCGCCGTCGCCCTGCTGGCCCTGACCGCCTGCCGGTCGAATCCGAACGTCGCCGCGTACGTGGGGAACACCACGTTCACCGAGGAGCAGGTGACGCAGCTGATCGACGAGGTCGAGAAGATCCCGAACATCGATCCGCAGGCCGTGCCCGACCGTTACCAGGTCGTCCAGATGCTGGTGCTCGACGAGGTCTGCAAGCGCGCCGCCGCCGATCTGAAGGCGACCCTGCCGCCCGTGCAGACCCAGCCGGGGCAGCCCGCGCTGGCCGGTGTGCAGCAGAGCCTGCAGAACTGCCGCGAGAACCTGCCGGTCAAGGGCGTCCAGCCGACCCCCGCCGAGCTGCGCGAGGTCTACGACAACGGCGTGGCGGTGGGCGCGATCAACGCGACCGACCCGGCGAACAGCTTCGACAAGGTCGCCCCGCAGCTGGCCCAGAGCGGTGAGCTGGGTGACGCGCTGGCCAAGCGCAACGTGCTGAAGGACACCGCGGAGGCCATGAACGTGTCGGTCAACCCGCGCTACCGACCGATGAACTTCGCCGTGCTCAGCTTCAACCAGGGCCCGGCGCTCAGCCTCGGCCTCGGCCAGCCGGCCGACGCGGTCGAGGACGCCGTGGTCCCGGCGGACCCGGCGGCCCAGCCCCAGCCCCAGCAGTGACGGCGGACCGCCGGATCATCCTGCTCGTCACGTCCCCGCGGATGCCCGCGGGGCTGCTCACCGCGGCCGCGTGGGACGTGGTGCGGGCACATCCGGTGCTGACCGGCGCGGAGAACGAGCACACCGCCGCCCTGCGCGCCGCGGGTGCGGCGGTGACCGTGGTGCCGGACGCGACCGCGGCGACGCTGCTCGACGCGGCGCAGCCGGTGGCCGTGTGGCTGGCCGGGCCGGGCGGCGACGAGTCCCTCGCCCGCGAGCTCGGCCTGCGGCTGGCCCGCGAACCCGGCCTCGCCGAACTGGAACTGATGTACGGCTCCTGGGACCCGCCCGGCGCGCGCCTGCTCGACGCGGTGGCGGTCACCGACCGGCTGCAGAGCAGCGACCCGTGGCGGCGCGAGCAGACCCACCGCACCCTGGCGAAATACCTGCTGGAAGAGGCATACGAGGCCTACGACGCGATCGTCGCCGGGGACCACGCGGCCGTGCGCGACGAGATGGGCGACGTGCTGCTGCAGGTGCTGTTCCACGCTCAGCTCGCCCAGGAGCTGCCCGAGGACGAGCGCTGGAACGTCGACGACGTGGCCGGTGACTTCGTGGCCAAGATGATCCGCCGCAACCCGCACGTGTTCGCGGACACCCCGGTCGAGGACATCGAGGAGATCATCGCCACCTGGGAGCGCGTCAAGGCCGAGGAGAAGGGCGGGCGTGCGCCGCTGGACGGCGTGACCTGGTCGCTGCCCTCGCTGACGCTGGCCGCCAAGCTGCTCTCCCGCGCCCGCCGCCACGGCCTGCCCGAACCCGCGCCGTCCGACACCCTCGGCGGCCGCCTGCTGGCCCTGGTCGCCCAAGCCGGCGAGGACGCGGACGCCGAGGCCGCCCTCCGCGAGGAGCTGCACCGCTACGCCGACTCCGTCGCCGCCGCACCCTGACCCCCGCCGGGGGTCGGGCGCGCACCGCACCATGATCGTTCGACTTGCCCGGCAAGTGGGCGAAAGCGCGGGCAAGATACGCACAGGTGCCCGGCAAGTCGAACGATCAACGCGGCGGCGGGTACGTTGAGCCGATGGAGTTCGCACCGCTGGCGGAGCACATCGCCGACGCCCTGCTGGAGTCGTCGCCCGAGCTGGCCGCCTCGGCCGGTGACCACCGCTTCGACGACCGCCTGCCGGACCTGTCGCCCGACGGCACCACCGCCGACATCGGCATGCTGCGTGACGCGGCCGACGCGCTGTCGCAGGTGGACGCGGACTCCCTCGACGACGAGGAACGGGTCGACCACGCCATCCTCAGCTCGCTGGTGGACCGGCAGCTGTTCGAGCTGACCGAGGTGCGCTCGCACCAGTGGAACCCGCTGCGGCACAACCCGGGCGCGCTGCTGCACGCGCTGATGGCGCGCCCGTTCGCGCCGGTGGAGCAGCGCCTGCACGCGCTCGCCGGCCGGCTGCTCCAGGTGCCCGACGCGCTGGCCACGGCGCGTACGGTGCTGCGCGACGCGCCCCGCATCCACCTGGAGACGGCGGCCGGGCAGTTCGCCGGCACCGCCGCGCTGGTGCGCGAGGAGCTGCCGCGGCTGCTGCTGCAGGAGCCGGGACTGGCCGAGCAGATGCAGCTCGTCGCGGCGGAGGCGGTGCTGGCACTGGACGACTTCGCCGCCTGGTGCGCCACGCAGGCCGAGCGCGGAGAGGGACGGGACCCGCGGCTGGGCCGCCGGCTCTGGGAGGCCAAGCTGTGGCACACCCTGGACACCGAGCTGGGCGCCGCGGAGGTGCTCAAGCGGGCCCAGGACAACGTCGAGCGGGTCACCGCCGAGCTGCGTGAGGTCGCCGTCGAACTGGTCGGCGGCAAGGCCGACGACGAGACGGTGCGCCGGGCCCTGGACCTGATCGCCGCCGAGCACCCGGACAACGACTCGATCGTCGGGCTGGCCTACCACGCGGTCGAGGAGACCACCGCGTTCGTACGCGAGCACGACCTCATCAGCCTCATCGACGATCCGCTGGTCATCGAGGAGATGCCCGAGTTCTCCCGCGGCGTGGCGGTGGCCTACTGCGACCCGCCGGGCGCGCTGGAGACGGCGGTGGTGCCCACGTTCTACTGCATCGCGCCGACCCCGGCGGGCTGGCCCGCGCAGCGAGTCGAGTCGTTCTACCGCGAGTACAACGACCACGCCATCCGCAACCTGACCGTGCACGAGGCCATGCCGGGGCACTTTCTGCAGCTGGCGCACGCCCGCCGCTACCGGGGCAGCACCCGGGTGCGGGCGCTGGGCCGCTCCGGCACGTTCATCGAGGGCTGGGCCGTATACGCGGAGCAGGCGATGGTCGAGCGCGGCTTCGGCGGCCTGCCGGTGCGCGCCACCCAGCTGAAGATGCAGCTGCGGTCGAGCATCAACGCGATCCTCGACCAGCTCGTGCACTGCGAGGACCTCAGCGAGGCCGACGGCATGGCGCTCATGCTGGACCGCGGCTTCCAGGAGGAGGGCGAGGCGGCCGGCAAGTGGCGGCGCTCGCTGCTGTCCTCGACGCAGCTGTCGACGTACTTCGTGGGCTGGGCGGAGGTCGCCGAGATCGCGAGGCTCCGGCCGGCCGGTGTCACGGCGCGTGAGTGGCACGACCGCATGCTGTCGTACGGCTCGCCCGCCCCTCGCCACCTGCGCACTCTTCTCGGTCTGTGAGGGTTTGCGCGGCGGCGGGGCGATGGGGGAGGCTGTCGCCCATGCGAAATACGGTCGGCATGCCGCGTTCCCCGCGACTCTCCGTATTTCGGCGTGCGGCCATCGCGCCCCTGCTGGGGGCGCTGCTCGCGCTCACCGGCTGCCAGGCCATCACCGACGACGGCGTCGCGCCCGACCGCGCCCGGCTGCTCGGTGACCTGGCGGCGCAGCTGCAGCGCGCCTCGCAGCGCCCGTACCACGCGGAGTATCTGCTGGCCGGCGGCGTGCGCGGCGAGATCTCGCAGCAGACCAAGCCCGCGCGGGAGGTGTACGCCTACCCGGGCGGCCGCCTGCTGGTCGACCCGAACGGGCAGACGTCCTGCGTGACCGCGGTGCGCCCGGCGCGCTGTCAGATCCGCGCGCTGCCCGCGCCCGGCCCGGCCGCGCTCACCGGCTACAGCGAGGTGACCCGGCACGGGCTGGTCACCGCGCCGATCGTCGCCGACCTGCTGCAGGCCGCGCAGCTGCAGTCGCAGGCCGACGTGGAGGCGCACGACGTCACCCTGGCCGGCCAGCAGGCGACCTGCCTGGAGGTGTCCGGGCTGACCGACGCCGAGGCGGGCGGGTTCACCGTCTGCGTGACCGCCGCCGGGGTGCTGGCCAGCTTCGCGGGCGTGGTCGGCGGGGTGGTCATCGACCAGGCGCTGACCCGGGTCTCCACGTCGCCACCGGCGGAGGTCTTCGCGCTGCCCGAGGGAGCGCGGGTGGTGGACCACCGGCCGAAGAGCCCGGCGCCGTGACGGCTCGATAGGCTGCCTGGGTACGCACCGGCCGCTCCGGCCAGGGGATGTCATTGCCGACGACCACGCCAGTGAGCGCACATGGAACGAGGGAGCACACGTGGCCACCATTGAAGGCTTCGTAGCCCGGGAGATCCTCGACTCCCGCGGCAATCCGACCGTCGAGGTCGAGGTCGGTCTCGACGACGGCACCATCGCCCGCGCCGCGGTGCCCTCCGGCGCCTCCACCGGCGCCTACGAGGCGCTGGAGCTGCGTGACGGCGACAAGAGCCGCTACCTGGGCAAGGGCGTCGAGAAGGCCGTCGCCAACATCGAAGACCAGATCATCGACCAGCTGATCGGATACGAGGCCAGCGAGCAGCGCCTCATCGACGCCAAGATGCTGGAGCTGGACGGCACCCCGGACAAGTCCGTCCTGGGCGCGAACGCGATCCTGGGCGTCTCGCTCGCGATCGCGAAGGCCGCCGCCAAGAGCGCGGAGCTGAGCCTGTTCCGCTACCTGGGCGGCCCGAACGCGCACCTGCTGCCGGTGCCGATGATGAACATCATGAACGGCGGCGCGCACGCCGACTCCAACGTGGACATCCAGGAGTTCATGATCGCGCCGATCGGCGCGCCGAACTTCCGCGAGGCGCTGCGTTCCGGCGCTGAGGTGTACCACGCGCTCAAGAGCGTGCTGAAGAAGAAGGGCCTGTCCACCGGCCTGGGCGACGAGGGCGGCTTCGCGCCGAACCTGCCGACCAACGCCGCGGCGCTGGACCTGATCGCGGAGGCCGTGCAGGCCGCCGGCTACACCCTGGGCAGCGACATCGTGCTGGCGCTGGACGTGGCCGCGACCGAGTTCTTCGACAACGACGTGTACACCTTCGAGGGTGTCGCGAAGTCGCGCGAGGAGATGATCGCGTACTACGCCAAGCTGGCCGAGTCGTACCCGATCGTGTCGATCGAGGACCCGCTGGCCGAGGACGACTGGGCCGGCTGGAGCGCGATGACCGCCCAGCTCGGCGGCAAGATCCAGATCGTCGGTGACGACCTGTTCGTCACCAACCCGACCCGCATCGCCCGCGGCATCGCCGAGAGCGCGGCCAACGCGGTGCTGGTCAAGGTGAACCAGATCGGCTCGCTGACCGAGACGTTCGACGCCGTCGAGCTGGCTCACCGCAACGGTTTCCGCACCATGATGAGCCACCGCTCGGGCGAGACCGAGGACACCACCATCGCCGACCTCGCCGTCGCGATGGGCTGCGGCCAGATCAAGACCGGCGCGCCGGCCCGTTCGGACCGCGTCGCCAAGTACAACCAGCTGCTGCGCATCGAGGAGGAGCTGGCCGACGCGGCCCGCTACGCCGGCGCGGCAGCCTTCCCGCGCTACACGGCCGGGAAGTAAGCCAACTTAAGCAACCGCGCGGGTCCGTGACGCTGTTGCGGCACAGGGCCTAGCATGTGATCGAAGCTCCTTTCATGCCCACGCCGGACGTGGAAGGAGCTTCGATCATCGCGCAGGGGGGAGGGGTGATGCAGCGGCGACAGCCTGGAGGGCAGGGGCCGGTGCGCCGCCCCCAGGGCGGCACCCGAGGCAGCGCGCGCGGCACCGCCTCCGTCCGCACCCGTGAGGGCGAGCGCTCGCAGAGCCGTCCCGCCGCCGCCCGCCGCGCCGCCGCCGCCGGAGCGGCCAAGCGCACCAGCGCACCGAACCCGCACGGCCTCACCGGCCGGGCCACCGCCCTGCTGGTGATCCTCGCGGCGCTGGCGCTGGGCTACGCCTACCCGGTGCGCGTCTACCTCACCCAGCTCGCCGAGATCGAGGCGATGCGGCAGTCGCAGCTGGAGCAGCAGGAGCGCATCGCCGGGCTGGAGCGGCAGGCCGAGAAGTGGAAGGACGACGAGTACATCAAGGCTCAGGTCCGCCGCCGCTTCTTCTGGGTCTCCCCGGGGCAGACCCCGCTGATCCCGATCTGGGACCCGGACGGCAAGACCGACCAGGACCAGACCCCGAAACCGCCGCCGCCCGCCGAGCCCGACAGCTGGTACGGCAAGCTCTGGACCCGCCTGGACCCGGAGCCGGAGCAGAAGAACTAGGAGCACCCATGGATCGCGACCTCGTGCCGGCGCCGACGCGGCAGGAGGCGACCGAGTCCGATCTCGCCGCGGTCCGCGCCCAGCTCGGCCGCCCCACACGCGGCACCCGGGCGGTGGCGCACCGCTGCCCGTGCGGCAAGCCCGACGTGGTGGAGACGGTGCCCCGGCTGCCCGACGGCACTCCCTTCCCGACGCTGTTCTACCTGACCTGCCCGCGGGCGACCGCGGAGTGCAGCCGGCTGGAGTCGGCCGGGCTGATGAAGGAGATGAACGAGCAGCTGCGCACCGATCCGGAGCTGCGCGCCGCGTACCTGAAGGCGCACGAGGACTACCTGACCCGCCGCGAGGCGATCGGGAACGTGCCGGAGATCGAGAACGTCTCCGCGGGCGGCATGCCCGACCGGGTCAAGTGCCTGCACGTGCACCTGGGCCACGCGCTGGCCGCCGGCCCCGGGGTCAACCCGTTCGGCGACGAGGTGATCGACCTGGTCGAGCCGTGGTGGACGGCGGGTCCCTGCGTTGAGTGAGCTGACCGTACGCAAGGCCCGCACCGCCGACGTGCGCGGCATCCGCCGCCTGATCGACACGTACAGCGGGGAGCGCCGGCTGCTGAGCAAGGCCACGGTCGCGATATACGAGGACGTGCCGGAGTTCCGGGTGGCCGTCGACGACGACGGCGCGGTCGTCGGCTGCGGCGCGCTGCACGTGCTCTGGGAGGACCTGGCCGAGATCCGCACCGTCGCCGTGGACGCGACCTGGCGCGGCCGCCGCGTCGGCCACCAGATCGTCGAAGCCCTCCTCGACGACGCCCGCGAGCTCGGCGTACGCCGCGTCTTCGTGCTGACCTTCGAGACCCGCTTCTTCGCCTCCTTCGGCTTCACCGAAATCGACGGCGCCCCCGTCCCGCCCCCCGTCTACGAGCAGCTCCTCCGCTCCTACGACGAAGGCGTAGCCGAATTCCTAGGCCTGGAACGCGTCAAACCCAACACCCTCGGCAACACCCGCATGCTCCTCCACCTGTGAAAGGAAGGGCATCGTCGGCTCGCGTCAGCGAGACGAGCAGCAGCTCGGCTTATCGCTGTGCGTAGAGGAAGGGCACCTTCTTAACGCCTGTAGGGTGGTGACGTGGGAGATGCCGTCGCCGCGATCGACTGTGGCACCAACTCGATCCGCCTGCTGATCACCGAGAACGGCCACGACGTCGAGCGCCTGATGCGCATCGTGCGGCTGGGCGCGGGCGTCGACCGCACCGGCCGCCTCGACCCGGCCGCGATCGAGCGCACCCGCGTCGCGCTGACGGAGTACCGCGGGCTCATCGAGTCGCACGGGGTGAGCCGCATCCGCATGGTGGCCACCAGCGCCACCCGCGACGCGGCGAACGCGGCGGACTTCCACGACATGGTCCGCGCCACCCTCGGGCAGCCCGCCGAGGTCATCACCGGCACCGAGGAGGCCGCGCTGTCGTTCGGCGGCGCGGTCACCGGGCTGGACGGCAGCGGGCCGTACCTGGTGGTGGACATCGGCGGCGGCTCGACCGAGTTCGTCCGGGGACACCGCGCCGTGGACAGCTCGATCAGCATGGACATCGGCTGCGTACGCATGACCGAACGCCACCTGCCCACCGACCCGCCCACTCCCGCGCAGCTCGACGCCGCCACCGCCGACATCGACGCCGCGGTGACTCGGGCGCTGGCCCACGTCGGCACCGGCCCGGCCACCCTGGTCGGGGTGGCGGGCACGGTCACCACGCTGGCCGGCATCGCGCTGGGCCTGGATCGATACGACCCCGCCCGGATCCACCACTCGGTGCTGCCCGCCGCCACGATCGAGCGGCTGGCAGCGGAGCTGTCCGCGATGGACCACGACACGCGGGCGGCGATCCCGGTGATGCACCCCGGCCGGGTGGACGTGATCATCGCGGGCGGGCTGATCCTGCGGGAGATCATGCGGCAGACCGGCTTCGGTGAGATCGTCGTCTCCGAACACGACATTCTCGACGGCATCGCCGCCTCCATCAGCGACTGAGCAGCAGATTACGCGCCACGGGGTAGTCCGCTGCTTGCGGTACTGTGCATAGCGAACTACTGTGCTGAGCGTGGATACCACCCAACTGCTCAAGGGGGTCCTCGACCTGGCCGTGCTCGCCGTGCTGCGCGACGACGACGGCTACGGGTACGACATCCTCCGCCGCCTGCGCACCGCCGGGCTGACCGAGATCGGTGACGCCTCGGTCTACGGCACCCTGCGCCGGCTGTTCGCGGCCGGCTACCTCACCACGTACGTGGTGCCCTCCGAGGAGGGCCCGCACCGCAAGTACTACGCGCTCAACCCGGCCGGCCGCACCCAGCTCAAACAGGGCGGCGACGTGTGGCGCGAATTCGCCTCCACGATGAACACCCTGCTGAGGGAGCCGGCATGAGTGAGCCAGTCGAGATCGCACAGTACGCGGCGCAGGTCGGCGCGGCCCTGGCCGACCTGCCCGAGCAGGCGCGCAACGACCTGCTGGAGGACCTGCCGGCACACCTGGCCGAGGTGGCGGCGGAGATCGAGGCCGAGGGCGGCGGTGTGTCGCTTACCGAGCGGCTCGGTCCGCCGAGCATGTACGCCGCGGAGCTGCGGGCCACGCTGGGCCACACGGGGGGTCCCAGCCGGCGGTTCGCCTGGGCCGGGCGGGCGGCGTCCCGGGCGCGGACGCGCTGGGCGGGGCTGGACCGCCGGCTGGGCCCGATCATCGGGTACCAGCGCCTCGGCGAGTTCCTGGCCCTGCTGCGCCCGGCCTGGTGGGTGGTGCGCGGCTGGCTGGCCGTGATGCTGGTGGCGCAACTGTGGCGCGACGGCGACGGGCTGGGCCTGCTGCCCCGCTTCGAGGGCAGCACCGTGCTCGGCCTGCTGGTGCTGGCCGCTTTCGTGGTCGGCTCGATCTGGCTCGGCCGGCGCACCGCGGCGGTCCCGCCGACCCGTCGCCGGGACCGGGTGGCGCTGGGCGCGGCGACGGCGGTGGTGGTCGTGTTCGGCCTGGGACTGTGGGTCGCGGCGGACGACCGGCTGGTGGGTTCGTCCTGGCAGGAGTCGACGCCGACATCCTGGGTCGGCGACCCGTATCAGCAGGTCAACGACGTCTTCGTGCTCGGCCCGGACGGGCAGATCATCCAGGGCGCGCGCCTGGTGGACCAGGACGGCAGCCCGGTCGTGCTCGGATACTGCGCGCAGCGCTTCGGCTGGGAGGGCCCCGGCGGGGGCGGACGCGGCTGGGAGTGGCGGGTCGTCTACCCGTCCTGCCCCGACCTCACCGCGCCGCAGCTGCCCTGGGTGGCCGTGTCGCCGGAGCCGGTGCCGTGGCAGACACCGGCCGCCGGCACCCCGTCGGCCGGACCGTCGCCGTCGGGCACGCCGTCCCCGAGCGTCTCCGCCCCGACCCCCGCGGCCACCCCGTCGGGGACGCCCGCACCGCGGCCGAGTCCTTCCGGACAGTGAGGGCGGCCGAGCGTCCGCAAGCGGGGTGATCGGCCCCGTGGCACCGCTGAACGACCAGGACGGCCCTCCCGATGTGGATCGTGAGGGCCGTCCTTTCGGTGGGGAATGTCGGCGGTGCCGTCCGGTGGGCTGCGGGAACGGACGGACGGCGCGGCGACGGGGCGGTGCGGAGCGCGCGGCCACGACAGAATGACCGCGCCAACACCCCTCGATCACGAAGGTTTCCCATGTACGAGCAGCCCGGTCGGCAGGCGCCGTCCCCGCAGTACGCCGCTCCGGCGCCCCCGCGCCGCAAGACCGGAAAGACCATCGCCATCGTCGTCGCCGCGGTGCTCCTGCTCTGCTGCTGCGGGGGTGGCGCGGTGCTCGCGGTGAAGCCGGACGCGGTCAGCGGCTTCTTCAAGGACATCGTCGAGGCCGTCGAGAGCAACGTCGCGAACGCGAAGGTCGGCGACTGCGTGAACACCTTCACCGCCGTCGAGGACGCGCGGGTGGTCGACTGCACCTCGGCGGAGGCGGCGAACCGGGTCGTCGGGGTCCTCGCCGACAAGACCGAGACCGAGTTCAATGCCGACAGCGCCTGCGGCGCGTACCCCACGACGGAGTACGTGATCTGGATCGGCCGGAAGGGCGGCCGAGGCAACGTGTGGTGCCTGGAGCAGATCAAGAAGTGAGAGGTCGGCGTCACGGAGCATGAAATTCCGTCGCTGAACGGAGGATGCCCCGGCGCTGAATCGGTGGCACTTCCCGGCCGTCAGTACCGCATGCCGGGGGTCTCCGGCAACCAGGTCGCGAAGATTCACAGCCAACGCTAAGGTAACGCGGTCTCCGTGACGGCACGTGAGACAAGACGCCCCCGCCGCGACCCGTTCCGGACGAGGGCACCCCTCGGAAGGAAAGAAACGCATGAGCGAGCAGGTAACCCCGGCGGTCCCGGCGGCCCAGGAGACCGCGACGGAGCCCTCGGGCGCCAAGACGGTCGCGGCCGGGATCGGCAAGAAGATCCTCGGCTACATCGTCGTCGCGGTGGTCGTGCTGGGCGGCGGTCTGGCGTACAAGTACCTCAGCGGGTCCACCGACATCGCCAAGGCCGGCGACTGCATCACCGACGCGGCCAACGCCGACGACATGAAGGTCGTCGGCTGCGACTCGGCGGAGGCCAAGTACAAGGTGCTGGGTGTGCTGGAGGGCGTCAACGCGACCCAGGCCGAGTCGGCGACGGGCTGCGGCCAGTGGCCGGACGCGACCTCCTGGTTCTCGATCATCGAGCAGGGCAAGACCACGGGCAAGTTCCTCTGCCTGTCCGACAAGTGAGCTGAGCTCGCGCCCGCTATATCACTTCTGCGGCGGCGTGGTGAGTTACGACCATAAGTCGTAACTTTCGCCACGCCGCCGTCGTCTTCCCCGGTACCGTCCGGTGTGGTTGGCTACCCGGAACGCCACGACTGTGCGACCAGCCAATGACGACTGACCGTCAGGAGGACGACCAATGGGTGAAATGGTGGATTACCCCAGCAACGGGGGGACCAGTGAGGGCTACCTCGCGCTGCCCAAGAGCGGCAGTGGACCCGCGGTCATCGTGATCCAGGAGTGGTGGGGGCTGGTCCCGCACATCATCTCGCTGGCCGACCGGTTCGCCGAGGCCGGGTTCGTGGCGCTCGCGCCCGACCTGTACCACGGCGCGCACACCACCGAGCCCGACGAGGCCGGCAAGCTGATGATGGGCCTGGCCATGGACCAGGCCGCGAAGGACATCGCGGGAGCCGCGCGATACCTGGCCGGGCGGCCGGAGACCACGGGCGGTGTGGGCGCGGTGGGCTTCTGCATGGGCGGCAGCCTGGCGCTGTGGTCCGCCACGGTCAGCGACGAGATCACTGCCGCGGTCGGCTTCTACCCGGCGCTGCCGTGGGAGCGCATGGCCCCGCAGTGGTCGAACTACCAGGGCAAGACCGCGATGATCCATTGCAGCGAGGAGGACGGCACCTCCGCCGCCCCCGGCATCAAGACCGCCCGCGCCGCCATCGAGGAGGCCGGCGGCACCTGCGTCGTGCACGACTACCCCGGCACCCACCACGCGTTCGTCAACGACGACCGGCCCGAGGTGTACAACGCCTCGGCGGCGGCCAGCGCCTGGGCGCGCACGGTGGAGCTGCTGCGCACCAAGCTGTGACCTCGGCCGACGGCCCGTCCCGGCGGCCCGCCGGGACGGCCTCCGACCTGCTCGCGAGGGCGGCCGAGCTGGCCGCGCTCGACGAGCAGGTCTCCCGCTGCCGCCTGTGCCCCCGGCTGGTGGCGTGGCGGGAGGAGGTCGCCGCGACCAAACGGGCCGCGTTCCGCGACGAGGTGTACTGGGGCCGCCCGGTCCCCGGCTTCGGCGCGGCCGACGCCCGCATCCTCATCCTCGGGCTGGCCCCGGCGGCGCACGGCGGCAACCGCACCGGACGCATCTTCACCGGTGACCGCAGCGGCGACGTGCTGTTCGCCGCGCTGCATCGGGCGGGTCTGGCCAACCAGCCCACCAGCGTGTCCCGCGACGACGGGCTGCACCTGAGCGACGTGCGCATCGCCGCCGCGGTGCGCTGCGCGCCCCCGGACAACAAGCCGACGCCGGTCGAGCGCGACACCTGTGCCCCCTGGCTGCACCGCGAGGTCACGCTGCTGCGGCCGACTCTGCGGGTGGTGATCGCGCTCGGCGCGTTCGCGTGGGCGGCGTGGTGGCCTACGCTGTCCACGGTGTACGGCGTCAAGCCGCCGGCGCCGCGTCCGAAGTTCGGGCACGGGGCCGTCTTCCTTCCGGAGGGCGGCGCCGCCAGCTCGTCGCGTGGACCGGCGCTGCTCGGCTCGTACCACGTCAGCCAGCAGAACACCTTTACCGGGCGGCTCACACCCGCCATGCTGGACGACGTGCTGAGCCAGGCCCGGCACCTCGCCGGCCTCGACTGAGTCGACCTCGACCGCGTCGGGCCGCGACCTGACGCCGCCGGGCAGAAGCGAAAATCGGAGCGGGGAACATGGGAGCGTTGCGTCGCTGGTGGCCGTTGCTGGCCGTGGCCGCGCTGCTGATGCTCGCGGCCGCGACGGCCTCGGTCTCGGTGCTGCCGATCGGTCGGGCCGCGCCGGAGCAGTCCGCGTCGGCGAACCCCACCCCGACCGCCTCGCCGTCGCCCCGCACGCCCACCCCGTCGCCGTCCGCCGCGCCGGAGGACGCCGCCGACACCGGCTGGCTGGGCGTGGTCGGGCTGGGCGTGCTCCTCGCCATCGGCGCGGCCGTGCTGATCGTGCTGCTCAAGGCCGCCGCGAAGTCGACCACGAAGTTCCGCCGCCGGGCCATCCGGGAGAAGCCGCCGGTGCGCATCGCGCAGCTGACCGACGAGGAGGAGGTCGTCGCGGCACTGGACGCGGGCCTGCTCGACCTCGACGACGACGCCGCCGATCCGCGTACCGCCGTCATCGCCTGCTGGGTGCGGCTGGAGCAGGCCGCCGCCGCGGCAGGCGTGCCGCGCCTGCCCGACGACACCGCCACCGACCTGGTCGTACGCATGCTGCACCGCCGCCGTCTGGACGCCGGTGTGCTCAACGGCTTCGCCGACGTGTACCGCCGCGCCCGCTACGCCACCCACCGCGTCGACGACGACATGCGCCTGCAGGCCAGGGCCTCCCTGCACCGCCTGCGCGACGAACTGACCGCCGGCACCCGCAGCGGAGCGACCTCATGAGCGAGCGCAGCGAGCACGACGACTTCGTGGACGGTGACGTCGACGACGGCGCGACCCTGGGCGACCTGCTCGGCGGGTTCAGCCGGCCGGAGGGGCCGGTCGCGGCCCGCCCGCCCCGTCCGAAGGCGACCCGCTGGCTGAGCCTGCTCGGCTTCGCGGTCGCCTGGACCGCCGCGGGCTGGATCACGCTCCAGGTGTTCAGCCTGGAGATGTCGCTGCCACTGGTCTTCGCGGTGGCGCTGACCGTGGTCGGGGTGTGGCGGATGGCTCGCTCGCTGAAGGCCCCGCTGCCGCCCCGGCGCGCGGGCCGGGCCGTCGCTGACGACCAGTCCGAGGTCACCGACGGGCTGCGGCTGGCGGTGGCCCGCTGGGAGACCATCCTGGAGTGGAGCCATACCGACGCCGCCCGCTTTCAGCGCCGGGTGCAGCCGCGCCTGGCCGAGGTCGTCGATGAGCGGCTGCGCCAGCGCCACGGCGTGAACCGCGCGACCGAGCCCGAACGCGCGCGTAGGCTGCTCGGTGATCCGCTCTGGACGCTCCTCACGGTGCCGGCCAAGCGCCCGCCCAGCCCTCGCGAACTCGATGTGATCGTCAATGCCTTGGAGAAACTGTGAGCATGCAACCGATCCCCGCCGCTGAGGTGGGCCGTCTCGCCCAGCAGGTGCTCGACCGGGTCGGCACCGTGATGGTGGGCAAGCGCGATTCGCTGGAGCTGGTGCTGGCGGGCATCCTGGCCGGTGGCCACGTGCTGCTGGAGGACCTGCCCGGTCTGGGCAAGACGCTCACCGCGCGCACCTTCGCCCAGGCGCTTGGCCTGGACTTCCGCCGCCTGCAGTTCACCCCCGACCTGCTGCCCGCCGACGTCACCGGCTCGTTCCTGTACGACCAGCGCACCCACGACTTCACCTTCCGGGCCGGCCCGGTCTTCACGAACCTGCTGCTCGCCGACGAGATCAACCGCACGCCGCCGAAGACGCAGGCGGCGCTGCTGGAGGCGATGCAGGAGAAGCAGGTCTCCGTCGAGGGCGTGACGTACCGCCTGGAGGCCCCGTTCCACGTGCTGGCCACCGCCAACCCGATCGAGTACGAGGGCACCTACCCGCTGCCCGAGGCGCAGCTGGACCGCTTCATGCTGCGCGTGTCGTTCGGCTACCCGGAGGCCGACGAGGAGCTGAACGTGCTGCGCCGGCGCATGGTGCGCCGCCAGGAGGAGTCCGAGGTCGAGCCGGTCGTCGACGCGGCCACGCTGCTGCGCATGCAGGCCGGCCTGGAGCAGATCGAGGTCGAGGACTCCATCTGCCGCTATCTGGTGTCGCTGGCCGCGGCCACCCGCGAGCACCCCGCGGTGCTGGTCGGCTCGTCGCCGCGCGGCTCGCTGGCCCTGCTGCTGCTGTCCCGGGCGCGCGCGGCGCTCGCCGGGCGCGACTACGTCATCCCGGAGGACGTGAAGGCGGTCGCGCTGCCCGCGCTGGCGCACCGGATCACGCTGCGGCCGGAGATGTGGCTCAAGCGCATCGACCCGGTCTCCGTGGTGGCCGAGGTGCTCGCCGCGACGCCGGCCCCGGTCAGCGGCGCGCTGCCGAGCCACGCGGCGGCAGGCCGCCAGCCGGCCCCCGGGCGGCGACTGGCGGAGTTAGAGGACGAGCTGCTGGACCCGCCGTACCGGTCGACCGGGCTGCGAGGCTGACATGTCCCAGCCAGGCTCCCCCGAGGGCGACCTGGAGCCCGTCGCGTCCACCGACACCGGCGAGAACTGGGCGCCCACCCGGGCGCTGGGCCGGGCGGTGCTGGTGGCCGGCCTGCTGCTGGTCGCCGCGGTGCTGCTGGGCCGGACGGACCTGGTGATCCTCGCCGCGCCGTTGGCGCTGAGCGTGGCGTTCGCCCTGGCCAAGCGGCCGCGTACGCTGCCGGGCCTGCGGCTGTCCACGGTCGAGTCGTTCCCCGTCGAAGGCGGTGACCTCGGCGCGACCGTCGAGGTGGAGAACCGCGACATCACCGGGTACGACCTGACGGTGGTGCACCTGCAGCACTCGCCCTGGCTGCGGCTGGAGGGCGGGGCCGCCGACGCGGGCCCGTCCCGGCGCGGCGGCAACCGGCCCTACGTGACCCTGGTGCCCCGGGGCGTCGCCACGGCCGTCGAGCTGGCCGGCCCCGCCGTGCGCTGGGGGCGGCACTGGCTGGGCCCGGCGTCGGCGCACGCGGTCGCCGCGGACGGGCTGCTGGTCAGCCGGGCCGTGGTCACCGGCGCGCTGGGCGTGAAGGTGTATCCGCTGACCGAGCCGTTCAACGCCGACGAGGCGATGCCCCGGGCGGCCGGCCTGGTCGGCCAGCACCGCTCGCGGCGACCCGGCGAGGGCGGCGAGCTGGCGGGCGTACGCCAGTTCGGCCCCGGTGACCGGCTGCGCCGCGTCGACTGGCGGGTCTCCCTGCGGACCGAGCGGCTGCACGTGGCGGCGACGCTGTCCGACCGTGACGCCGAGGTGGTGGTCCTGCTGGACCTGCTGGCCGACGCGGGCCGCTCCGGCGGCATCGGCGGCGCGTCCTCCGTGCTGGACCGCTCCGTACGCGCGGCGGCCGCGATCGCCGAACACTACCTGCACCGTGGCGACCGCGTCTCGGTCCTGGAGTACGGCGCGCAGGCCCGCCGCCTGCGCCCGGCCAGCGGCCGGCGGCAGTACCTGACGGTGCTGGAGTGGCTGCTGGACGCCCACCCGAGCCCGACCGCGCAGGAGCGGGGCGGCGCGCAGCTCGCGGCGGGCATCTCCGCGGCGGCGCTGGTCGTCGTGCTGACCCCGCTGCTGGACGCCCGCTCGGCGGCGATGCTGGCCGGCCTGGCCCGCTCGGGGCGCTTCGTGGTCGCCGTGGACACGCTGCCCACCGACCTGACCTCCCCGCCCGTGAACACCTGGAGCGACGTGTCGTACCGGCTGTGGAAGGCCGAACGGGAGAACACCATGGGCCAGCTCGCCGAGCACGGGGTGCCGGTGGTCGCCTGGGCGGGCGCGGGCAGCCTGGACGCCGTGCTGCGCGACGTGTCGCGGCTGGCCGCCGCGCCGAAGGCGGTGCTGCGATGAAGCAGCTGCTCGCGCAGGTCCGCGACCTGGGCCGGATCACCGGCGGCCCGCTGCTGGTGCGCGGGGTGGTCTTCGTGGCCGCGTTCACCGGCCTGCTGCTGGCCGCCCCGGGTGGGCTGCCCGCGCGGATGATGCTCGGCTTCCTGGCGCTGGCCGCGATACCCGCGCTCGCCCCGGGCGGGGTGGCGGTGACCCTGGTGATGCTGGCCACGGTCGGGATGTGGCTCGTCGACACGATGCTGTTCCTGGCCGAGCCGTCGACCGGGCGGCTGCTGGGCACCGCCGCGGCGCTCTACCTGCTGCACAATGCGGCGGCGCTGGCGGCGGTGCTGCCGTACGACGCGATCGTGGACAACCAGGTGCTGCTGCGCTGGGCGGTGCGCTCGGGGCTGGTGCTGGCCGCGGCCGGGGCGCTCACGATCTTGCTGATGACGGTGCTGCCGGGCATGTACATCACCACGCCGACGGTGGCGCTGGTGGTCGGGCTGGCCGTGGTCGCGGCGGCCGTGGCGCTGCTCACTCGGCTGGGCAGGCGGCCCTGATCAGGCACCATGTGGCCGTCGCTTTCTCGCGCCCCTGTAAGGCAGAGCACAGGCATCGGCGCTGATCAGGGCGATGTCGCGGCGGTAGCGTGAATGTGTGAAGCCTGTACGGATCCTGGTGGTGGGCGCCGGCCACGTCGGCCTCTACGCCGCCCTGCGCCTGTCCAGCAAGTTGCGCTCGACCGAGGCCGAGGTCACGGTCGTCGACCCGCAGCCGCACATGACGTACCAGCCGTTCCTCCCCGAGGCCGCGGCCGGCAACATCTCCCCCCGGCACACCGTCGTGCCGCTGCGCCGGGAGCTGCGCGACTGCAACATCGTCCACGGGGCGGTGACGAAGGTCGAGCACTCCCGCAAGGTCGCCACGGTGCAGCCGGTGGTGGGCCCGTCCCGGGAGATCCCGTACGACCACATCATCGTCGCGCCCGGCAGCGTCTCCCGTACGCTGCCGATTCCGGGCCTGCGTGAGCACGCGGTCGGCTTCAAGACCATCGGCGAGGCCATCTGGCTGCGCAACCACGTGCTGGA
This sequence comes from Catellatospora aurea, assembly GCF_042663325.1. Taxonomy (NCBI): domain Bacteria; kingdom Bacillati; phylum Actinomycetota; class Actinomycetes; order Micromonosporales; family Micromonosporaceae; genus Catellatospora; species Catellatospora aurea. The sequence goes on from NZ_JBHTAC010000010.1 coordinate 104,606, forward strand.
GTGCCTGGACATCGCGGCCGCCACCACCGACCCGCAGACGCGGCAGCGGGCCCTGACCTTCGTGGTCGTCGGCGCGGGCTTCGCCGGGGTCGAGGCGCTGGGCGAGATGGAGGACATGGCTCGCGACGCGCTGCGCTACTACCCGGAGCTCAAGGCCGACGACATGCACTGGGTGCTGGTCGAGGCCACGCAGCGGGTGCTGCCGGAGGTCGGGCCGCAGATGGGCGCGTACACCGTCGAGGCGCTGCTCAAGCGCAACATGGACCTGCGCCTGGGCACCCGGCTGGAGTCCTGCGTCGACGGCGTGGTGAAGCTGTCCGACGGCGGCGAGTTCGCCGCGGACACCATCGTGTGGACCGCCGGCGTCAAGGCGCACCCGATGATCGCCGCGACCGACCTGCCCCGCAACGCCCAGGGCAAGCTCACCTGTAACCCGACGCTGCGGGTCGTCGACGGGGACTCCCTCGTCGAGGGCGCGTGGAGCGCGGGAGACTGCGCCGCGGTGCCCGACCTGACCGCCGCCGCGGGCGAGATGTGCTCGCCGAGCGCGCAGCACGCCGTACGCCAGGCGCGCCTGCTGGCCGACAACCTGATCGCCACCGTGCGCGGCAAGGGCATCCGGGAGTACCGGCACAAGCACGTCGGCTCGGTGGCCAGCCTCGGCCTGCACAAGGGCGTCGCGCACGTCTACGGCTTCAAGGCCAAGGGCTGGGTCGCCTGGTTCATGCACCGCACGTACCACATGAGCCGCATCCCGTCGCTGAACCGCAAGGTCCGCGTGATCGCCGACTGGACCCTGGCCCTGTTCCTCAAGCGCGAAGTCGTCTCCCTGGGCGCCCTCCACCAGCCCATGGACCCCTTCGCCCAGGTCACCCAACCGACCCAACAGCCCTGACCACCCGCGCCGCCCCTGGCCGCAGGAAGGCGGGCCCGCCGGAGGCGGGTGGGGTGGGGTCACCAAGTGCGGGGCCAGTAGAGGACGCCGCCGGAGGGGGTGCCGGGGCCGAGGAGGGCTTCCAGGGTGCGTTGGAGTTCGGCGTGGCGGGGGTGGCCGGGGGACAGGACCACGCAGGCGGCGTTCCACTTGGTCAGGTCCTTGCGGGCGTCCAGGCGGTGGTCGTCGTTGATCGCGGGCACCACTCCGGTGCGGGCCACCTCGGACAGCACCCAGGACGTGGTGCGCTTGCCGATGCCCATGGTCGCCTTGCCGTTCGACCCGTGCGGGCCGATGAAAAAGCCCTCGGGCAGGGCGAACGCGGTCAGCGCCGCGGTGGCGTACCGCATCGGCTGGGGCTGCTCCGGGGTCGGCAGCGGCACCGGGACGATGACGTCTCCGTCGGTGGCGCACTGCCGCCACAGTCCGTCGGCGAAGAACGCCGGCACGGCGGCCCGGTCGGCGGTCGGCAGCGGGGTCGGGAACAGCGGCAGCAGCGCCGCGGCGACCAGCGCGGGGACGGCGATCCGGACGCCGCGCCGGTCCGACCGCCCGGCCCGCCGCAGCGCCAGCACCACCAGCACGGCGAGCAGCGGGATCGCGGCCAGCGCGAAGCGCATCGGCAGCGCGCCGTCGACCACGGGCAGGTGCATGAGCAGCCGGTACGGGCCCGGCAGCGGGGTGCGTTCGCCGTGCAGCATGACCTGCGGGCCGAGCGCCAGCGAGCACATCACCAGCGCGCCCACGCCGCAGGCGGCCGCGAGCGCGTCCCGCCGCTGCCAGACCAGCAGCCCCAGCGACAGCAGCACCAGCGGCCAGCCCAGGAACGTGTTGTACTCGGCCGGTCCCGTGGTCAGCTTCGCCGCCGCCTCGTCACCGGCCACCGTCAGCGGCGAGAACGCGCTGAAGCTCGCCAGGTCGGCAGAGAAGTAGAACGGGCTGAAGACGCCGTCGGAGACCGACTGCGGGCCCTTGAACTGCACCCACAGCGGATACGCCAGCAGTGCCACGGCGACCGCGACGGCGATGGACAGCCCGGCGGCGAAGCGGCCCAGCACGGCGCGGGGCGGCCGGACCATCGCCACGTAGGCCACGGTCACGACGGCCAGCGCGAGCGCGGTGAGGAACAGGGTCTCCTCGCCGATGAACACCTGCAGGCTGACCAGTACGCCGAAGAGCGCGCCGCAGCCGATGACCCGGCGCGGGCGGGCGGTGCCGGAGCGGGCCGCCCGGGCCAGCTCGACGACGCACCACAGCATCGGCGGGATCAGCCACTGCGCGGTCATGTGCAGGTGGCTGTTGGACTGCGAGACCATGCCCGGGGCGAAGCCGCAGAACGCCGCGCCGACGGCGGCCGCGATCCGGCTCGCGCCCAGCGTCCGGTGCAGCAGCAGGTACCAGGCGATGGCGGTGCCGGCCAGGTTGAGGGCGACCAGCAGCGCGAACGTGGTGGCCGCGCCGAACGCGGCGGTGACCGGGGCGAGCAGGCCGCCGAGCAGGATGACCGTGGTGTTGGCGAGCAGGTTGACCCCGTACGGGGCGTTCAGACGGTCGGTGACCAGCGAGAAGTCGCCGCTCCACAGCATCGTGTCATGGGCCAGGAACCACTCGTAGAGGATCTGGTCGGGCGGGTTCAGGGCGAGGGTGCGGGTTTCCGGATCCGGCCAGAGCCCCAGGGTGAGCCATCCGGCCAGCGCCAGGAAGGCCAGGCCGACCAGGACGTCGCGCGCCCACTCGTGCCGCCGGGCGGGCCGCCCTGCCGCGGACGCGTCCGCACCACCCCGTTGGCCAGGCAGTTCGGCGTTCTCCGGGGCGGTGGTGAGGGCGGGCGCGGTGCTCGTCACGCGCTTGACCCTAGCGCTTCGCGCGCGCCCGTGGCCGATCGGCCGCTGTGCTCACGTTCTCCGGATAGTGACAACGGGCGTGCTTCGGGCCCGGGCGAACCGCTACCGTGTCAGGGCACAGCAACGTGCGTAACGCGCCCGGGTGGTGGAACGGCAGACACGGTTGCCTTAAAAGCGACTGCCGAAAGGCGTGCGGGTTCGAGTCCCGCCCCGGGCACCAGCAGGTTGTGCGGTGGCCCGCGCCGGTGTGCCGAATGGCGTTTCCGCGGCCCGGTGGGCGATGCGCGAATGACGCGGCGAAAAGCTTCACAAATAGTGACGCGCTCCGATCGCCTGCCACGGGGGAAGCGGGCGATTGGAGCGCGTTGTGGACGAGCATAGCGAGCGCCCGACGGTCTGTCACCCCCTGGTCGCCTGCTTTTCTCTCCGAATTTCGCGAGGTGTGGTAACGGTCGATGGACGCCCTGTCGTGACGTGAATTCGCAGGCTTTTCATAAGGTTTCATTAAGGATCGGGCGCGGTGATTGTTTCGGGTGCTTGGTCGAGTCCGACCGCATCCGCGCGCCGCACGCGTCGCCGACTGAGGTGACCTCCGACACCGCGCCGCGTGGGTCGGTTCTCCCCGCCCGGTCCGCCGCCCGCGGGAGGCTCGAAAAAACCGTGATCTCCGCAGGTGCGCCGATCCGCTACTCTGTCGGCACATTCCCTGTGGAGGAGGCGAGACCCGCTGTGAAGAGTTCCAACCCGGTGCTCAGCCGCATCAGTGCGGCGGCGCAGCAGCCCCGGTACTCGGTGCCGGGCCAGGGCGCCCCGGCGGGCTACCCGGAGGGCGGCTACCCGGAGGTCGTCCAGTCCGGGCACGTCGACCGGATGACGATCGACGACGTCGTCGTCAAGACCGTGACCCTGCTCGCGACGACCGCGGCGACCGCGGCGATCGCCTGGTACGTGGTGCCGTTCGAGGTCATGCGGCCGGTGCTGTACGCGTCGATGTTCCTCGGCGTGATCGTCGGCCTGGTCATCTCGTTCGCCCAGGTCACCAACGCGGCGGTGATCGTCGGATACGCGGTGCTCGAGGGTGTCTTCCTCGGCCTGATCAGCAAGGCCTACGAGTACTTCTTCGAGGGCATCGTGCTGCAGGCGGTCATCGCCACGCTCTCGGTGTTCCTCGCCATGGCCGCGCTGTACAAGATGAAGATCATTCGGGCCACCCCGAAGTTCATGAAGATCGTCATCGGCGCGGCGGCCGGCCTCGCCGTGGTCATGCTGGTCAACTTCGTGATCTACCTGTTCAGCGGCTCGGTCGGCCCGCTGCGTGACGGCGGCCCGATCGCCATCGGCTTCAGCCTGGTCTGCATCGTGGTCGCGGCGCTGATGTTCGTGGTCAACTTCAAGCAGATCGAGGACGGCATCGCCGCCGGCCTGCCGCGCAAGTACGGCTGGCTGGGCGCGTTCGGCATCCTCGTCGAGCTGGTCTGGCTCTACCTGGAGATCCTGCGCCTGATCTCCTACTTCTCGGAAGACTGACCGGTGCGCCCCGCTCGGGGCGCACCCGACGACCGCCGCCCCGGGGACGCCCCCGGGGCGGCGGTCCGTTTTCCGGCCCGGGACAATCGCGGGGTGAGCATCGAGCAGTTGACGCGCGCCGTCGACCTCCTGGCCAACCAGGTCGGGCACTGGACCCCCGCCCGCTGGCGCGACCAGGGCGACCAGGTGCACAAACTGGTCCAGCGTTTCGCCGATCAGGCCGCGGACCTCACCGGCGCGCCGCGCCGCGACGTGCCCCGGCTGTCCGATCTGGCCCTGCCCGACCAGCTGAAGGTCGTCGTGGCCGACCTCGTCGCCACCTCCCCGCCGCACGAGCTCACGACCGCCGCCGCCGAGGAGATCGCCGCCCTGCGCCACACCCTCACCTGAGACGAAGGAAGGGCACCTTCACAACGCTCCGCGTTGTAGAAGGTGCTCTTCCTAACGGCTCGACGCCGTGAAGTGCGGGAGTGTCAGCCGAGGCGTTCGATGATCATCGCCATGCCCTGGCCGCCGCCGACGCACATGGTCTCCAGGCCGATGCTCTTGTCGTGCCACTGCAGGTTGTTGATCAGCGTGCCGGTGATGCGGGCGCCGGTCATGCCGAACGGGTGGCCGACGGCGATCGCCCCGCCCATCACGTTCACCTTCTCCAACGGCAGGCCCAGTTCCCGGTACGACGGGATGACCTGCGCGGCGAAGGCCTCATTGATCTCAGCAAGGTCGATGTCGTCGATGGTCATGCCGGCCCGCTTGAGCGCCTGCCGGGTCGCCTCGACCGGGCCGATGCCCATGATCTCGGGGCTCATCGCGGTGACGCCGGTCGAGATGATCCGCGCCAGCGGGTTGAGGCCCAGCTCGCGAGCCCGGCTGCCGCTCATGATCACGACTGCGGCCGCGCCGTCGTTGAGCGGGCAGCAGTTGCCCGCGGTGATCCGGCCGTCGGGGCGGAAGACCGGCTTGAGCCCCGCGGTGCCCTCCAGCGTCACGCCCGCGCGGGGGCCGTCGTCCTGGCTGACCACGGTGCCGTCGGGCAGGGTCACCGGAGTGATCTCGCGGGCCCAGAAGCCGTCCTTGATCGCCTGCTCGGCGAGGTTCTGCGACCGTACGCCGAACGCGTCCATGTCCTCGCGGGTCACCCCGTGGACCTGGGCCAGGTTTTCGGCGGTCTGGCCCATCGTCAGGTAGATGTCGGGCAGCTCGCCCGTCTCGCGCGGGTCGGTCCAGACCGGCGTGCCGGCCCCGGCGCGCTGCGCCGAGCGGGCCTGGGCCGCCTCGAAGCGCGGGTTGTTCCAGCTCCCACCGACGGCCGCGGCCGCGTCCGGGGGCAGCCAGTCCGAGTTGCCGCGGGCATACCGGGAGACCATCTCGACGCCCGCCGAGATGAACACGTCGCCCTCGCCGGCCTTGATCGCGTGGAACGCCATCCGGCTGGTCTGCAGCGACGACGCGCAGTACCGGGTGACCGTGGCGGCGGGCAGCGAGTCGAGGCCGAGCAGGGTGGAGACCACCTTGCCCATGTTGAAGCCCTGCTCGCCACCGGGCAGGCCGCAGCCCAGGTAGAGATCGTCGATCTCGGCCGGGTCCAGGCCCGGGATCTTGTCCAGGGCGGCCTGGATGATGGTGGCGGTGAGGTCGTCCGCGCGCAGGTCCTTCAGGGAGCCCTTGCCGGCCCGGCCGATGGGGGACCGGGCGGTGGCGACGATGACAGCATCTGACATGAACGAACGTTAACTCGCCGGTAACTTGCCCACCAGACCGGGTGAGAAAGTCGTCAGCCCCGCCCGGGGCGGTCAGGGCAGGCGGGGAGTGACGCCTGCGGCGTGGGCGACGGCGGGGAGCAGTGCGTACGCCCACACGCGGTAGCCGTCCGCGGAAGGGTGGTAGCGGTCGGCCGACAGCGTGTTCGGGTCGGCGCGGAACACCGGCCCCGTCTCGACGGCCAGGTCGACGACCGCGCCCCCGGCCGCGTGCACCGCACGCACCTGCGCCCGCGCCACCCGGCGGCCCAGGAAGCCGACGACCTGGCGCAGCGGCGGCGCGATGGCGCGGGCCGCGCCCAGGTCGGGGCAGGTGCCCACGACGACCTCGACCCCGGCCTCACGCAGCCGGCGCACCGCCGCGCCCAGGTACGCCGCCGCGTCGGACGGGCGGCGCAGGGTGATCGCGTCGTTGCCGCCGACCAGGATCACCGCGACGTCCGGACGGTCGCCGAGCAGGCAGCGCGCCACCTGGGTGGCCAGGTCGGACGAGCGGGATCCGGCGACGCCGACGCTGGACAGCGCCACGGCCTGCACCGGGCCGCCCTTGCCGGACTCGCCGCCGGACAGCAGTGCGGCCAGCTGGCCGCCCACCGTGTCGGCGACCCGGTCCACGCCCACGCCGAGCGCCGCGGAGTCGCCGAGCATGACCAGCCGCAGCGGGGCGGCGGTGTCCGCGCCCACGGTGGTGCGCAGCGCGAGGCCCAGCCCCGGCTTGGCGTACCGGCGGCTGCGCGCCACCACTGCCTCGGCCGCGAGCAGCGCCGCACCGCCGACCGTGCCCGCGATGAGCGTGATCGCGGCGGCCTTCCCGATCCTCCGTGCCACGGAACTCATGCCCGCTCCTCGCTCCGCTCGTCGCGGACATGGCCGCTGAGCCCGCTGATGCGCTCGACAAGCTCGCTCATGCTTGCTCCACTACCTTCGTCTGGTCCGCCAGGCCGGCGGGGGCCTCGCCCTGGCGGACGACCTCCCACATGCGGCGGCGCAGCTGCGCCCACCGGCCGGCCGGGCCGCGATCACGGCCGTCGACGCGTACCCCGGCGACCTCGGTGCCGGCGTGGCGCGCCGCTTCGACCGCGGCCTGTGGCAGCGACCGTACCCCGTCGGCGGCGGTTCGTGCGCCCGCTTCCACGCGCTGCGGCCCGGCCGGGCTGCGCAGTGCGGCCACCACCGTGGGCAGCAGCACCGACGCGGCCAGCGCGTAGCCCTCGGCGGAGGGATGGAAGCGGTCCCGGGCGAACAACCGGTGCGGCTGGGCGGAGAACGTCGGTCCGAGCAGCTCGCCGAGGGACACGGTGCGGCCCCCGGCCTCGACCACGGCGACGGTCTGCGCCGCGGCGAGCTGGCGGCTCCAGCTGCGGGCCAGCCAGCGCAGCGGTGGCCGGATCGGCTGCACGGCGCCGAGGTCGGGGCAGGTGCCCACGACGACGGTGGCGCCGGCCTCGCGCAGCCGCCGCACCGAGTCGGCGAGGTGGCGCACGGAGGCGGCCTGCCCGGCCCGGTGCGTGATGTCGTTGGCTCCGATCAGGATCACGGCCAGGTCCGGGTTCAGCTCCAGGGCCTCTTCCACCTGGTGTGTCAGCATTCCCGAGGTCGCCCCGACCACGGCCAGGCTGTGCAGGCGCACCGGCCTTTCCAGACGGCGGGACAGTCCGGTGGCGATCAGCGCGGCGGGGGTCTGCCGGGCCCGCAGCGCCCCGAACCCGGCCGCCGAGGAGTCGCCCAGCATGGCCATGTGCACGGGCTCGCCGCCGAACCGGCCGCCGTACAGGCCGTCCGAGCGCGGCGGTGGGGCCTGCGCGATGGGGATGGTGCGCCGGGCCGCTTCGACCTGGCCGAGCAGCACGCCGACGGTGGCCAGGCCGAGCCCGGCCAGCGCGCCGCCGCCGTAGACGGCCAGCCGCGCCAGATCCCTGCCTCGACGGTGTGCCGCCGCGGCCCCCTGCGCAGTACGCTCGCTCATAGTGAACCCGCCTCACTCGGGAGACCCGTCGGGGAATCCTCGCTGAGGCTCCTACGTACCCAGCGGATCGTCGGCTGGTAACGCTCGCTCATGCGAGAAAGGTAGCGCTCTTAGGTTGCGCTCGGATGGAGGCGAGATGGGACGCACATTGCGTCGTACCGCGGCGTTCACCGCGCTGTGGAAGGCACTCATCACGGGTAACGGCAGCAACGCCAGCTTGGCGGACCGGCTGGGCGCGATGCCACGCATGGTCCTGGCCACGCTGCGCGGCAAGTACGACGGCCTCGGCCGGATCATGGCGATCACGGCGGCCACCCTGTACGTGGTGTCCCCGGTCGACATGGTTCCGGAGGCGTTCCTGCTGGTCCTGGGCCTGGCCGATGACGTGATCATCGTGAGCTGGATCGCCGGGGCGCTGATCAGCGAGACCGACCGCTTCCTCATGTGGGAGAACGGCGTCAAGACGCCCGTCGGCGGTCCGATCATCGACGGCGACGTCGCTTAACGGCGGTTCAACCCCGGTCTACGCTTGACGCGTGCGCTACTACGAGAACGTCGTCGAGCTGATCGGTAACACCCCGCTGGTCAAGCTCCGGAATGTCACCGATCCCGGCGGCCCCACCGTGCTCGCCAAAGTCGAATACCTGAACCCGGGAGGTTCGGTCAAGGACCGGATCGCGGTGCGGATGGTCGAGGCGGCCGAGCGGGACGGCCTGCTCAAGCCGGGCGGCACCATCGTCGAGCCGACCAGCGGCAACACCGGGGTCGGGCTGGCGCTGGTGGCCCAGCTCAAGGGGTACAAGTGCGTCTTCGTCTGCCCCGACAAGGTCAGCGAGGACAAGCAGAACGTGCTCCGGGCGTACGGCGCCGAGGTCGTGGTCTGCCCGACCGCCGTCGCGCCCGAGGACCCGCGCTCCTACTACAACGTCTCGGACCGGCTGGCCCGGGAGATCCCCGGCGCGTGGAAGCCGAACCAGTACTCGAACCCGAACAACCCGCTGTCGCACTACGAGCAGACGGGCCCGGAGCTGTGGGAGCAGACCGACGGCCGGATCACGCACTTCGTGGCTGGCGTGGGCACCGGCGGCACGATCAGCGGCATCGGGCGCTACCTCAAGGAGGTCTCCCAGGGCCGCGTGAAGATCATCGGCGCGGACCCGGAGGGCTCGGTCTACTCCGGCGGCACCGGCCGACCGTACCTGGTCGAAGGCGTGGGCGAGGACTTCTGGCCGGAGACGTACGACCGGACCGTCTGCGACGAGATCGTCGAGGTCACCGACAAGGAGTCGTTCGCGATGACCCGGCGGCTGGCCCGCGAGGAGGGTCTGCTGGTGGGCGGCTCGTGCGGGATGGCCGCGGTGGCGGCGCTGAAGGTCGCCGCGCAGGCGGGGCCGGACGACGTGGTCGTCGTGCTGCTGCCCGACGGCGGCCGCGGTTACCTGTCGAAGCTGTTCAACGACGACTGGATGGCCCGCTACGGCTTCCTGCGCACCGACGAGCACGGCGCGACCGTGGCCGACATCCTCGCCGCGAAGTCGCACAGCAAGGGCGCCCTGCCGGAGCTGATCCACGTGCACCCCACCGAGACCGTGCGCGACGCGATCGACATCATGCGCGAGTACGGCGTCTCCCAGCTGCCGGTGCTCAAGGCCGAACCGCCGGTCGTCACCGGTGAGGTCGCCGGCGCGGTGGCCGAGAAGGACCTGCTGGACGCGCTGTTCACCGGGGCGGCCGCGCTGCACGACCCGCTGGACCGGCACGTCGGCCCCGCGCTGCCGATGATCGGCGGCGGCCAGCCGGTCGCCGAGATCGTGGCACTGCTGGAGAAGGCAGACGCCGCGATGGTGCTGATCGACGGCAAGCCCCACGGCGTGCTCACCCGCCAGGACCTACTCGCCCAGCTGGGCTGATCCCGCCGCTCCGCCAAGATCGCTCGACTTGCCGGGCACTTGTGTGAATCGATCGTCAGGATACGCACAGGTGCCCGGCAAGTCTGCCGATCTTGGTGGGGCGGGCGGCCCGCGGTATGCGATCGGGTCGGTGTGTCGGGGATGCCACATTCACGATCGGCGTGCGGCGGGGGGCTACCCTCCGGTCATGCGGAGGCCGAGCGCGCTGAGCCGCTGGGTACGCCGGACGGATGCCGGCGCGCCGGGACGAGCCGTGTTCGCGGTGCTCCTCGCGCTGCCGCTGGCACTCGCCGCCGGTTCCGCCGGCGTGGCCGCGCCCACCCCGGACCCCGCCGAACGCGACCGCTCGGCGGCGCTGGCCGCCTGTTCGCCGAACGTCGACCTGCGCGCCCCCGACGGCGGCCCGCTGACCCCGCCGCTGGCCCGCGGTTCGCGGGTGCTGGTCCACCTGCGCCAGGACCGCACCAACGTGCTCACCATCCGCTCGGGCGACCTCAACCGGATCGCCGAGCTCATTCTCAGCAGTTCGCCGATCGAGTCCGCGCCGCTGCTCGTCAACGTCGACACCCGGCTCGTCGACGACCGGCTGACCTGGGCGGTGCCTCGGGTGACCGGCCTCGGCGGAGGCCCCGTGGACAGCGTCGTGTGGCACTTCCCGAGCGCGGTCCGCCTCGTGCTGACCGGTCCGCCGGCGCCCGGCGTGGTCTTCGCGCCGTACGCCGAGGTGTTCGCGGCGCCCAGCCCGTCCCCCTCACCGAGCCTTTCGCCGAGCCCGTCGCCCGCGCCGAGCCTGTCGCCCGCCGCGTCGCCGATCGTCCCGCCGAGATCCTCCGGCCCGGCCGGCGAACCGTCCACCGGGCCCGGTCTGCCTCCCGTGGCGGCCCGTCCCGCCGGTCTGCGGGCGCTGCTCCGCGGCGCCCCGGTGCTGCCGGACGGGCTGGACTGCGCGCCGCCGCCGTCGGCCTCGCCGAGCGCGTCCGCCGCCGCGGAGAGCCCCGCGGCCGGGCCGGGTGGTCCCGCACCGGACGGCACCGGGTCGGCGGAGCCTTCGCCGAAGCCCGCGGGGGAGCGGCTGATGGCGCTGGCGTCACGCCCTGTGACGTGGTTCGGGGTCGCCGGGATGCTCGTGGGGCTGGCCCTGCTTATCTCAGTAATCGCTGGTAACCGGGCACGCCGCCGGTTCCGTTAGCCCGTTTCGGCGGCAATCGCACAGCCTGTGCGACTGCACTGCCTTCCGTGAGTGTTGACTAAGCGTACGGAAGCGGCAGTGCTACCGAGGGGAGCGTGGAACGTGGTCACCGTCGACCATGCACCACCCACCGAGACCAGCCACAGGGAACCCTCCGACATAACCGATCACCTGCTGTGGCGCGACGCGCAGCAGATGCTGGGCCGGCACGACAGACCTGACGACGACCAGCTGTGCAACTGGTGCGGTCAGCATTGGCCGTGCCCGCCACGAAGGCTCGCCGAGCGTGCGCAAGCCGCGGCCAGCCGGCACTGGCGGGAGGCCTGGACCGTGCGGCACGACATCAACGGGATGCGCTCGCTACCCGCCTGGCGTGCTGATCTTGGCGAGCGTGGCGGCTCCATCATGCGAAACGGCACCCGCAGGAGCCTCTTCGACTAGCCAGTAAAGGGTGTTCCGACGACCCCCTGCCGTCCCCCGGCGTGTGGTCCTCGGACCCCGTCCCAGCGGCGACGCCGTTGCGCTCCGCCAGCGTAGGCGCGCCGCGTGCATCGGTACGACTGAGCGGGAGCCGACATGCCTCCGTCGACTCCGCAACGCCTCCGGCCAGGCGTTCTCCCCAGTCGTGCAGATGCGTCAGTGGGCGAGGGTACGTGATCTCCGGTTCCCCGCAGTCCGGTCACGTACCCTCGCCCCGACTCGTCTAGGGCGAGAACTTCCAGATCAGCAGCAGGTAGCCGCCGCAGTACGCGGAGACGGCCGCGAGCGTGCCCACGATGACGAGCATCTTCGCCGGCTTCGTCCGGGCCAGTGCCCCTGCGACCGGCAGCAGCAGGGCGAACGCGGGCAGCAGGAAGCGCGCCTTCGCGTTGAAGTAACCCGAGCCGCCGAGCGAGACGGCGATCATGAGCGCGCTGAACATGAGCAGCTGCCAGGGCTGGCGGTCGATGACCGAGATCGCGAACAGCGCCACGCAGAGCAGCAGAACGAGCGCCACCAGCAGGTAGTCGGGCACCTTCGCCTCGGACAGCGCCGAAGCGGTCATCTTCGCCGTGTACCGGCCGGCGTCCCAGCTCGAGCCCCAGCCCTCGTGCTGGATGTGGAACCAGCCGTCCAGCCGCCCGGTCCGGGCCGCCACCCAGCCCAGGTAGCCCAGCCAGCCCAGCGGCGCGACCAGCATCGCGAACCAGGCCCGCCAGGAGCGGTCCTGCCGGCGCACGATCGCCACGAAGGCGGCCAGCACCACGACCGGGAAGAGCGCCGAGGCGGACGGCCGGGTCAGCCCGGCGAGCACGCTGAGCAGGGCCGCGGTCACCCACTGCCGACGCAGGGTGGCCAGCAGCGTCCAGGCCGCGAACGCGGTGAACATGGCCTCGGTGTAGCCCATCGACTCGACGATCGCGTGCGGCAGCAGGCCCCAGACCGTGGCCAGCAGCACCCCGGTGCGCCGGTCGTGCAGGTGGTTGCCGATCGCGAACAGCCCCCAGGCCGCCACCAGCGACATGACCCAGGTCAGCAGCACGCCGACGGTCGGCAGGCCGAACGGCAGGATCGCCCCGAGCCAGCGGGTGAGCGTCGGATGCAGGGGGAAGAACGCCATGGCGTTGGTCTGGATCTCGGCCGCGGAGGGGTAGCCGTGAGCGGCGATCTCGACGTAGTGCCCGGCGTCCGCCCGGCTGCCCAGCAGGCCGACGGCATCCTTGCCGACCGTGTGGGCCCAGATGAACAGCACGACCAGTCCGCTGGTACGGGCGGCGGCGTATGCCACGAGCGCGGGCCAGGCGGCGGCCAGCGACCGCCGGACGGCGGCGGGCCATGCCGCGGGGCGGATCCGGGCGGGCGCGCTCGGTGAGCTGATCTCGCTCAAGGGGGTGTCTCCGGGTTCAGCGCAGGAGGGGGGCGTGGATCGCCGCGACGAGTTTAGGCCGTTCCCGTCAGCGGCGGGGTGGCACCGCGATCCGGGCCAGCTCCTCGGCGACCACGATCTCCCCGTCGAAGTGCGCCGCGGCCTCGTCGCCGAACACCGCCGCGTTCGGGTGGCGCTGGGAGAAGTGCGTGAGCACCAGCCGGCGTACGCCCGCCTCGGCGGCGATCCGGGCGGCCTGCGCCGCGGTGAGATGCCCGGCCTCGGCGGCCAGCTCGGCCTCTGTCTCCAGGAAGGTCGACTCGATGACCAGCAGGTCGGCGCCCTCGGCCAGCCGGATCGCGGCCTCGCACCAGCCGGTGTCCATCACGAAGGCCGCCACCTGCCCCGGCCGGGGCTCGCTGACCTCGTCGAGGCTGACCAGGCGGCCGTCGGCCACCACCGTGCCGACCCGCTGCAGCACGCCGACGTCGGGGCCGCGTACGCCGAGCGCGGCCAACCGCTCCGGCAGCATCCGTCGGCCGTCCGGCTCGGCCAGGCGGTAGCCGAACGACTCGACCGGGTGCCGCAGCCGCCGCGCGCTGAGCGTGCCGAACGGTCCGGTGGCCAGCACGCCGTCCCCGTCGACCGGGCACTCGGTGATCCGGGCCTGGTCGTGGAAGTGGCTGGCGTGCCGTAGCCGCTGCAGGAAGTCCGCGCCGGAGCCGGGGAAGTGGATCGGCACCTCGTGCGGCACCCGGTCCAGCGACAGCCGCTGAACGATGCCCGGCAAGCCCAGGCAGTGGTCGCCGTGGAAGTGCGTGACGCAGATCCGGGTGATGTCGCTCGCCGCGGCGCCGGCCAGCAGCAGCTGCCGTTGGGCCCCCTCGCCGGGGTCGAACAGGAAGCCCTGGTCGTCCCAGCGCAGCAGGTAGCCGTTGTGGGCACGCTGGCGGGTGGGCACCTGGCTGGCCGTGCCGAGCACGATCAGCTCCCGGCTCACGGACGCCCCCATGCGGAGATCGTCTTCACCGGGGGAGGGTATCGCGCCCGACGCGTCCAGCGTTCTTCCAGCAAGCGCCGAGGCAACGCCGACGCCGCCTGCCTGACGTCGCCGGAACAGGACAGGGGGACGAGACGATGGGACACGACCACGAGGGCCAGCGGGTGAGCCGCCGGTCGATCTTCGCGGGGATCAGCGCGGTCGGGCTGGGCAGCCTGCTCGCCGCATGCGGGGACGGCACACCGGCCACCACCACCAGCGGGGAGCCGGTGTCGCCGGACGCGACCACGTCGGCGGACCTGACCGGCCTGTTCACGGACGCGAACACGTGCAAGCTGTCGCCGTCGACCACGCAGGGGCCGTACTACTTCGACGCGGACAAGATCCGCAGCGACATCCGGGAGGACCGGGCGGGCACCCGGCTCCGCGTGGTGCTGAAGGTCCAGGACAGCGAGCAGTGCAAGCCAGTTACCAACGCGGTGGTGGAGATCTGGCACTGCGGCGCCGTACGCGGCGCACACCGGGCGGGACACCTTCAACGACGGCAACGGCATCTTCCAGGACAGCAAGCTGATGAAGGTCACCCAGGACGGCGACGGCTACCTGGCGGTGCTGGCGCTGGCCGCCGATTCCGACACCGACGGCAGTTGACCCGGGGCGGTCACGGGATCGGGCGGGCGTAGCGCACGACCGGCACGCTCGCCGAGCCGATCGAGGTGGTACGGGCGAAGCCGTCGGCGACCCAGCCGCCCCGCTCGTAGAAGCGGCGCGCCCGGGTGTTGTCGTTCACGACGTACAGCAGCGCCTGGCGGCAGCCGAGGGTGGCGAACTCGGCCAGGCAGGTGTTCATCAGGGCGAGCCCGACGCCCGAGCCGATCGCGTCCGGGCGGACGTGGATCGCGTTGAGCACGCCGGTGCCCGCCGGGGCCTGTTCCTCGGCTCCGGCGGGACCCAGGTAGCTGAAACCGAGCACGGCGCCGCCGCGTTCGGCGAGGTGCAGGCGGTGCGTGTCCGCCTCGGCGGCGTACCGCCGCGCCCATGTGCCCTGCTGCTCCGCGACGGTGATCCCGGCCAGCTCCTGCGCGGTCAGCAGCTCGCGGTACGCCGACCGGCGGCTCAGCGCGTGCAGCTCGCCGATGGCGGCCACGTCCTCGGGCGTGCCGCCCCGGCGGATCGTCAACGTCATGCCCGGCACGCTACCGCCAGGTGCTTCAGGCAGGGCGCGTGCTTTCCGGAAATGAAAGCCTAGGTTGCGAAAGTTTCGGAACCGCGATGCAGCCTCCGAATTCGACATCGTGGGTGACAAAGTGCGCCGCAACCCTTGTCCTGAAGCCGGATCAGGGTGTTAGGGTGCGTGAGCTGATGCCTCAGTGGTGAGGCGCGAATACCGGAAACTACCGGAAGTGCAGCCATTCCGGGTGGAAGACAGGCAGGGCGATGTCGACCCACAAGGACGCCGCCGTCGCGGCCGCAGCCGATCTCGAACCCGACGAGCAGCCCTGGCGGGACCCGGCGCTGCCGGTCGAGCAGCGCGTCGACGACCTGATCGCGCGGATGACCCCGGCCGAGAAGATCGCCCAGCTCTACAGCGTGTGGCCCGGCGCGGGTGCGGACGGCGACGACGTCGCGCCCTACCAGCAGGACATGGTCGAGGACGGGTTCGACTGGCAGACCCTGATCGCGGCCGGGCTCGGGCAGCTGACCCGCCCGTTCGGCACCGCTCCGGTCACCCCGGCAGAGGGCATGGCCCGCCTGGCCGGGCTGCAGGAGGCGATCGTCGCGTCCGGACGGTTCGGCATCCCGGCCCTGGTGCACGAGGAGTGCCTGACCGGGTTCACCACGCACGGCGCGACCATTTTCCCGACCGCGCTGGCCTGGGGCGCGGCCTTCGACCCCGCACTCGTCGAACGGGTGGCCGCCGCGATCGGCCAGGGACTGCGCGCGGTCGGGGTGCACCAGGGCCTCGCGCCGGTGCTCGACGTGTCCCGGGACCCCCGGTGGGGGCGCACCGAGGAGACCATCGGCGAAGACCCCTACCTGGTCGCGACGATCGGCACCGCGTACGTGCGAGGGCTGGAGTCCGCCGGGATCGTGGCCACGCTCAAGCACTTCGCGGGCTATTCCGCCTCGCGGGCCGGGCGCAACTTCGGCCCCGTCGCGATGGGACCGCGCGAGCTCGCCGACGTGATGCTGCCACCGTTCGAGATGGCACTGCGCGACGGCGGGGCCCGCTCGGTCATGCACTCGTACGCCGAGATCGACGGCGTGCCCGCCGCCGCGGACGGCAGGCTGCTCACCGACCTGCTGCGCGGCTCGTGGGGCTTCGACGGCACCGTGGTCGCCGACTACTTCGGCATCACCTTCCTGCACTCGCTGCACGGCGTCGCGGGCGACCTCACCGCCGCGGCGGGCCTCGCCCTGGCCGCCGGCGTCGACGTCGAGCTGCCGATCGTGCGCTGCTACGGGCGGCCGCTGGCCGACGCGGTGCAGGACGGCGCCATCCCGATGACACTGGTGGACCGGTCGGTGCGCCGGGTGCTGCGGCAGAAGTGCGAGCTCGGCCTGCTCGACCCGGACTGGACACCGCCGCGCCCGGCAGCCGTGGACCTCGACCCGCCCGCGGCCCGCGAACTGGCCCGGCAACTGGCCGAGCAGTCGGTGACGCTGCTGGCCAACGACGGCGTGCTGCCCCTGGCCCCGGCGGCCTCGATCGCCGTGGTCGGGCCGCTGGCCGACGACGCCGACGGCATGCTCGGCTGCTACACCTTCCCGCGCCACGTCGGGCTGCACCACCCCGGCCTGCCGCTCGGCGTGTCCATCCCGACGGTGCTCGAATCGCTGCGCGCCGAGCTGCCGAAGGCGGCGATCACCCACGCCGCGGGCTGTGCGGTCGACGGGACGGACACCACCGGAGTCGCGGCCGCGGTCGCGCGCGCCGAGCAGGCCGACGTGTGCGTCGTGGTGCTCGGCGACCGCGCCGGGCTGTTCGGCAAGGGCACCTCCGGCGAGGGCTGCGACGTCACCGAACTGCGGCTGCCCGGGGTGCAGGAGCGGCTGCTCGGGGCGCTGCTGGACACGGGACGGCCGGTCGTCGCCGTGCTGCTGGCGGGGCGCCCGTACGCCCTGGGCGCGTGGGCCGACCGGCTCGCCGCGGTGGTGCAGGCGTTCTTCCCCGGTCAGGAGGGCGGCCCGGCGGTGGCCGGGGTGCTGGCCGGCCGGGTCGAGCCGTCGGGGCGGCTGCCGGTCGGCGTGCCGCGCCACCCGGGCGGACAGCCCGCGAACTACCTCGCGCCGCCGCTCGGCCACGCCACCGAGGTGAGCACCGTGGACCCGACGCCGCTGTTCCCGTTCGGGCACGGGCTGTCGTACACGAGCTTCGCCTGGGAGCCGCCCGCCGACGCGGGAACGGTGACCTGCCCGACCGACGGGGCGGTCACGGTCGCGCTGACCGTGCGCAACACCGGCGAGCGGGCCGGGACCGAGGTCGTGCAGCTCTACCTGCACGACCCGGTCGCCCAGGTCACCCGTCCGGTGCAGCGGCTGATCGGATACACCCGCGTCGCGCTGGAACCAGGCGCGGCCCGGCGGGTGGAGTTCACCGTTCCCGCCGACCTGGCCGCGTACACCGGGCGCGACGGGCGGCGACTGGTCGAGCCGGGCGACCTGGAGCTGCGGTTCGGCGCGTCCAGCGGCGACATCAGGCACACCGTACGGGTGCGGCTGACCGGCCCCGAGCGGTTCGTCGGCCACCGGCGCAGGATGACCTCCGAGGCGACCGTCACCGACGCGCGCGCCTGACCGCTGAAATCAGGGTGCAACCGGTGGGTACGCGAACACGTGTAGTGCGCATCCAGGACGACCGTCCTGCCACGACACGGGGAGACGAACATGCGTACCCACCTGGCTCGGCCCGCCGGTGCACTGGCCGCCGCGGTCCTTTCGGCCGTGCTGCTCGCCGCCTGCGACACCGGAGCCGCCACCGGCCCCGCGGCCGCCTCGTCCGCCGCGCCGGCCACGTCTACCGCGCCCACACGCCCGGCGGGCGAGGTCCCGCTCGGGCCTGCCGGATACGGCGCGCTGCGGCTCGGCATGACCCCGGCGCAGGCCGCGGCCACCAAGCTGATCACCACGCCCGCCGGTGAGAAGACCGGCTGCTGGACGTACGCCCACCTGATCGGGTCGGGGAAGACAGGCCAGGACGACATCGACGGCAGGCTGTTCTTCTCCGAGAAGCTCGGCCTGGCCGCCATCTACGCCTACCCGGGGGTGGAGACGCCCGAGGGCATCACCGTGGGCAGCACCGTCGACGAGGTCCGCAGGGCGTACCCGTCCTGGGAGGCCGTGGGCGGCGAGGCCGAGGGCCGCGGTTACGTCAAGGTGCCGGGCAACGACGCGGCGGCGTACCGGATCGAGGTCGACAAGGGCAAGGTCGTCCAGCTGTCCCTCCAGCTGGGCAAGCAGGACTGCTACGAGTGACCGCACAGCACCGTTGCCCCCGGTCGCGGCGGCTGCTACGTTCTGGCGCGATCAACGACAAGTCCTGGGGAGACCGTCATGGTGCTGCATCGCGCCCGCCCGCCGTATCTCGGCGTGGCCTTCTTCTTTCTCGCCGGGCTTTTCGTCATCTGGAGCTCGATGAACGGCTGGGAGCTGCGGTTCCTGTTCATCCCGCTCGGCTCCGGCGCGCTGTTCGGCATCGGGCTGCTCTCGGTGCTCATCTCGCTGGCCGTGCTGGTCGCCGCGTTCCGGCCCGCACCGGTGGTGCTGGACACCTCCGGGCTGGCCCTGCGTACGGCGGGCATCAAGCGCACGCTGCCGTGGTCGGCGGTGGAAGCGCTGGTCCTGGAGCCGTTCACCGAGGAGGTCGGGGGCCGCACCGAGACCACCGCCCGGCTGGTCCTGGTGCCCGCCGCCGGTGTCGACCTGGGCGTGGCCACGGAATACCGCGACATCGTCGGCGGTCGGCCGTCGGTGATCCTCGTATCGGTCAAGTCGCTGCGCGCCTCCACCGCCGAGGTGGCCGGGGCGCTCGCCCACTACGCGGGGGGCAGGTTCGTCGACGGCCTGACCACCCCCGCCTGACGATCCCGCGATCTCCACTGGCCGACCGGCGACGCGATACCGGCCGGTCGGCGGCACGTGGGCCCGCTCGGGGCGCATTAGCGTCTGCTGCCATGGGCATGGCGAAGATCGTTTCCAAACTGTGCCTGCCCGCCATCGCCGCGACGGCGTTGCTGTCCGGCTGCGGCGCCTCTCATGACATCGAGTACTCCGCCACGGGCGGCGGGGAGAGCGGCACGGGCACGGTCACCTATGTCGACAGCTCCGGGGAGACCGTCACCGAGTCGGTGACGTTTCCGTGGCGCAAGACGGTCTCGGTGGACGAGGGCGTCAAGGTGACCCTGAGGGTGATGCCGGTGCCGCTCACGGCGAAGTTCGGGCAGCTGGACATTCCGCTCAAGGTGAGCTGCCAGATCTCGGTCGGCGGGGATGTCAAGGACTCGCTGCCGCTGCACGAGCGTCTGGCCGAGTGCGACACCGTCAGCCAGTAGCGTCTCCGGGCGCGACGACGCCGCCGCGCCCGGAGGGGCACGGCGGCGTCATTTGAGCGGGTCGGACCGTCAGGCGTCGGTCTTCGCGACGCCGATCGGGCAGCTCATGCCGTTGGGGCCGATGCCGCAGTAACCGTCGGGGTTCTTGGCCAGGTACTGCTGGTGGTAGTCCTCGGCGTAGTAGTACTCGCCGAGCATCGCGATCTCCGTGGTGATCTGGCCGTAGCCTTCGGCGGTCACCACCGGCTGGAACGCGTCCCGCGAGGCCTCGGCCTCCTTGAGCTGTTCCGGCGTGGTGGCGTAGATCGCCGACCGGTACTGGGTGCCGATGTCGTTGCCCTGGCGCATGCCCTGGGTCGGGTCGTGGTTCTCCCAGAACACCCGCAGGATCTCGGCGTACGAGATGATCTCCGGGTTGAAGACGATCTCCACGGCCTCGGTGTGCCCGGTGTAGCCGGAGCAGACCTCCTGGTAGGTCGGGTTCGGCGTGCTGCCGCCGGCGTATCCGACCGAGGTCGAGTAGACGCCGTCGAGCTTCCAGAACAGGCGCTCGGCGCCCCAGAAGCACCCCATGCCCACGACGGCCACCTGCATGCCCTTGGGCCAGGGGCCGGTCAGCGGGGTGCCCAGCACGTAATGCTCGGCCGGCGGCACGATCGGGGTGTCCCGGCCGGCCAGGGCCTCGCTGGCGTTGACGACATCGAGCTTCTTGTGGCGAAGGAACATGTCTCCAGTCTGCTCCTCTACGCTGGGGGAATGTCTTACGGGTTTGAAACGCTCGCCATCCACGCGGGCCAGGAGCCGGACGAGCGCACCGGCGCGGTGATCCCGCCGATCTTCCAGACATCGACCTACAAGCAGGACGCGGTCGGCTCGCCACGGCTGGGGTACGAGTACTCCCGGTCCGGCAACCCGACCCGCGACGCGCTGCAGGAGTGTCTGGCGGCGCTGGAGGGCGGTTCGCGCGGGCTCGCGTTCGCCAGCGGCCTGGCCGCCGAGGACACGCTCATCCGCACCGTGTGCAAGCCCGGCGACCACGTGATCATTCCCGATGACGCGTACGGCGGCACGTTCCGCCTGTTCGCGAAGGTCGCCGAGCGCTGGGGCCTGTCCTGGACCGCGGCCCGGATCTCGAACGTCGACGACGTGCGGGCCAAGGTGACCCCGGACACGAAGATGATCTGGGTGGAGACGCCCACCAACCCGCTGCTCGGCATCGCCGACATCGCGGGCCTGGCGGCCGTGTCGCGGGACGCCCACGCGCTGCTGGTGGTCGACAACACCTTCGCGAGCCCCTACCTGCAGCAGCCGCTGGCGCTGGGGGCGGACGTGGTGGTCCACTCGACCACGAAGTACGTGGGCGGGCACTCGGACGTGGTCGGCGGCGCGCTGGTGCTCAACGATCTCGCGCTGGCCGACGCGCTGAAGCTCCACCAGAACGCGATGGGCGCGGTGAACGGTCCGTTCGACGCCTGGCTGACGCTGCGCGGGGTGAAGACCCTGGCCGTGCGCATGGAGCGGCACTGCGACAACGCCGAGAAGGTGGCCGAGTTCCTGACCCGGCACCCGAAGGTGAAGCAGGTGCTCTACCCGGGCCTGCCCGAACACCCCGGCCACGAGCTGGCCACCAAGCAGATGCGCCGGTACGGCGGCATGATCAGCTTCCGGATGGGCGACCCCGAGGCCGCCGAGCGGGTGTGCAACACGACGAAGGTGTTCACCCTGGCCGAGTCGCTGGGCGGCATCGAGTCGCTGATCGAGCACCCGGGCAAGATGACGCACGCCAGCGTCGCGGGCTCCGAGCTGGAGGTCCCCGCCGACCTCATCCGCCTGTCCGTGGGCATCGAGACCATCGACGACCTGCTCGCCGACCTGGCCACCGCGCTGGGCTGACGGACCCCCGCGCCGTTTCCGAAGAAGATCGCTGTTTCGGGTCAAACCTCCGGTTGAACCGCAGGTCTTGACCCCGAAACAGCGATCTTCTTCTGGTTGAGGGCAGGTCAGACCGGGCGGCCGGGTGGGCGGATGCGGTCGGCCTCGATGGAGTAGCTGTCGCCGTAGATGCGAAGTTTGTCGCCTTTGCAGGTGTAGCGGTCGGGGGTGATCGTGGTGCTGAGGTTCTCGCGGTCGCGGACGCTGCCGTTGATCTTCCACGTGGTGGTGCCCGAGGCGGACGCGTTGCTGTAGCTGATCATCTCGTCGTCGGCCTCGTAGTTAAGGCGCGTGGTGCCGTTGTGGACCACCTCGTAGCGGTCGCCGTTGCGGGTGCCCTTGCGGGTGACCTTGTCCACGGTGACCAGGGTGCCGTCCGCGCCGTAGCTCAGCAGCGTGCCTGCCCCGGTCAGCTGCACGGTCACCCCGAAGATCTCGGCGCTGGAGGTGTACGACGTCTCCCGCCACTGTCCGATCAGGCATCGCGCGGGCGAGACCGGCACCGGGGACGGCAGCACGGCGACGGGACTCGGCGACGGCGAGGCCGACGGGGACGGCGCGGGGCCGGAAGCCCGCCGGGTCAGCAGATATGCCGCCGCGCCCCCGCCGAGGCACACCACGAGCACGACGACGAGCAGCACCACGCCGACCACAAGGGGGGCGGTCCAATCACGACCATTCTGTTCCGGCTGCATCAGCCCAGCATCGCCAACGAAATCCGTCGCGGCAAGGCTCCAGTTGCTCACGACGCGTCACGGCACTCCATACTGGAGCCCCGGTTTTCTGGCTCACGACGTGGTGGAGGAAAGACATGGCGGACACCTGGGTCGGCGCCACCGCCAAGCAGATCGCGCGAGCCGTGCGGCGCGGTGACACGTCGGCGACGCAGGTCGTGGCCGATCACCTCGACTACCTGACCGGTGCCGACCCGGTGGTGGCGGCGTTCCGCACCGTGCGGGCCGCGGAGGCGGCCGCCGAGGCGGAGAAGGTCGACGACCAGAGTGACATGGCCAACCTGCCGCTGGCCGGGGTGCCGATCGCGGTCAAGGAGAACACCCCGGTCGCCGGGCTGCCGACGTGGCACGGGTCCGCGGGCGCGCGCCAGGCCGTCGCCGAGCAGGACCATGAGCTGGTACGCAGGCTGCGCGGCGCGGGCGCGGTGGTCCTCGGCACGACCCGGATGCCCGAGCTGGGGCTGTGGGGCGTGACCGACGACGACAGCGCGGTGACCCGCAACCCGTGGGCCTTGGATCGCACCCCCGGCGGCTCCTCCGGCGGCTCGGCGGCCGCGGTCTCGGCGGGCCTGGTGCCGATCGCGCACGCCAACGACGGGCTGGGCTCCATCCGCATCCCGGCGGCCTGCTGCGGCCTGATCGGGCTCAAGCCGGGCCGGGGCGTGCTGCCGGTGAACCTGGGCGCGGACGACTGGTTCGGGCTGGTCGAGCACGGCATGCTGGCGACCACGGTCGCCGACGCGGCGCTGGGCTTCGCGGTGCTGGCCGGGCGTACGCCGCAGCCGCTGAGCCAGCCGGGCCGACTGCGCATCGCGGTGTCGCTGAGGTCCCCGGTGGCCGGGGCGAGCGCCGACGAGGCCAACCGGGCCGCGGTGGCCACCGCCACCCGCCTGCTGACCGAGTGCGGCCACGACACGCTGACCGCCGACCCGGCGTACTCGACCTCGCTCGGGCTGCGGGGCATGGCGACCTGGTTCGCCGCGGCGTACCGCGACGTCGAGGCGGCCGGGCTCGACCGCTCCAAGCTGCAGAAGCGCACCCGGCGGCACGTCGCGATGGGCGGCTGGGCGTGGCGGCGCGGCCTCGTGCGCGAGCAGGACCGCACCCAGTTCCGTGACCGCTGCCTGGAATTCTTCGCCACCAACGGCGTGGACCTGCTGCTCACGCCGGTGCTCGCCGGGCCGCCCCTGAAGGCCGGCGACTGGCACCGCCGAGGCTGGCTGACCAACGTGGTGGCCAACGTGCGCAACGCCCCGTTCGCCGCCCCCTGGAACATCACCGGTTTCCCCGCGATGACCCTGCCCGTCGGCGTTCGCCCCGACGGCCTGCCCGCCGCCGTGCAGCTGGTCGGCCCGCCCGGCACCGAACTGCTGCTCCTGGCGGTCGCCGGCCAGATCGAACTGGCCGCCCCCTGGCGCCGCCACGCCCCCGGCTTCCCCCGCCCGAACTGAGGAAAGAAGGGCACCTTCCACTCGCTATGCGTTGTGGAAGGTGCCCTTCTTAACTCTCTTGCACGCAACGTGACTGGCGTGGAACCGGGTGATCCTGGCTGAGCTGGGGCGGGTTTCGGCGTTGCCGGTTGTTCCGTTACTCTCCGTGGGCCCTCGACCCTGGAGAAACGCCGTGACCTGCCCACATTGCTCCGCCGTCAATCCGGCGACCGGGATCTACTGCCGTGCCTGCGGGCTGGACCGCTCCGCGCCGCTGATCCACCCGTACGCGAAGCTGTACAGCGTGCACGGCATCGGCCTGGCCGCGGTGGCGGCGGTCGTGGTCTCGACGGTGCTCACCGTGCTGGGCGCGGCGCTGGCCCTGGTGCCCGGGGCGATGGCGGAGCAGGCCCAGGCCGACCGCGACACCGACCTGCTGCAGCGGGCCTACCTGGTCGAGCTGGCGATCACCGGGGTCGACGTGCTCGGCATGCTGGTCGCGGGCGTGCTGGTGATCATCTGGCTGTACCGCGCGCGGGTGAACCTCGACGCGTTCCCTGAGGCGCAGTCCGGTCTGGTCGCGGGCTGGGCGATCGGCGGCTGGTTCATCCCGTTCGCGAACTTCGTCATCCCGTGCCGGGTGATGCACCAGGTCGCCTCCGCCAGCCTCCAGCACCGCCGGGTCGGCCTGTTCACCGGCCTGTGGTGGGCGGGGTACGTGGTGAGTTTCGCCACCTCGCAGATCAGCGGCCGCATGGAACCGGACGCGAACACCTTCGCGGCGCACGTGGCCTACTTCGACGACATGCTCGGCTTCGGCGTGGTCGAGGCGGTGGCCACCGTGCTAGCCGGGTTCTTCCTGGTCAAGCTGATCCTGTCGATCAGCGGGGCGCAGACCGCGCGGATCGAGCGCGGCCGGGCGGCGCACGTCCCCGTTGTGCCCGCGGCCGTGCCGAGTGGCACGATCAGCCTGTGACACCTGAGCTGGTCAGCCTGGCCGACATCGAGGCGGCGCGCGAGCGCCTGCGGTCCGTCGTACGCACCACCCCGATCGAGCCGTGCCGGCCGCTGTCGGCCAAGCTCGGCGGGCCGGCCTGGCTCAAGTGCGAGAACCTGCAGCGCGCGGGCTCCTACAAGGTGCGCGGCGCCTACGTGCGCATCTCCCGGCTCAGCGAGCAGGAGCGGGCACGTGGCGTGGTGGCGGCCAGCGCCGGCAACCACGCCCAGGGCGTCGCGCTGGCGGCCGGGCTGTGCAAGACCAAGGCCACCGTGTTCATGCCGGTGGGCGCGCCGCTGCCGAAGGTCGCGGCGACCAAGGGGTACGGCGCGCGGGTCGAGTTCGCCGGCAACACCGTCGACGAGGCGCTGGTCGCCGCGCAGGAGTTCGCCGAGCGCACCGGCGCGGTCTTCATCCACCCGTTCGACCACCCCGACGTGATCGCCGGGCAGGGCACGGTCGGCCTGGAGATCCTCGAACAGCGCCCCGACGTGCAGACGATCATCACCGGCATCGGCGGTGGCGGCCTGATCTCCGGCCTCGCCGTCGCCGCGAAGGCGCTGCGCCCCGACATCACCGTCATCGGCGTACAGGCCGCCGGCGCGGCAGCGGTGCCGCCCGCGCTGCGGGCCGGACGCCCGGTGCGCCTGCCCAGCATCGCCACCATCGCCGACGGCATCGCGGTCGGCCGCTGCGGCGACCTCACCTTCTCCCACATCAGCAAGCTCGTCGACGAGGTCGTCACCGTCACCGACGAGGAGATCTCCCGAGCCCTGCTGATGCTCCTGGAGCGCGGCAAGATGGTCGCCGAGCCGGCCGGCGCGGTCGGCGTGGCCGCCCTGCTCGCAGGCCGAGTGCAGGTGAAGACCCCCGTCGTCGCCGTCGTCTCCGGCGGCAACATCGACCCTCTGCTGCTGCTCCGCGTCATCGAACACGGCCTCAGCGCCGCCGGCCGCTACCTCCACGTCAACGTCCGCTGCGCCGACCGCCCCGGTCAGCTCGCCGCCCTGCTCTCCCTGATCGCCGACCAGCGCGCCAACGTCCTCGACGTGGCCCACCAACGCCACGACCCCCGCCTGCACTTCGGCGAGGTCGAGGTCGAACTCTCCGTCGAAACCCGCGGCGCCGAACACTCCGACCAACTCGTCACCGCCCTCCGCGCCGCCGGCTACCAGGTAGACGTCGACACCCCCTTTGCCTGACCCCACCCGAGATCAAGGCGATCTTGCGAGGCGGGCGGGAAACGGTGAGGGCCGGCGCCGCGGGAGCGGGCCGGCCCTGGGGCGTGTGTGGTGGGTCAGCCGCCGAAGGCTTCGAAGGAGACGACGGTGACCTTGATGTCGACGCCGCTGGGGGCGGTGTAGGTGACGGTCTGGCCCTTGCGGGCGCCGAGGATCGCCTGGCCGAGGGCCGACTCGGGGGAGTACACGGTGATGTCCGTGGTCGCCGCGATCTCGCGCGAGCCGAGCAGGAAGGTCTCGGTGTCCTCGGTGTCGTCGTCGAAGTAGATGACGACGACGTTGCCGATGGAGACGCTGTCCCCGCGGGGGGCCTCGCCGACGTGGGCGACTCGCAGCAGCTCCTGGAGCTGGCGGATGCGGCCCTCTGCCTTGCCCTGCTCCTCGCGGGCGGCGTGGTAACCGCCGTTCTCCTTGAGGTCACCCTCCTCGCGGCGGGCGTTGATCTCGGCGGCCATCGCGGGCCGGGCGGCGATGAGGTCGTTCAGCTCGCCCTGGAGCCGGTCGTACGCGTCCTGGGACAGCCAGGTGGCATCAGTCGTGGACACGGGCGTTCTCCTCAGGTCTTGCGGGTTCTCGGAAGTGGTTGCCGGTCGGCCATGCGCCGCAGTGGTAACTGCCCCCTTGAGCGCGATGGGCGAAGTTACCAACCTACCAGCGACTCACGCCGGGTGGCAGCCCTTAACCTCGCCGGTCACCGGACGTCCCGTCGTCGCGAGGCGGTGTGTCACCACGGTGCGGTCCGGATCCGGGCCCGGCCGCACGGTGACCTCCTCCAGTCCGACCTCGTGCCCGGTCTTGTCCCGGGCGCGGACGAGGCAGACCGCGGTGCCGTCGGCCGGCATCTGGATCATGAACGTCACCGCGACCTGCGTGTCGCTCATTTCGAACGCCGTCACCGACGCTGTGTAGTCTCCGTCACCGTACGCGCGGTAGAGGCGTGCGCCGATGAGCGTCATGGCCAGCACGGTCAGCACGCCCAGCACGGCCACCGTCGAGCGGGAGGCGCGTCGCTGCTCACGGCGGCGGCCGTACCGTCCGGCCGGCCACGGCGCGCGCTCGGCCGCCTGGCCGGCGGCGGTGTCGGTGGAGGTCTCGGTCACCGGTGGGGGTCCTTCGTGTGATGCGTCAGACGCGTGAGGAACACTGTCAGGGTCGATTCTCGCACGTGGGGAGAGCACGGTGACGCAGCGGCTGCGACTGATGGCGGTGCACGCGCATCCGGACGACGAGTCGTCCAAGGGTGCCGCGACTATGGCGCGGTATGCCCGCGAGGGTGCGGAGGTGCTGGTCGTCACGTGTACCGGCGGCGAGCGGGGTGACGTGCTCAACCCGAAACTCGACCGTCCGGACGTCTGGGAGAACATCGCCGAGATCCGCCGCGCGGAGATGGCCGCGGCCCGCGACATCCTCGGCGTGGACCAGGCCTGGCTCGGTTTCGTCGACTCGGGCTGGGTCGAGGGCTACACCCACGACGACCCGTCCGGCCTGCCCGAGGGCTGCTTCGCCCGGGTGCCGGTCGAGGAGGCGGCGGCGCCGCTGGTCAAGCTGATCCGGGAGTTCCGGCCGGAGGTGGTGCTGACCTACGACGAGGAGGGCGGCTACCCGCACCCGGACCACATCCAGACCCACCTGGTGACCATGGCCGCGGTCGAGGCCGCCGCCGACCCGCAGCGCTACCCCGAGTTCGGCCCGGCCTTCGAGGTGCCGAAGCTCTACTACCACATCAGCTTCACGAAGCTGAAGTTCACGGCGCTGCACGAGGCGATGCTGGCGGCCGGGCTGGAGTCGCCGTACGCCGAGCGGCTCAACGACGACTGGGTCGGCGACAAGTCCCCCCGGATCACCACCCGGGTGCCCTGCGGCGAGTACTTCGAGCTGCGGGACGACGCCCTGCGCGCGCACGCGACCCAGATCGACCCGGACGGGCCCTGGTTCCGCGCGCCGCTGACCGTGCAGCGCACGGCCTGGCCGACCGAGGACTACCAGCTGGTCAGGTCGACCGTGGCGACCGCGATTCCCGAGGACGACCTGTTCGCCGGCGTACGCGCGCCGGCGGGAGCGGATAGGTGAGGCACATGCTGGAGTTCCTGGCCGACAACAACTTCGGCGACACCCGGTCGGGCGACGGTCTCGCCGGTCCGATGGCGCTGCTGTTGATCCTGCTCCTGGCCGCTGCAACGGTTTTCCTGATTCGCAACATGAATCAGCGGCTCAGGCGGTTGCCCGAGACGTTCGATTCGGCGAGCATGAGTGACGGTGCGCGGACGGACTCGCCCGTCACGCCGGACCCTCGCTGAGGCGGACCGAGGGAATCGGACACGGCCTGTCGCGTCAGGCGGAGAGTGTGTCGTCTTCAGAGGGAGACGGCGGGCCTCCGCCTACGGTGCGCGCGGACAGGGGGCACGGATGGGCAGGTGGCTCACGCGGGCGGCGGACGGACTCTACCGCTGGTCCGGTGCAGCCTCGCTGACGTCGCGTGTCCGCATTGTCATAACCTGTCTCGTCGTCGGCGCGGTGCTGATCGCCGGCGTCGGCGCGATCGTCGGCGTACACGAGGGTGACCTCGGCCAGTTCGGGCTGCTCATCGGCCTGATCACGCTGGCCCACCTGTTCGGCCTGCGCATGCGGGTCGGCTCCACCACCATCGACGTCGACTGGGGCGAGGCCGCCCTGATCGTCGGCTTCGTCCTGGTGCCGGTCACCTGGATCCCCGCCGCGGCGGGCATCGGCGTGCTGCTGGCCAAACCGGTGGTGTCACTGGTCTCCGGCAACCGCACCAGCCCGGTCGAGACCGTCCGGGCCGCCGCCTCACTGACGCTGGCCGCCGCCGTCGCGGCACTGGTGGTAGGGATCGGCGGGGTGCCGGTGGCCCCCGGCGCGTCCGGCATGTCGGCGCAGGCCGCCGCGATCGTCGTGCTGGCCGCTCTCGTCTACCTGCTCAGCAGCGCCGTGCTGCTCGCGGTGCACCTGGCCGTGCGCGACGGGCAGAACATGATCGGGGTGGTCTGGCAGGCGCTGCGCGGCACGCCCGTGATGATCGTCGGTAACGTGGCGCTCGGCCTGGTCGCGGTGCGGTTGTGGGACAGCAGCTGGCTCTGGGTGCTGCCACCGCTGCTGTGGCTGCTGCACCAGCTCTACGTGCACCGGGTGCACGAGGACGAGGAGCGCCGCACCTGGCGGGCGTTCGCGCTGGCCAGCCGCTCACTGCACCGGCTCGACGAGCTGGCCGTGGCGCAGGAGGGCCTGCAGGCGGCCCGTTCGCTGTTCCCGGTGCGGGCGGTGGAGCTGACCGTGCTCGGCTCGCAGACCCGATACCGCAGCAGCCTGCGTACCGGCGAGGAGATCCTGGTCGAGCCTGCCTCGGAGACGCCCCCGGCGGACGCGGGCCGCGCGCCCGCGGTGACCCGGGCGCTCGAAGTGGCCGGCGGCCGGGTCGGCGTGCTCACCCTGCGGCTGCTGCGCCAGCGCGCCTGGGGACCCAACGACCAGCATCGGCTGGCCGTGTTCGGCGACGCCCTGGCCGCCGCCCTGCACGACGCCGCCACCCACAGCGCCCTGCGTGAGCTGCGCGAACGCACCATGTACGAGTCCCACCACGACCCGCTGACCCGCCTGCTCAACCGCGACGCGCTGATGGACCGCGGCGACGCGGTGCTGCGCGGGCTCGACGCCCGTGTGCCGGTCGCCCTGCTGCTGCTCGACATGGACCACTTCAAAGAGGTCAACGACACCCTGGGCCACCTCGCCGGGGACGAGCTGCTGCAGACCGCGGCGTCGCGGCTGTCCGGCGACGTCGGGCATGGCGAGCTGCTGGCCCGGCTCGGTGGCGACGAGTTCGCGCTGCTGGTCACCGACCTGCCCGGACTGTCCGCGGACCACGACGAGGTCGACCGGCTCAGCGCCGCGAACCTGGTCGCCCAGCGCCGGGCGCGCATGCTGACCGCGACGTTGGCCAGCCCCACCGAGGTTGCCGGGGTGACGCTGTCGGCCGAGGTCTCGGTCGGGGTGGCCGTGGCGACCGCGGGCGAGTTCGACCTCACCGAGCTGCTGCGGCGCGCCGACGTCGCGCTGTACCAGGCCAAGGAGTCGGGGTCGCGGGTCGCCGCGTACGACCCGCACCGCGACCGGACCAGCACCGACCGGCTCGCGCTGGTCGCCGAGCTGCGCGCCGCCCTGGCCGCCGACGACCAGCTCCATCTCGTCCTGCAGCCCGCGGTCGAGCTGGACACCGGCGCGCCGTCCGGGGTGGAGGCGCTCATCCGCTGGCACCACCCGCGCCGCGGCCTGCTGCTGCCCAAACACTTCGTCCGCGCCGTCGAGGCCAGCGACCTGCTCGGCAAGTTCACCCGGCACGTGCTCGACCAGGCCCTGACGCTGGCGGAGGAGTGGACCCGGCAGGGCCTGGACGTGCCCGTCGCGGTGAACCTGTCCCCGCGCAGCCTGCTCGACCCGCAACTGCCCGCGGACGTGGCCGAGCTGCTGCGCCGCCACAACATGCCCGCCTCCCGGCTGGTCCTGGAGATCACCGAGACGGTGGTGCTCAGCCCGCTGCCCGTCACCGACCAGGTGCTGCGTGAGCTGCGCGGGCTCGGGGTCCGGTTCGCCGTGGACGACTTCGGCACCGGGTTCTCGTCGCTGACCTTCCTCACCCGGATCGCGGTCGACGAGCTGAAGGTCGACCGCACCTTCGTCGGCCGGATGGCCGAGTCGCGGCAGGCCGCCGCCATCGTGCAGGCGGTCGTCGACCTGGGCCGCCAGCTCGGCCTGCGCGTCGTCGCCGAGGGCGTGGAGACGGCCGATCAGCGGGTCGCGTTGCGCCGCCTGGGCTGCGACGCGGGCCAGGGCTTCTACTTCTCCCACCCGCTGCCCGCCGACGAGATCATCGAAGCCCTGCACACCCTCACCCGCGCGGCCCGCCCCATCCGCCCCCTCCGCGCCCGCCCGCACACCGCCTGATCCAGGGCCGATTGAGGCAGGGCTATTCGCCGGGTTCGGGGGGATTGCGGGGGATATCGTGATCACGTGCCGGTGCAGACCACTGAGGTCGATCTCTTCTCGGTTCTGTGCTGCCTCGCGATCATCGTGCTGGGCGTGGTCCTGGCGCTGACGATGGCCAGGCGGCGCAAGGGGCGCGGCCAGGGGACGGCGCAGGCCACCCCGCAGCAGGCCGGCCCGGCCGACCCGTTCGCCGCCTACAGCACCACCCAGCTGAACACGTACGCCAACGGGCAGCTGGTGGCCGTGGACAACGCGGTGCGTACGAGCGAGCAGGAACTGGGCTTCGCCACCGCCGAGTACGGGGCCGAGGCCGTGACCACGTTCGCCGCCGCGGTCGCCGCCGCGAAGGAGGAGCTGGCCGCGGCGTTCCGCATCCGCCACCAGCTCGACGACGAGATCCCGGAGGACGACACCACCCAGCGGCGGCTGCTGCGGGAGATCGTCGACCGGTGTTCGACGGTGGACCGGCGGCTCGACGCCGAGGCGGACGCCTTCGAGAAGCTGCGTGCCATGCAGGCCAACGCCGAGGAGCTGGCGCAGTCGCTGACGGCCCGCGCCGGGCAGCTGCGCGGCGCGCTCCCCGCGGCCGAGGCGAAGCTGACCCGCCTCACCGACCGCTACACCGAGGGCGCGCTGACCGCCGTGGCCGGCAACGTCACCGAGGCCACCGCCCGGCTCGACTTCGCCGACGAGCAGCTCACCGCCGCGGGCGCCGACATCGCGGCGGGCGACCGCGGCAAGGCGGCGCTGTCGCTGCGCGGGGCCGAGCAGGCCACCGGGCAGGCCGGAGCCCTGCTGGAGGCGTTGGACAAGGCGGCCACCGATCTGGACACGGCGGGGCAGCACGTGACCGGCCTGCTCGACGAGGTGCAGGCAGAGGCGGCCGCGGGCAAGGCCGCGATGCAGGCCAGCGGGGGCGCGGGCGGCGCGGACCAGATGAACCTCGCCGCCGCGGTGGCCCGCGCCGATCAGGTCGCCGGGGACGTGCGTACGCAGCTGGCGGGCGCGAAGACCGACCCGCTGGGCATGATGCGACGGCTGGAGACAGCCGCTTCCGGCCTGGCCGAGGCCATGGGCGGGGTACGCGATGCCGCGAACCGCACCGAGCAGGCCCGCCGCCAGCTGGAGCAGACCCTGCACGCAGCCCGTGCCGCCGTCGACTCGGCGACCGGCTTCATCACCACGCGCCGCGGCGCGGTCGGCTCGACGGCGCGCGCCCGCCTGTCGGAGGCGCACGCCCAGCTGGACCGTGCCGAGAGCGGCACCGATCCGGTCACCGCGCTGGCCGCCGCAGAACGCGCGCACGACCTCGCCGCGCAGGCCGTCGACTCGGCCCGCGACGACGTCGAGCGCTGGTCCTTCCCGTCGGCGTACGGCGGACAGCTCGGCGGCGGCCGCGTGATCATCGGCGGTCCCGGCGGCTTCGGCACGGCGGCCGCGGGCGGCATGGGTGGCGCGGTGCTGGGCGGCATCCTGCTGGAGAGCATGCTCGGCGGCGGCATGGGCGGCTTCCGTATCGGCCTCACCAGCGAGGCGAACCAGACCGGCGGCGCGGCAGCGTCCGTGGCGCCGCCGGTGCTGGGCCGTTTCGGCGGCCCCAGCACGTGGGCGAGACCGGAGAAGGAACACTCAGGGGGGAATTGATCATGGCGGCACAGTCGATCCTCGGGCGCATCACCCAGATGGCCCGCGCCAACATCCACGCCATCCTCGACGACGTCGAGGATCCGCAGCAGATGCTCGACCAGATGGTGCGCGACTACACCGCGAACATCAGCGAGGCCGAGAACGCCGTCGCGCAGACCATCGGCAACCTGCGGTTGCTAGAGGCCGACTCGGCGGAGGCGACGAAGAACGCCGCCGAGTGGCAGGCCAAGGCTCAGGCCGCCAGCGCCAAGGCCGACCAGGTGCGCTCCAGCAACGCCGCCGACGCCGACAAGTTCGACAACCTCGCCCGGATCGCGATCGGCAAGCAGATCGCGTACGAGAACGACGTGAAGAGCTTCGGCCCGATGATCGCCGAACAGACGCAGGTCACCGAGCAGCTCAAGCAGGGTGTCACCCAGATGCGTGGCAAGCTCGACGAGCTGCGCCGCAAGCGTGACGAGCTGGTCGGCCGGGCCAAGGTCACCGAGGCGCGCGGCCGGGTGCAGAGCTCGGCGCGCAGTATCGACGCGCTCGACCCGAGCAGCGAGATCAACCGGTTCGAGGAGATGGTCCGCCGCGAGGAGGCCCGCCTCAAGGGCCACGACGAACTCCAGGCCTCCACCGTGGACGCCCAGTTCGAGGAGCTGTCCGCCTCGGTCCGCGACCAGGAGATCGAGTCCCGCCTGGCGGCGATGAAGTCCGGCCGCTGACGACGTTCGGCCGGCCGCGCCCGGTCCGCCCGGTGGCTGCAGTTTCGGGGAAAGTGCAGCGGTCCATACCTGCACTTCCTCGAAACTGCCCGTCGGTCAGCGGCCCGCGAACGGGCGGCCGGCGTGCACGAGGGTGTGCCAGAGCTGTTTGACGTACTGGAGGAGTTCGTCGGGCGTGCCCCAGGGGGACCAGGAAAGCGGGTCACGGAGCATGTCGGCGGCGGCGCGGCCGACCAGCTCGGCGTCGAAGGCCCCACGCGGGCCTGCGTAGCGCTCGCACACCTGGGCGGCCAGGGGCGGGATCGCAGGACCGCGGAAGTCCGGTCCCACCTCGGCGGCGGTCAGCTCGAAGCCGGCATGCCACTCCAGGCCCACGTCGAGTCGCGCGGCGAGTCCGGCGAGCACGTCACCGGCGGCCGTGCCGCGGAAGCTCGGGTCGAGCACCAGCGCCTCGGCGTCCGCCGCCAGGTCCACCGGCCCGTGGACCTGCACTTCGAGGTAGTCGTCCAGGGCTCGGCCGGGTTCGGCGGCCGGGGCGGCCCCGGCGAGTTCGCGCAGCGCCGCGAGCGGGTCGGCATCGGGACGGCCCAGCGTGACTCCGGTTTCGCGGGCCTGCTCGACGAGCCCGGCCAGCACCGGCTCGAAGACGGCGAGCGTGCCGACGTCGGTAGGGCCGAGGTGGCTGTCGCCCAGGGTCACCGTGCAGCGGGCGTTCACCGAAGGCCGCAGCCGGACGTGGCAGGAGCCGAATCTCGGGCATGCCCCGTCGGGGTGCCCGAGCAGGTTCAGTCCGCCGTAAAGGACCCGCTCAGCGGGCAGTGTGCCGGGCGCGAGATATGCGTCGCCGAACAGGGCCTGCTCCCAACGGTCGCGGTCGCCGCCCAGGAAAGCGGTGCGGCTGCCGTTGGTGACGCCGGTCTCGAACTGGCTGCGGTAGCGGCCGTCGGCGGCCAGCGACTCGGCGACGGTGCGCCCGTCGGACATCAGCCGGTCCGGGTGGAAGTTCAGGGTGACCCGCCCGTGCGCGGCCACGACCGCCAGGAGTTCGGGCAGGTCGGGCACCTCGCCGAGGCGTTCCAGGGCCCGTTCGCGATGCCGGGTCGCGACCCCGGTGACGTGCGCGAGCGCCGCCCGTTGCGCGGTGGTCAGTGCCGTCGGTGTGCTTAGGAAAGCCGCCCCCGTCATGCCCGAGACCCCATCACACCGCCCCCACCGGCGGCAACGTGGTTACCCGAGGGGCCGCCCGGCTGAACGGGCGGCCCCTCGGCCGGGACCCGGGGTGCGAGCCATGGTCACCGGCACCGGGTGCGGAGGGTGCGACTCCGCGCCCGAGAACTGCGGCCCTGGCTAGGGCTCCTCGCCTGCAAGCCGGAGCGTGCTCAGCGCGTACATCCGGTGTCGGCGGCACTCGTCGTCGAAGCGTCTGCCACAGCGACAACCGCCATCGGGCCGACGTATGTGATCCGCGAGCAGCATTCGCGCAGTCTCGACCGCCGCCCTGCTCACCCCGCCGTTCATCGACAAAGACGCATGTCGTGCAGGAGTCGGTCTCGGATGATCTTGAGCGTCATCGTGTCGCTGCTCCAGTGCCACTGCGATGTGCGCTCCAGCAGGCGCACATTGGCCGCCACTTCCGCGCCGAAGGCAGGTAGGCGGAGGTTCATGGGAAGACCTCGGCGCGGTGCAGCCGGCGGCCGATCCTCTGATGATGGTTGCTGTGCATGACCCGTCGAATCTGCGGTGACGGTCATTGATGTCCCTCCCGGATGCCCCTATCGTCTTGATTGCGGCGGCGAGGCCGGAAGGATTCGAGCCACCCCCACCCCGCGCCTGAAATCAGCGTCACCGTCACTGTCCGCAGTGACCAGTAGGCAGCGCGTTTCAGGGGGTTTCAGATGGTGTCCGGTGCTCGTGATGAGACGTTTCCGAGCTTGCTTCGGCGGTCGCGCCTCCGGGCGGGGCTTACGATTGCGCGGCTGGCCGAACAGATCAACTTCAGCCGGTCGCATCTGAACAACCTGGAACTCGGGCACCGAGGCTGTCCTGCCGAACTCGTGCCCATACTTGACCGTGAGCTGGCGGCTGAGGGTGACCTCGTACGGGCCTGGGAGGCGGACGAGGAGATGAAGCGACGGGAATTTCTCCTGGCCGGGGCCACCGTGGTGGTGCCCATCGCACCTTCGCGTCCGACTGGCGCGGGGGCCGAGCATGATCCGCTCGCGGGTGAACTCCGGCGCAGCCTGCTCGCTCGAAGGAGCGTCGGGGCTGCACGGGCGGTCGACGCGGCCCAACTGGTGAGAGACATCCGTGCCGCGCACACGTTGTACCACCGTGCTGAGTACGCGGCCGCATTCCGGATGCTGCCCGGAGTGGTCGCAGAGGCAGAGACTCTGGTGGTCGAGGCCGAGGGCAGCGGCCATGCGCATCGCCTGCTGGCCCTCGCCTATCTCGCCGCGTCGAAACTCGCTGCCAAGGTGGGCGATCGCGAACTCGATCGTGTCGTGGCCGACCGTGCGTTGAGCAGTGCGAGGATCGCCGGGGACAGGGCGCTTTGCGCTGTCACGCAACTCCAGATCGCGTCGGCATTGCTGAACCTGCCAGGCCGACGAGACGAAGCCGAGGCGGCGGCCGACTCGGCCGGTGAGGAGCTCGCCCACGCGAACACGCCGGAGGACGCCGCAGCGATCTCCGCCCGGGGGACGGTGCTGCTCTTCAAAGCCACGGTCGCCGGCCGCGGCGGCAGGGCGGCCGAGTCGGCGAGGTGGCTGCACAAGGCTGCTGACGTCGCCCGCACGTTCGGACGCGATGGGAACGAGTTGTGGACGGCCTTCGGCCCGACCAATGTCGCCCTGCATCGAGTCGCCATATTCAACGCCCTCGGCCGCCCGGAGGAGGCGATCGCGGCGGCCGCGCGGATCAACACATCCCGGCTGCCCGCGAGCCTGCTGGGGCGGCGGGCACAGGTGCATCTTGACCTTGCGACTGCCTTCACGCCATCCGGGCAGCAGGATGCGGCAGCGGTCCTTCACCTGCTGGAAGCGGAGCGGCTGGCCCCACAGGCGCTCCATGTCAATCATCGCCCACGCGGGCTGCTCGCCGAGTTGATGCGTCGTGAGCGCCGGACGGTGACGCCCGGCCTGCGGGCGCTCGCCGAGCGGTCGGGCGTGCGCGCTTGACGAGGAACGCTCATCTCGTCGTCTGCGCGGCCCCGCCCGCGACGGCCGTGGCAGAACTGGTCGGGCTGCTGCTGGCGGACGAGTGGACGGTCCAGGTCGTGCCGACCGCGACCGCCGTGGACTGGCTGGATCTGCCGGCGCTGGAGGCGCTGACCGGCAACCCGATCGCCGTTGGCCCCCGCAAACCCGACGAGCAGCGGCAGGCGGCCGGTCCGGATCTTGTCATCGTGGCTCCGGCCAGCTTCAACACGATCAACAAGTGGGTGGCCGGGATCAACGACAACGTGGCGCTGGGGCTGCTGAACACGGTGTTCGGGCTCCGGGTGCCGACGATCGTCAGCCCGTACGCGAAGGCGGCTCTCGCGGCGCATCCCGGCTTCCGCCGCAACCTGGCCCTGCTGGCGGAGTGGGGTGCGCTGCTGACGGAGCGCGACGCGTTACGCCCCGAACACCCGGACCAGCCGTACCGCTGGAATGCGATCATGAATCTGTTGCCCCGCCGTTGACTGTGCAGCTGCGCTGAGGTGCAGTTTCCTGGTTTCTGCGCTTATCCCGGCCGGGATTCGTGCAGTCTCCCCGAAACTGCAGTTCCGGCGGCGGGGTTCGGCGACAAATGGGGCACCGGGGTATGGGGCGGGGCGTTGTGAGAGGGTGGGACGTGTGAACCGACTCGGGGACGCGACCTCGCCCTACCTGCTGCAGCACGCTGACAACCCGGTGCACTGGTGGCCGTGGTGCGACGAGGCGTTCGAGGAGGCCAAGCGGCGCGACGTGCCGGTGCTGATCTCCGTCGGCTACGCCGCCTGCCACTGGTGCCATGTGATGGCGCACGAGTCGTTCGAGGACGCCGTCGTCGGTGACCTGGTCAACGAGCACTTCGTGGCGATCAAGGTGGACCGCGAGGAGCGGCCCGACGTGGACGCGGTCTACATGTCGGCGACGCAGGCGATGACCGGGCAGGGCGGCTGGCCGATGACGGTGTTCGCCGCGCCTGACGGCAAGCCGTTCCTGTGCGGCACGTACTACCCGAAGGCGCAGTTCACCCGGCTGCTGGAGGCGGTCACCGAGGCCTGGCGGGATCAGCGCACCCAGGTGCTGGAGCAGGGCGACGCGGTGGTCGAGGCGATCGCGCGCAACCCGCTCGAGGGCGGCGGCGAGATCACCAAGGAGCTGCTGGACCACGCGGTGGAGCGGCTGCGCGCCGACTACGACAGCGTGCGGGGCGGTTTCGGGGGCGCGCCGAAGTTCCCGCCGCACATGCTGATGCTGTTCCTGCTGCGCCACCACCAGCGGGCCAAGGACGCCGACGCGCTGGAGCTGGTGCGCCACACCGGCGAGGCGATGGCCCGGGGCGGCATCTACGACCAGCTCGCCGGTGGGTTCCACCGGTACGCGGTGGACGCGACGTGGACGGTGCCGCACTTCGAGAAGATGCTGTACGACAACGCGCTGCTGCTGCGGGTGTACAACGAGATCTGGCGGCTGACCGCCGACCCGATGGCGCAGCGCATCGCCACCGAGACGGCCATGTTCCTGGTCAACGACCTGCAGACGGCCGAGGGCGGCTTCGCCTCGGCGCTGGACGCCGACACCGAGGGCGTGGAGGGCACGACGTACTCGTGGACCCCGGCGCAACTGGTCGAGGTGCTGGGGGAGGACGACGCGAAGTTCGCGGCGGACCTGTTCGGGGTGACCGGCGCGGGCACGTTCGAGCACGGCACGTCGGTGCTGGTGCTCAAGCGCGACATCGACGACGTCGCGCCGGAGGTGCAGCAGCGCTGGGAGCGGGTGCGCGGGCTGATGATGGCCGCGCGCCGGGAGCGGCCGCAGCCGATGCGCGACGACAAGGTGGTCGCGGCCTGGAACGGGCTGGCGATCACCGCGCTGTGCGAGTTCTGGCGCAACTACACCGAGGTCGGCGACGTCGCCGACGTGGAGAACGTGGACTTCCGGTCGATCGCCGTGGAGGCGGGCGAGCTGCTGCTGACGCGGCACGTCGTCGACGGGCGGCTGCGCCGGGTGTCCCGGGACGGTGTCGTCGGGCAGCCGGCGGGGGTGCTGGAGGACTACGGCTGCGTGGCCGAGGCGTTCTGCGCGCTGCACCAGGTCACCGGCGACGGGCGCTGGCTGGAGGCGGCGGGGCGGCTGCTGGACACGGCGGGAGAGCGGTTCCGGGACGGGCAGGGCGGCTTCCACGACACCGCCGACGACGCGGAGCAGCTGGTGATCCGGCCCGCGGACCCGACCGACAACGCCACCCCGTCGGGGCTGTCGTCGCTGGTCACCGCGCTGCTGAGCTATGCCGCGCTGAGCGGGGAGCCGCGCTGGCACGAGATGGCCGAGCGGGCGCTGTCCACGGTGGTGCCGCTGCTGGCCCGGCATCCGCGCTTCGCCGGGTACGCGGCCGCGGGGGCGGAGGCGCTGCTGTCGGGGCCGTTCGAGATCGCGATCGCGACCACGAACCCGGAGACCGACCCGCTGCTGCTGACCGCGATCGAGCACGCGCCACCCGGAGCGGTGATTGTGGCGGGTCACCCGGACGCGCCGGGCGTGCCGCTGCTGGCGGGCCGGACGATGGTCGGTGACCAGCCCACGGCGTACGTCTGCCGGGGATTCGTCTGCGACCGTCCGGTGACGACGACTGTCGAACTGGCGACAATTCTCGCCTGATAGTGCGATATGAACGGCCAAACGGACAATCCTGGCTAGGCTGAGGCTTCCCCCGCGTGGCGTGCCCCGTGCCGCCACTGTCGCCCAGCCTTCCCTGAGGAGATGGTCGCGTGGCCGGTCTGGCCGCCCTGCTGAGCTTCGGCTCCGATCGCAGCTCCACCGACACGCTCACCGCACTGTCCCGCGCGCTCGCCCCGCGCGGCTCCGAGGAGGCCCGCGGCGTCTGCGGCTCCGCGAAGCTCCTGATCCGGGCGGCGATGCCGATCGTGCACCGGCTGGACACCACCACGCTGATCGTCGACGGCATCGTCGAGCTGAGCACCCTGGCCAACCGGTACGCCGAGCGCGGGCCGCTGGGCCTGGTCGGCGGCCCCGACCCGTACACCCTGATCATGGCCGACCCGGACGGACTGGTGCTGGCCCGCAACGGCGACGGCCCGCCGCTCTACTACGCCCGTTGCCGCGGCGCGGTGCTGGTCGCGAGCGAGCCCTCCGCGCTGCTCGCCGCGGGCGTGCCCGCCCGGCCCGACCCGGAGACGGTCGCCCGCTTCCTGGCCGTGGGCAGCTGCGACGAGGGCGCGGCCACCTTCTTCGACGGCATCCGCCGGGTGCTCCCGCACCAGGTCGTCGAGATCTCCGCCGGGCACACCGAAGGCTGGGTGGTCCGCGCCCACCCGCCGGTCCGGCACCGGGGTCACCCGATCACCGGCCGGATGGCGCTGCTCGGCGCGGTCGGCGAGGGACGGCTCGGGGTGCTGCTCGGCCCCGGCCTGCCTGGTGCGGCGGTGCTCGGCGCGGCGCTGTCCGAGCGCAGCGAGCACCGCGGCCTGCCCGTCTACTCGGTCAACTTCCCGGGGCTGCCGGCGGACTCGTCCGCGTACGCCTCGGCGCTGCTCGGTCCGCTGCCCGACGGCCACGTGCGGCACCGGGCGCTGCCGTTCTTCGCCGACGAGATCGACGTCGACGGCTTCCTCGCCGACGTCGGCGAACCCATGCCCGACCTGTCGAGCTACCTGGCCTGGGCGGTGGCGCGGGCCACCGGCGGGGAGGTCGACGCGCTGCTCGGGGCCGGGGGCTGGAGCGGGCCGGTCGGGCACCTGCCGCGCCTGGCCGACCGGGTCGCCAGCCGGTACGGCGTCGCGCTGCGCTTCCCGTACCGGGACCTGGAGACCACCGACGAGGCGCTGCGCGCCGAGCTGCGCGGATTCGCCGAGCGCACCCTGCCGCCGGTCTCGCTGCGAGCCGCCGCCGCGGCCCCGGCCGCCGCCACCCTGGAGCCGCCGCTGCGGGAGATCCTGCTGCGGCTGCGCGCCGAGACGATCAGCGCGCTGCTGTACCCGCGCCACGGCGGCACCGACCACGACGCGCTCGCCGTCATGCAGCACCTGCCGACCGCACCCGAGGCCGACGTGGCCCGGTTGTGGCGGCGCTATCTGCTGGAGCGCTGGCTGACCACGGTCCTCGGCCCGTACGAGCGCACCCCCGACGTGCCCGCCGCCCGCCCCGCGCCCGGCCCCCTGGTGATCACCGCGGCCGGGCAGGACTGGACCACGCACCCGGTGCTCACCGAGCCCATCGCCGCCGGTGACCGCTACACCGAGAAGTTCGCCTGGTACGTCGCCGAGTTCGCGCACGGCGCCGACAAGACCGCCCGGCAGGCGCTGCGCCGCCCCTGGCACCTGCTCGTCGCCGCGAAACCCGTCGCCGTGGCCCAGG
The DNA here is from genome assembly GCF_042663325.1 of Catellatospora aurea. NCBI lineage: Bacteria > Bacillati > Actinomycetota > Actinomycetes > Micromonosporales > Micromonosporaceae > Catellatospora > Catellatospora aurea. The sequence goes on from NZ_JBHTAC010000010.1 coordinate 145,385, forward strand.
GCCTGTCCCGGGCCATCTGGGAGATCGAGCCCGGCTCGTACGCCCGCGCGCTGGTCAAGCTCGCCGGGCCCGCGGTCGGGCTCGCCGACCCATGGAGCATGCAGGTGGCGCTCGACCACGGCGGCCCGGTCCGGCTCGGGCTGGCGGTGCTCAGTGCCCGGCTCGGCCGCCGGGCGTGGGCGGAGCGTTTCGCCGGACCGCTGGTCCGCTCCGTCTGCCCGCCCCGCGAGCAGGCCTGCCCGCCCGCGCACCTGGCGGTGGTGCCGCCGCCGCGCGACGCCGACCGGGTCGCCGAGCAGATCGTCGCGGCGCTGCGCAAGACCCTGCCCGACGAGGTGTACGCCATGCTCGCCGGCTGCGCCGTCGTCGGCGCCGGAGACGGCGGCATGCGGCTGCTGGGCTGGTCACAGCCCGGTGAGCCGCCCGCCGGGCTGCTGGAGCGGCTGTGCGAGCGCAACCCCTTCGGCCAGGGCGACGAGCGCACCCCGCTGGTGCTGGCGCTGTCCGCGCCCCGCCGCGTGGCGCAGCCCACCGGCCGCAAGGGCGCGAAGGCTTCGGCACGTCGGCGCTGATTAGACTCCTTGCCGATGGACACTCGCACCGGCCTTCCCGTCGTCGGCATGATCGGCGGCGGCCAGCTCGCCCGTATGACCCACCAGGCGGCGATCGCCCTCGGCCAGTCCCTTCGGGTGCTGGCCAACGACGTCGACGAGTCCGCGGCCCTGGTCGCGGCCGACGTCCAGCTGGGCAGCCACACCGACCTGGACGCGCTGCGCACCTTCGCCAAGTCGTGCGACGTGGTCACCTTCGACCACGAGCACGTGCCCGGCGAGCACATCCGTGCCCTGGTCGCGGCGGGCCACAAGGTCTTCCCGGGGGCCGATGCGCTGCAGTACGCCCAGGACAAGCACCTGATGCGGCGCAAGCTGTCGGAGCTGGGCGCGCCCGTGCCGCGCTGGGCGCCGATCGCCTCGGCCGCGGAACTGGTCGAGTTCGGGCTGCCCGCGGTCGTGAAGACCGCCCGCGGCGGCTACGACGGCCGCGGTGTGTTCGTCGTCAACGACGTCGAGGAGATCATCGACCTGCTGGCCAGCGGGGCCGAGCTGATCGTCGAGGAGAAGGTCGAGCTGCGCCGCGAACTCGCCGTGCAGGTCGCCCGCTCGCCGTACGGGCAGGTCGCGGTGTACCCGGTGGTCGAGACCGTGCAGCGCGACGGCATCTGCGTCGAGGTGCTCGCCCCCGCCCCGGACCTGCCCGAGGACGTGGCGGTCGGGGCCCAGGAGCTGGCCATCCGCCTCGCCAACGAGCTGGGCGTGGTCGGCCTGCTGGCGGTGGAACTGTTCGAGGTCGCCGGAGGCGGGCCTCGAACAGGGGGGCAGAGTGAGACTCCGTCGGGGCTCGTGGTGAACGAGCTGGCCATGCGGCCGCACAACTCCGGGCACTGGACCATCGAGGGTGCGCGGACCTCCCAGTTCGAGCAGCACCTGCGGGCGGTCCTCGACTACCCGATGGGCGACACTTCGCTCGCCGCGCCCGTGGTCGTCATGGCCAATGTGCTGGGCGGGCCCGACGGTGGCCTGTCGATCGACGAGCGGCTGCACCACCTGATGGCCGCCGAGCCGGGCGTGAAGGTCCACCTGTACGGCAAGCAGACCCGCCCCGGCCGCAAGATCGGGCACGTCACCGCCCTCGGCGACGACCTCGCCGACTGCCGCGCCCGCGCCGCCCGCGCCGGCCACTGGCTCACCTACGGAAAGGCCCTCGAAGCATGAGCGAGCAGACTCCCGCGCCGCAAGTCGGGATCATCATGGGGTCCGACTCGGACTGGCCCGTGATGAAGCCCGCCGCCGAGGCGCTGGCGGAGTTCGGGGTGAGCTACGAGGTGCGGGTGGTTTCCGCGCACCGTACGCCGCAGCTCATGATCGATTATGGGCAGACCGCGGCGGATCGCGGCATCAAGGTCATCATCGCGGGCGCCGGCGGCGCGGCGCACCTGCCCGGCATGGTCGCCAGCGTGACCCCGCTGCCTGTGGTCGGGGTGCCGGTGCCGCTGAAGTACCTCGACGGCATGGACTCGCTGATGTCCATCGTGCAGATGCCCGCGGGCATCCCCGTCGCCACGGTCTCCATCGCGGGTGGCCGCAACGCGGGCCTGCTCGCGGCCCGCATCCTCGGCGCGCACGACGCCACCCTGCGCGCCAAGCTCACCGACTACGCGCACAGCCTCACCGAACTCGTCGCCCAGAAGGACGCCGCCCTCCAGGCGACCCTCTGACTCGCCCTGCCCAGCCCACCTGGCGCAACTCTTAAAGAGTCGCGGTCTCCGGTGGCCTCGATGGCGCAACTCTTAAAGAGTTGCGCCATCGAGGCCGGCCGTCGGGGCGGTCGCGGGGTGGGCGGGTCAGCGGAGTTGTTTGTAGCGGTCGGTGGCGCGGCGGCGGCGTTCGGAGTTGGCGCCGAGGACGATGAGGACGATGCCGCCGACCAGGACGCCCAGCCAGGTCGTGCCGACCAGGGTGAGGGCGTGCAGGGCGGCGATGACGGTGACCGCCGCGCCGATCGCCACCGGGGCCTGCTGGCCGTAGCGGGAGCCGATCACGAGGGTCAGGATCGCCGCGACGAGCAGCCCGACCTCGCGGATCGGGTTGGTGTCGGTGACCAGCACGACCACGACGGTGGGCCCGAAGCCCGCGATCAGCGCCGGCCCGTACGCCGCCCAGCTGCCCAGCTGCGGGCGCTGCCGTAGCTCCAGCAGGCCGACCGCCAGCGCGAGCACCGCGAACGGCATGGTGTACGCCTCCGGCAGCGCGATGTCGGCGCTGCGCATGATGAGCCACCACGCGGCGATCTCGCTGGCCGCGGCGGCCCACCACAGGATCCGGCGCTGGGTCGGCGGCCGACCCGCTCGGGTGGCCGCGATGCCGAGCACCGCCCCCCAGCCGACGAGCAGCGCCGCGACCTGCGACGGCGCGCGCACGGCCAGGGCCAGGGCGATCACCCCGGCGGTGTAGCCGGCCCACTCGACCGCGCTGGCCTCGCGTACCGCCTCCGGGCGGGTGAACCGCGGGTGCAGCGCCGCGCCGACGATGAGGATCGCCCCGACGCCCAGCACGCCGAACGCCGCCCATTCCGGCTTGGCGCCGACCCGCAGGCTGACGGTCAGCACGAACAGCTGCGCGGCCAGTGCCGCACCGAGCCAGCCCAGGATGCGGGCGCGCTGGCTCTTGCCGCCCAGCGCCGCGACGGCTCCGACGGCGACCGCGCCGCCGAAGGTGAAGATGGTCAGCCCCGGGGTGGCCAGCGCACCGGCCAGGCCCGCGCCGCCCGCGATGAGGCCCAGCAGCAGCACCGCGACCAGCCCGGCCCGGACGGGCCGGTCGACGTCGTCACCGGACGGCGGCTCGGTGAGCGCGACGCTGAGCATGCAGACCGTGAACACGCCCAGCCCGGCCAGCACGCTCGCGGGCCAGGCCAGGCCGAGGCCGGCGGGGGCGATCAGCAGCGTCACCGCCGCGCCGGGGACCACGACGGACACGGCCCGAGTGGGCCCCCCGCCGAAGCCGACGGCGGCGATGCCCGCGGCGACGGTGAGCAGCACCGCGGTCAGCACCGCGGCGACGTCCGTGGTGACCGTGCCGGTCGCGGGCGGCCCCTGCCAGATCGCGTTCAGGCTGTCGTACGGGCGGACCAGCGCGGCGTGCAGCGCGGGCGCGAGCGAGGTGAGGGCGATGAACGCCGGTGCGGCGGCCGCGGCGGCGGCCATGGCGCCCGGGTACGACGGGAAGCGCCGGCTGCGCTCGATCAGCTCCTGGCGGGTGTCGAACCCGACGCGCCAGCGCTGCGGCCCCTCCTTCGGCACCCGGCGCGGCATCGGCACGGCCACCCGTTCGGGGGTGAGGCCGAGCTGGTCGCGGGTGGTGGTGCGGAGCAGTTCGGCGAGCACCACGAGCAGGGCCGCGGCGGCGGCGTACACCCCGGCGGGATGTCCGTTGGCCAGCGCGAGCAGGGCTATCAGCGTGCCGGAGATCGCCACGCCGACGGTGCCCCAGCCCAGGTAGGGCGCGGCGGGACGGCGGGCGGCGGCCAGCGCCGCGAGCCCGATGCTGACCCCGCCGAGCGCCGCGGTCAGCAGCACCTCGGGTTCTTTGCCGGCGCTCGCGGCGAACGCGGCCAGCGCCGCGGGACCGGCCAGCAGCACGGCGAGCACGCCCGCGCCGCCGAGCACGTCCAGGTGTGCCGGCGGCTGGGCGTCGGCCTGGCGGGCCTGGTCGGTCATCAGCGCGGCCAGCAGCACGAGCGCCGCGCCGACGAGGGCGATCATGCCGAGCGCCGCGGCGGTGGTCCACGGGCGCACCAGGCTGGCCCCGAGCGCGTGCAGCGCCACCGCGGTGGCCACGGCCAGACGGGTGTACCCGGCGCGCGCGTCCTGCGCCACGGCCGCCGCCAGGGCGTACCCGGTGGCGATGGTCAGGCCCAGCACGATCGGGGACCACCAGGGCCAGCCCAGGGCGGCGGGGGTGCCGACGGTGGCCAGGATCGCGGCGATCGCGGCGGCCTGGTGGCTGCGCGGCGGCGGCAGCACGACGGCCGCGGCGATCGCGAGCACCACCAGCGCGGCGGGTGCCTGCCAGCCGAACTCCACCCCGCCGCCGACCGGGGCCAGGTTGGCCGCCCACAGGTCGCCGGGCCGGGCGAGCGCCTTGATCCCGCCTGCCAGTGCCGGGTAACCCGCGATGAGCACGAGGATGCCGCCGGCCATGGCACTGCCCGCGACGGGCCCTCGGCGTTGCTCCTCCGGGAGCAGGCGGACCGCGACCCCGACCGCGAACACCAGCAGCGCCGACAGCACCAGCCAGTACGTCGGGGCGATCAGGTGCGCCACTCGGGCCAGGGCGGCGATCAGCGCGGTGGTGACCGCCGCGGCGGCGAAGTCCGCGCCGTCCAGGGCGCGGTCGGCCCGGCGGCCGGAGTCGATGTACGGGGCCAGCGCCAGCAGGATCGCCGCGACCAGCAACAGCGCGCCCAACCCGGCGTCGAGCACGCCCGCGCCCGCGGTGCCGAACGACGCCCCGGCCACGACCAGCGCGCCCAGCCCCGCACCCAGCGCGAGCGGGGTGCCCAAGCGGCGGTGCGCGACCAGACGCGCCGCGACCACGCCCAGGGTGGCCGCACAGGCGAGGAACGCCGAGGCGAGCGCGACCTGCTCCCCGGCCGCGGGGAACAGGGTGAGCACACTGGTGCCGACGGCGAGCGGCGCGGCGAACGCGGCCGCACCGGCCGCGGCGTCGCCGAGCAGCCCGGTGGCCGGGGGCACGGGCAGCGCCCGCTGCGCCGCCGCGAGCAGCACCCCCGCCAGCGTGAACGCCACCATCAGCCCCGCCGTGGACCAGGTGTGCGCCAGCGCGACCCCGACCGCGGTCGCGCCGACCAGGAACGAGGCGATCAGGTGCGTGCGGGCCGCGCGCGGGGTGGCCGCGGCCCAGGGCGCGCCCTCGGCGGCGCCGATACCCGCGACGCCGATCCCGGCGGCCAGCAGCGCGATCGCCCCGGCGGCCAGCAGCCACTGGGTGGCGACCCAGCCCAGCCCCAGCGAGGCGGGCGCGGCCAGTGCGGTGAGCGCCGCGCCCGCGACGACGGTCTCGTGCCGCCAGGCGGCCGGCAACGCCAGCGCCGCCGCGATCGTCAGCAGCGCGATCGTGGCGACCAGCGGCCAACCCGGATGGCCGGACCGCTGCGCGATCTCGGCGGTGAACCCGGTCACGTCGGCGCTGCCGAACGGCCACGCCGCGGCGACCGGCGCGAGCGCGGCCCGCAGCGCGCTGCCCGCGGTGAACAGGCCGATTACGACCAGGGCGAGGGTGGAGGCAAGCTGCGGGCCACGCCGGGTCGGCTCCGGGATGGCCCGCACGCCCAGGCCGGTGATCGCGACGGCGGCGGCGATGACCAGCAGTGCCCGGTCGGGCAGGGCGACCACGGCGACCCGCGCCGCCGAGCCGATGACGGCCAGCACCATGGCCCCGGCGGCGAGTTCGTTCAGCGGTGCCCGGCGCAGCATCAACGCGCCGACCAGCGCCACACCGACCGCCAGCAGCAGCGTGCCGGAGGCGCGCAGCACCGACGGCACCGTGTCGGCGGTGAGCAGGGCGGCCACGGCGTACACGGTGGCGGCGGCGATGGCCAGCCCGTGCAGCACCCAGGCCAGCTCGCGCAGCCAGAACGCGGAGCGCCGACTCGCCGTGGCGGCCGTCTCGGGCCGACGCATGAACGTCGCGACGCTCTCGGGAAGCCCGGCGGTCTTCGCCGACGCGGGGCGGGCGGGGGCGTTGGCCAGTTCGACGGCGCGGGCGATCACGGCGTTCTGCGCGGCGACCACGGTCAGCACCACGGCCCAGCCGGCCGGGCCGTGGATCAGGTCGTACACCAGCAGCGGCAGCACCGGCTGGATCGCGATCACCACGGCGTAGCGCGGGATGGTCAGGCCGGTGGCCCGGTGGTAGAAGTACGAGATCCCGGCCGTCGCGGCGAAGACCAGCCCGGCCACGACGGCCAGCGAGGTGTCGATCAGGCTCAGCTGCGCCAGCAGGTAGCCGTCGACGGGCAGCAGCGCCAGGCCGACCGCGGCCAGCGCCTCCGCGGTCGCGGACAGGCCGCCCCGGACCAGGCTCGGCGCGATGCCGAGCAGCGCGACGGTGGCCACCGCGAGCACGGTGAGCCGGATGCCGGGGGCGACGTTGCTGAGCGCGACCGCACCGAACACCACCGCGGCGATGCCGAGCAGCAGCGAGCCCAGCGCGAGCATGATGTTCTGCACCGAGCGCGCGGACGCCTCCGGCGGCGGCTCGGCCATCGACTCAGGCAGCGGCGCGACCCGCGGCCCGCTGCCCCGCGCCGAGTCGGTGGGCCGACCCGAGCCTGGTGGCCGGGCCGCGTCACCGGGCCGACCCGTGCCGGCGCCACGAGGGGCGGTAGGGGCCTGGCGGGGCACCGTGGCGTCGTCCCCTGCCGCGGGGCCGGCCGCCGCCGGATCCGCCGACTCGGCGGGCGGCACGGCGGGATCCTTCGCGCCGGGCGGGCGGGGAATCCAGCGGCGCTGCTTGGGGGCGGCCTTCTTCTGCCGCTGCGCCTCGGCGTGGGCGAGGATGTCGCGCTGGTACAGCGCCGCCTGCAGCTTGCCGCTCAGCTTCTTGCGCTCGCCGGACAGGCGCAGGTCCTCGGCGTTCATGTCGGCGATGGCCTTGTTGAGCCGGGCCACCTCGGCAGCGAGCTGCTCCGGGGTGTTGCCGCAGTGCGGGCAGCGCACCGACGGATCCCGTTCCCGGCCACACATCGAGCACGTGCTGGTGGCCGCAGCCATGGCTACCTCCGACTCCAGGCACGTCACCGGCCGCTGGTGGGGAGTCCTCGGCGGTCCGCCGTCCAGGCGGGCCGTCGGGACGAGCCACTAGCGGAGACGACGCGGCGTATGGATCCACTCAGCAGCAGCATGCCTAATAGGAGTGACCTTTGAAAAGCCCCATTTCAGTCAGCAAGTGGATCGCGGGGACACGCCGCACCCCACGTAAACGAAAGGGCCCGTCCGCGCGGTGCGGACGGGCCCTTTCGTTTAGTGCGTCAGACCGTCGGGCGGCCCAGTGCGCGCAGCGTCCAGCCCGCGGACTTCCAGGCGGTCGCGTCGAGGCAGTTGCGGCCGTCGACGATCAGCTTGTTCGCGGCGACCTCGCCGAGGGCCACCGGGTCGGCGTTGCGGAACTCGGCCCACTCGGTGAGCACGCAGACCAGGTCGGCGTCGGTGACGGCCTCGACCATCGACTTGGCGTACTCGACCTCGGGCAGCGCCCGCTTCGCGTTCTCCATGCCCTGCGGGTCGTACACGTGCACCGAGGCGCCGGCGCGGGACAGCATGCCCGCCACGGCGAGCGCGGGCGCGTCGCGTACGTCGTCGGAGTTGGGCTTGAAGGTCGCGCCGAGCACGGCGATGCGCGCGCCGGACAGGTCCGGGCCGGCCGGGCCGAACTTGCGGCCGAGCAGGCCGGCGGCCAGGTTCAGCACCCGCTGGCGGCGGCGCAGGTTGATCAGGTCGACCTCGTGCAGGAAGCGCAGCGCCTCACCGGCGCCCAGCTCCTGGGCACGGGCCTGGAACGCGCGGATGTCCTTGGGCAGGCAGCCGCCGCCGAAGCCGACACCCGACTGCAGGAAGCGGTTGCCGATGCGCGGGTCGTAGCCGAGCGCGCGGGCCAGCTGCGTGATGTCGCCGCCGGCGACCTCGCAGACCTCGGCCATCGCGTTGATGAAGGAGATCTTGGTGGCCAGGAACGAGTTCGCGGCGACCTTGACCAGCTCGGCGGTGGCGAAGTCGGTGGAGACCACCGGCACCTCGCGGTCCTCGGTGGCGGCCAGGTCGAAGACGCCCTTGTGGGCGGCGTGCAGCAGTGAGTTCGACCACTCGGTCTTCGTCGCCACCACGATGCGGTTGGGCCGCATGACGTCGTCGACGGCGAAGCCCTCCTGCAGGAACTCGGGGCTCCAGGCGACCTCGACGGCCAGCTCCGGGCGGGCGTGCTTGGCGACCAGCTGCTCGACCCACTCGGCGGTGCCCACCGGCACGGTGGACTTGCCGACGATCAGGGCCTTGCGGCTCAGGTGCTGGGCCAGGTTGCTGACCGACGCCTCGACGTAGGTCAGGTCGGCGCCCAGGCCGCTGGCGCGCTGCGGGGTGCCCACGCAGATGAAGTGGACGTCACCGAAGTCGGCGGTCTCCTGGTACGACGTGGTGAAGCGCAGCCGGCCCGCGGCCAGGTTGCGGCGCAGCATCTCGTCGAGACCGGGCTCGTGGAAGGGCACCTCGCCCTTGCCCAGCTTCTCGATCTTGTCGACGTCCACGTCGAAGCCGATGACCTCGTAGCCGAGTTCGGCGTAGCAGATGGCGTAGGTGGCTCCCAGGTAACCGGTGCCGATGAAGGTCAGTCGGGGCCGGGCGGCGCCTGACGGCGGGGTCACCGGGGCAGGCTGGCTCGCGTACGGGAGCGTCACGCTTCGTCTCCTTGATCCGCAAGGGGGGTGGGGTATCAGGTTTGAGCAGTTGAAGAGCCTACGCCCTCGACCACCCCAAAGAAAGTTTACCGGCAGGCGCTGGACGACCTTGGCTGATCGAGCGTTAAGCTACCGACCGGTACGCCCCATCTGCTAGCCGGTTCTGAGGAGGTCTCGGGTGTTCACGCTGTACCAGCTCTCCGAGGAGCACGTGGCGATCCGCGAAGCCGTGCGTGAGGTGTGCGACGCCAAGGTCGCCCCGAACGCGGCCGTTGCGGACGAAACGAGCGAGTTCCCGCAGGCCAGCTTCGATGCGCTGCGCGCCTCGGACTTCCACGCCCCGCACATCCCCGAGGAGTACGGCGGCGCGGGCGCGGACGCGCTCGCCACCGCGATCGTCATCGAGGAGGTCGCCCGCGCGTGCGCCTCGTCCTCGCTCATCCCGGCCGTGAACAAACTGGGCACGATGCCGGTGCTGCTGGCCGGGTCCGCCGAGCTCAAGCAGCGTTACCTGCCCAAGGTCGCCTCCGGCGAGGGCATGTTCTCGTACTGCCTCTCCGAGCCCGAAGCGGGCAGCGACGCGGCTGCCATGACAACCCGGGCAGTTCGTGACGAAGATCACTATATTCTCAACGGCGTGAAGCGCTGGATCACCAACGCCGGCGTCAGCGAGTACTACACCGTCTTCGCCGTCACCGAGCCCGGCATCGGCGCCAAGGGCATCTCCGCGTTCGTCGTCGAGAAGTCCGACCCGGGCGTGAGCTTCGGCGCGCCGGAGAAGAAGCTCGGCATCAAGGGCTCGCCCACCCGCGAGGTGTACCTCGACAACGTGCGCATCCCCGCCGACCGGATGATCGGCGAGCCCGGAACCGGCTTCGCCACCGCCATGCGCACGCTCGACCACACCCGCGTCACCATCGCCGCGCAGGCGCTCGGCATCGCGCAGGGCGCGCTGGACGCGGCCCTGGACTACGTCAAGGAGCGCCGCCAGTTCGGCAAGCCGATCGCGGACTTCCAGGGCGTGCAGTTCATGCTCGCCGACATGGGCATGAAGCTCACCGCGGCCCGCGAGCTGACCTACTCCGCCGCGGCCCGCTCCGAGCGCGGCGACGCCGACCTGACCTACTTCGGCGCGGCCGCCAAGTGCTTCGCCTCCGACGTGGCCATGGCGATCACCACCGACGCGGTCCAGCTGCTCGGCGGCTACGGCTACACCAAGGACTTCCCGCTGGAGCGCATGATGCGCGACGCCAAGATCACCCAGATCTACGAGGGCACCAACCAGGTCCAGCGCATCGTCATGGCCCGCCAGCTCCTCAAGGGAGTCATCTGACCCCGTCCCTCTCCTGCGGAGCTCGATCAGATGGTGAGGGTCCAGCTGTCGATGTAGCCGGTGTCGCCGACGCCCGCGTCCTGGCCGTTTGCGGCGGTGCAAGCTGCCAGGGCCCCTGCCGACGCCGCTGTTGCCGGCGTGCCGCTCACCGCCAGGACGGTCGCCGCCGCGAGCAGCGCGACGCCGAGCCGCCGCCGGACCGGTGCCAGTGCAGTACCCACCGTTCCTCCTCGTTTCCGTGGCCTCCGTGCGCCAGGTCGTTGCCGGAAAGAGAGCCGTGCGGCGCGATCCGGACGTCGGATTGCCGACGGCTTCGTCAGGGCCGCGATACCTGGGACGGGCCGGGTTGTTCTGGGACCTCGGCGCAAAGGTCGGCGCGGCTGACATTGACCAGGTGTTCGGCCCCGGCCTCGACTTCTGCGCGGTCGGCCTGATCGGGGAAGAACTCGGTGAGGAAGCCGTCCCGGTCGTAGCCATAGGTGCTGCTCATCCAGCTCATCCTCCTCGGAGGGGCGCGGTATCGATCCTCCGATCGAGGACCGATGGCGAAGCTACCGGCTTGCCAGTACTGCTGCGTACGGACACGTTGTTGGGTTGCGGACACGGACAGGGCCCGACGGATGACCGTCGGGCCCTGTCCGTTGTGCGTCAGGCGATGCGGTACGCGCGCACGATCGTCTGTGTCACCGTGTTGCCCGCCTGGTCGGTGGCCTTCACGCGCAGCGACACGAAGCCGGGCCGCTTCGGGTGGCTGACGAACGCCGTTCCCCAGAGCACGCGCTGCTTGACCCACGTCCGGCCGTCGTCGAACGACGCCTCGACGCCGAGCTCGCGGCAGGACGCGGACGCCGTGGCCAGATGCCGGTCCAGCACCACCGGGACGGCCAGGATGCGGCCCGCTCGCGCGGTGTTGGTGTCGTCGAGCGCCGGCACGAGCCGGGCTGTGGTCAGCGGGAACCGCTCCGGCGCGGAGGTGTGCGCCGAGGTGAAGGTCCAGACGACCGTGACCGAGGTGGACAGGGTGTCCGGCGCGCCGCGGGTGACGGTCGCCTCCAGCCGGTACGCGGCCTTCGCGGCGGGCACCACGAACTCGGCGTACGAGCCCTCGGCGGTGCCGATCTCCTTGCCGTTGCGCGACAGCCGCATCTTCACCTGCAGGTCGTCACGCCCGACCGGCCGGCCGTCCGCGTCGGCGAACATGGCCGGCTGGACCGTGATCACGTCACCGTCCCGGCCCGCGTAGCCCGTCGCCGACCACTCCGGCGCCCCGAGCACCGTCGGCCCGTACGGCCCCGCGTTCCAGTTCTGGGTGTACGCCTTGCCCGGCTCGTAGATCGACTCCTGGGTGGTGGAGTTCGGGCCCTCGACGAACGTCGTCGTCCAGATCAGCCCGCCGTCGGTGTTGTAGTACTCGGTGGCGCGGAACGGCAGGTCGATCGCGGTGTTGGAGCCGATCGGCCCGGGTCCGCCGATGGCGGCCGCGCGGTGGAAGCGCACCGCGGTGGCCGTCGCCGACTGGCTGTGGTAGACCGCCTTGACGGTGGCCAGGTTGGCCGGGGACAGCTTCCTGGCGAGGCCGGTGAACATGTCACCCTTGCGCACGTACGCGAGGTCGTACGTGTACGGGCTGTTGCGGAAGGTCCCGTCCTTGCCGGGACGGGCGAGCCCGATACCGAGCGTCACGGCGAATTCGGGTGCCGCGACGGCGGGCCCGATCCGGCCGAAGAACACATCCGGGAACGACGTCCCGTTGAGCTGCACGCCGGGGTAGCGCAGGCCGTCGTCCCAGTTGGCGCTGATGTTGATCGCCGTCGGGGCGGCGTCGCGCTGCGGCACGGTCAGCGCGACCGGCTTTGCGGTACGCGCGTCGAGCGCCTCGGTGACCGGACCGCGCACGTCCAGCAGGGGCTGCACGAGCAGCGTGGACACGCTGCCGTCGTGGATGGTGCTGTACAGCGCGTATCGGCCCTTGGGCAGCCGCATGGTGCCGCCGCCCGCCACCGAGGACAGGGTGGTGAACTCGCCGGTGGCCAGGTTCGCCGCCACGGTCTCGTAGTCCGTGGCCGGCTTGCCGTCCCGCCCGGTGTGGGGCAACTGGACGTCGTAGCTCTCGATCTCCCGGTTGAGCGCGAACGGGACGCGTACCCGCAGGTCCCCGGCCCCGGTCGCGGTGACGGTGCCCTGATAGACGCCGTCGGGCGCGTCGACGCGGGTGTCCACGGTGACCGTCGCCGAAGCGCGGCCGCCCGCGGGCACGACCAGGGTGGCCGGGCTGACGGTCAGCATGCCCGCGGGGGCGGGAGCGACCGACAGCGACAGCGTGACCGGCGCGGGGCTCGTGTTGCGATACCAGATGACCTGGTTGAACGGCGTGTCGTCGGCGTGCGGCCAGCGCTGGACCGGGAAGTCGATGGAGCCGACCTCGGCGGCGACCGGCTGCGCGACGGCGCGGCCGATGTCGAGCCGTCCCGCGCCGACCTCGTACAGGCTGTCCTCGCCGCCGGGCTTGGTGGCGTTCATCAGCGCGGCCTTGAGCTGCGGGCCGGCCCAGTCCGGGTGCTGCCCGGCGAGGATCGCCGCCGAGCCCGCGACGTGCGGGGTCGCCATCGAGGTGCCCGCCATGGGCTGGTAGCCGCCGCCGGGGGCGGCCGCGACGATGTCGACGCCGGGCGCGCTGAGGTCGGGCTTGATGTGGTTGTCGCCGAGGCGGGGGCCCCGGCTGGAGAAGTACGCCCGCTGGTCGTCGGCGTCGACCGCGCCGACGGAGAGCGCCTCGTCCACGGTGGACGGTGACGAGATCGACTTCGGCTTGCCCTCGTTGCCCGCGGCGACGACGAACAGGGTGCCGTACCGCCGGCTCAGGTCCTGGACCGCGGTCTCCAGCGGGTCGAGGCCGGGCCGGTCGGTGTCGCCGAGGCTCAGGTTGACCACCTTCGCCTGCGCCGCGGCCCACTCCATGCCCGCGATGACGTCGGAGTCCTGGCAGAAGTCGGTGGCGCAGACCTTGCCGACGACCAGTTTCGCGCCGGGCGCGACGCCCCGGTACGTCCCGCCGGAGGCGGCCCCGGTGCCCGCGATGGTCGAGGCGACGTGGGTGCCGTGCCCGACGTTGTCGGTCGGGTCGTCGCCGCCGGTGAAGTCCCGGACCGCGGCGAGCTGCCCGGCGAAGTCGGGGTGGGCGGCGTCGATGCCGGTGTCGAGCACACCGACCGTGACACCCGTACCGTCGAATCCGGCCTGCCAGGCCGACGGCGCGCCGATCTGACGCACGCTGCGGTCGAGCGAGATCCGGCGCTTGCCGTCCAGCCAGATGCTCGTGACCCCGGCCGTGAGCGTGCGCCGCGAGGCGGTGCCGCGGGTCAGCGACGACCAGAGGTCTGCCCGGTCGTTCCGGCTCGCCCGCACGGCGAGCACGTCGGCGGCGGGCAGGTCCGCCCGCACCCGCGCGGCACCGTCGACGACGGCCGCCCGCGCCCGCGCGGACGCGTCCTGCGGGTAGGCGACCAGCAGCGGCAGCTCGGCGGCCCGGTCGTCGTAGCCGAACCCGCCGAGCGCGGTCAGGTCGAACAGCCGCCGGTCGAGCCGTCCGTCGCGCAGCAGCGGCATCGCGTCGGCCGGCACGACGTGCCGGTGGCCGTCCTCGTGGCTGCTCACGAACCGCATGCCGGTGCGGCCCGGCCCGCGCTCGATGCCCACGGCGCCGTCCGTGTGCAGGGTGACCCGGTCCCCGGTGATGAGCGTGAAGACGGCCGGGGCGGCGCTCCCGGCCGTCGGACGCTGCGCCGCGGGCGGGGCCGTCGGGCCCACCGCGGTCACCGCGTTCGCGGGTTGAGCCGTCAGTGCCGCCGCGACCAGCGCGGTCGCGAGCGCCCCGGCTGTCAGTGCGTGTCGTTGCCGTCGTCGCACATCGTCCTCTCCGCCGCCGGGTGTCTCCCGGGACCGCACGATGACGTCCGGTCCCGGTGGCCGGTTGACCGGCCGGGCGTGACGGTGCTCACAAAGCGGGCCCTGGGCGGGCGTTCGGCAATCCGGCCGAGGTTCCATTCGGCTGGTGACCGCGGAACGAAGCTTCGGGGGCACGGGCCGGCCGAGTGACGCCGAGGACTTCGACGCCTTCTACGCCGCCTGTGCGGGACGGGTGGTGGGTCACGTCTACACGCTGACCGGCAACCGCACCGAGGCGGAGGACGCGGTCGCCGAGGCGTTCACCCGGGCCTGGCAGCACTGGCCCGAGGTCCGGGACGCGGACAGCCCGGAGGCGTGGGTGCGCCGGGTCGCCACCCGGATCGCGGTGAGCAGCTGGCGCAAGGCCTTCAACCGGGTGCGCGCCCACCGCAGGGCGGCCGTCGACCACAGCGTGCCCGGCCTCACCGAGGACCACGTCGCGCTGCTGCAGGCGCTGCAGCGGCTGGGCGTCAACGAGCGCCGGGCCGTGGTGCTGCACCATCTGAACGATCTCAGCGTCGCCGACGTGGCCGCGGAGATGGGCAAGCCGGTCGGGACCGTCAAGACCTACCTGGCGCGTGGCCGCAGGGCCATGGCCGGGCTGCTGGACGAGGCGCACCAGGAGGAGGCCTCCCATGGCTGAGCTGCACGACGACCTCACCGGGATCGCCGAGGGGGCCCAGCGGGCCGCGAAACTCCCCGCTGCCCGGATGCTGCGGGAGCGCGCCGACCGTCGCCGCCGCCGCCGTTCGGCGGTCACCGGCGCGGGGCTGGTCGTGCTCGCCGTGGCCGCCGCCACGGCCCTGCTGCAGGCGCGCGAGAGTGCCGAGCCGCCGGTGGCCGGTGCGCCGTCGTCGGCTGCCCCGTCCGTGACCACTTCGGTGGGACCGCAGGAGATCCTCGGCGGCCGTCGGCAGGTCATGATCGTCGTGCCCGGTATGCACGATGCCGTGCTGGCGATCGGCCCGGACGACGACCGGGTGCGCGCCACCACCGAGCAGGGTGTCGACGACAGAGCGCGCTGGGTGCTGCGCCCCGAGGGGGACCGGTACCGGATCGAGCTGGCCGCGCCGCAGGCCGGTGGCCGCCTCTGCATGACCGTCGTGCACGACGCCGCGCCGGGCAGCGTGCGCGGCCGGGCGTGCGATCCCGCCGCGCAGACGCAGTTGTTCAAGATCGAGCAGGTCGCCGACGGGACCTGGTCGCTGTTCCAGGGCCGGCGCTACGTCCAGGTCGTCGACGGCACCAATGCCCTGGTCCCCGACCTGCCCGAGAACCTCACCACCACGTACGAGTTCGCGGACCGCGGCCCGGCGGCCGGGTGAACGGCACGGACCTGCCGCGTCCCGGCTTCGTGTGGGTGCCTCAGGGCTTCGGGCCGGCCGGGCGGGTGCGGCCCGCGGTGCCGGCGCGGACCTCGCGGGTGGCCGCCAGCAGCGCGTCTGCGGCCCGCCCGAAGTAGTCGAACAGCACGGCCAGCTCCTCCGGCCGGTATCCCTGGAACACCTCGCCGAGACGTTGCCGGGCCGGGCCGACGATGGTGTCCACGTCGAGCTTGGGCACCGGTTCGACCAGCACCCGCCGCCGGTCGGCGGGGTCGGCGACGCGGCGCACGTGCCCGGCCCGCTCCAGCCGGTCGATGAGCCGGGTGGTCGCGCCCGTGGTGAGGCCGGTGCGCTCGGCCAGCTCGCCCGAGGTCAGCCGGCCGGCGAGGTTGAGCGTGCTCAGCGCGGCCCAGTCGGTCGGGTGCATGCCCGCCGCGTCGGCCGCGGCCTGGGCGTGCGCGGTCATCGCGTCGAGGTAGCGCCGGAACGTCTCGTGCGCTCCCGGCGGCATTCCGGTGGGCGGTGTGGCGGCGGACATGGCGTGACGGCTCCCTCTGCGCTAATCTCTGCATGAGTGCAGATATTGCATAGATGCAACTTCTGCATATCCGGAGACCATGCTAGGCCCCGGCCGACCAGGGAGGAACACGTGAACCACCCCGACCGCACCGCCGATCTGGCGGCGATCGAGCAGTTGCTGGCCTCGATCGCGCACGCCTGGGAGAACGCCGACGCCGACGCGTACGGCCGCGCCTTCACCGCCGACGCCAGCTACGTGACCTTCGTCGGCACCGTGTACCGGGGGCGGGAGGACATCACCGAGAGCCACCGTGCCCTGTTCCAGGCGTTCACCAAGGGCACCCGGCTGTCCGGGGAGACGATCTCCACCACGTTCCTCGGCTCGGACACCGCCGTGGTGGTCGGCCGCGGCGACACCTACAAAGGGGACCGCCGCCCCGCGCCGACGAAGATCCAGACCTACACGCTGGTACGCGAACCCGACGGCTGGCGGGTCGCCGCCTTCCACAACACCCGCCGCCGCTCGCTGATGGAGGCTATGCAGTTCCGCTTCGCCCCCGGCACCCGGCCGGCCGTCCGCTGAGGGCGAAACGTCCAGGGCGGACGGTGACGGTTGACGAGGCCGCACGACGGGTACCCGCCTGGCAACGTCAGCCGTGCAGAGGAAGGTTCCCATGACACAGACCGAATGGGCCGCGGACAGCCGCGCCGCGGGGCAGGTCGTCGTCGCGACCTACGACACCTACGCCGAGGCGGAGCGGGCCGTCGACCACCTGTCGGACAACGGGTTCCCGGTCGAGCGCACCGCGATCGCCGGCCGCGGGCTCAGTCTGGTCGAGCAGGTCACCGGGCGGATGACGATGTGGCGCGCGGCGGCGAACGGCGCGGTCAGCGGAGCCCTGCTGGGCATGCTGTTCGCCTGGCTCTTCGGCTTCTTCAACTGGGTCACGCCGCTGATCTCGCTGCTGCTGCTCGTGCTGTACGGCGCGGGGTTCGGCGCGGTCGCGGGCGGCCTGTTCGGCCTGGCCGGGCACGCGCTCACCGGTGGCCGCCGCGACTTCTCCTCGGTGTCGGCGATGCAGGCCGACCGCTACCAGATCCTGGTCGACGCGGCCGCCGCCGACGAGGCGATCCGCCTGCTCGACAGGATCGCTGCGGAAACCGATTACTGAGTAAACTGCCAAGCTATTTGATGTTCTATGACCGATACTGGTGAAAACGCTTTCCCTTGGTCTAGACTCCCCGGCCATGCCAGTCTTCAGTGTCACGCCGGACGCCGTCGAGCTCGATGGAAAGCCGTTCCAGGTGCTCTCCGGGGCGATCCACTACTTCCGGGTGCTGCCCGAGCAGTGGGGCGACCGGCTGCGCAAGCTGCGCGCGATGGGTCTGAACACGATCGAGACCTACGTGCCGTGGAACCTGCACGAGCCCCGGCCGGGCGAGTTCGACTTCGGCGGCCGGATCGACCTGGGGCGCTTCCTGGCCGAGGCGGCTGAGGCGGGGCTGTACGCCATCGTGCGGCCGGGGCCGTACATCTGCGCGGAGTGGGACAACGGGGGGCTGCCCGCCTGGCTGCGGGCCGCCGAGGAGATCCCATTGCGCTGCCACGACCCGCGGTTCCTGGAGCCGGTCGACCGGTTCTTCGACCGGCTCGTCCCGCACCTGGTCGAGCACCAGGTGACCCGGGGCGGCAACGTGCTGATGGTGCAGGTCGAGAACGAGTACGGCTCGTACGGCTCGGACCGGCGCTACCTGCGCCACCTCGCCGACGGTCTGCGCGCCCGGGGCATCGAGGTGCCGCTGTTCACCTCCGACGGCCCGACCGACCTGATGGTCACCGGCGGCACCCTCGACGACGTCTACGCCACCGCCAACTTCGGCAGCCGCCCGGCGGAGCGTCTCGCCGAGATGGCCGCGCTGCGCCGCTGGCCGTCCTTCTGCATGGAGTACTGGAACGGCTGGTTCGACCACCACGGCAAGGACCACCACGTGCGGCCCGCGGCGGAGGCGGCGGCCACGCTGGCCGAGATGGTGGACGCGGGCGCGTCGGTCAACCTCTACATGGCCCACGGCGGCACCAATTTCGGCTTCCTGGCCGGGGCCAACGCGGTCGGCGAGCACCTCGACGACGTGTACCTGCCCGACGTGACGTCCTACGACTACGACGCCCCGCTGAGCGAGCACGGGGCGCTGACACCGAAGTACTGGGCGTTCCGGGAGGTGCTCGGGCGCGGGGTGGAGTTGCCCGATCCGCCGTCGGAGCAGCCCAAGACGCTGCCTGCGGGCCGGGTCGAGCTGACCGAACGCATTTCGCTGCTGGACTGCCTGGACGTGCTGTCCACCGGCACCGTGCACAGCGCCGTCCCGAAGACGCTGGAGGAACTCGGCCAGGCGTACGGGCTGGCCGTCTACCGCACCCGCGTCCCCGGGCCGCGGACCGGCTATCAGCTGCGCGTCAAGGGCCTGCACGACCGGGCGCTGGTGCTGGTCGACGGCTCGCCCGCCGGCGTGCTCGACCGCAACGGACCCGTCGCGCTGCCGCTGGAGATCGCCGACGACGCGGCGGCGGTGACGCTCGTCGTCGAGGCGATGGGCCGGGTCAACTACGGCCCGCTGGTGGGCGAGCGCAAGGGCCTTGTCGGCGGGGTCTTCCACGGCCAGCAGCTCGTGCACGGGTACGAGATCGACCCGGTGCCGCTCGACGACCTGTCGGTGCTGCCGTGGGGCCGCGAGACCGGCGCGGCCGGGCCGGTGTTCCACCGCGGAGTGCTGCACGTCGACGAGGTGCGCGACGCGTTCCTCGCGCTGCCCGGCTGGCACAAGGGCTACGTCTGGGTCAACGGCTTCAACCTGGGCCGCTACTGGGAGCGCGGTCCGCAGGTCACCCTGTACGTCCCCTGGCCGCTGCTGCGCGAGGGCGACAACGAGATCATCGTCCTGGAACTCGACGCCGAGCCCGCGCACCCCGTCATCGAGGTGCGCGAGCAACCCGACCTGGGCCCCGCGACCACCTACATCGCGACCTGACCCGCCGCATGATCGCCGGACTTGCCAGGCACCTGTGCATATCTTGAGCACTTATTCGCCCATGTGCCTGGCAAGTCGAGCGATCTTGGAAGGCGGTCAGGATTCCACGAGCGGGGTGTCCACCAGGTGCTCGGCGAGGAACCAGGCCTGCAGTTCGCCGGTGCGGATGACGTCCGAGACGAGCAGGTCGTTGGTGCCGTCGTCGCCCATCTCGTCGGCGCGTTTCGCGGCGTCGTGCGCGGCGATCAGGATCGCCTCGTGCGCCTCCAGCAGGCGGGAGATCATCGCGGGCACCTCCTCGACGCCGTCCGGCGGGCGCGGGATGACGGTGATCTCCGCGACGTGGCGCGGGTCGCCGATCGCCACGCCGCCCAGGGTCTGCACCCGCTCGGCGATCGTGTCGATGAGTTCCAGCTGCTCGCCCGCGTGCTTGTCGAGTAGCAGGTGCAGCTGGTAGAACGTCGGGCCGCGCATCAGCCAGTGGTGCTTCTTGTAGAGGCTGTAGAGGATCTGCGAGTCGGCGAGGCACTGGTTGAGCCGTTCGCACGAGTACATCCGGGCGTCGTGGGACAGGCCCACCGGGAGCTGGCGTACGGTGCCGAACTCCTGGATCTGCATTCCCTTCTGATGCAGCATGGGCTGGCTGCCGCGGGTCGCGGCGGACTTGGCGGGCGACTTGGTGGGCATCGGAGTTCCTCTCGTTCCGGCCGCGCCGGCAGTTGCGGGCACAGGCTCATGACCAGCAAAGATGCCGCCCCGATGGGTGCGCGGCACGCCGTGGCCAGTCTTTCAGGAGCGGCCTCGGGTGGGCTGCCGGTTGCCGAAGTCCACCGCCGCTGCCTTGATCTGTAACCACTGGGCCCGGCACCAAACCTGTGCGCTTCGGGCGGAATTTCGGCGATGCCGGGGTCTTCCCGCGCGCGCGGAGTAAGGATGTCGGCATGGCGGCAACCTATGAGCAGGGCACCCCGAGCTGGGTCGATCTGGGCAGCACGGACGTCGAGGGCTCGGTGGCCTTCTACGGGCGGCTGTTCGGCTGGACCGACGAAGACCTCGGCCCCGACGCCGGCGGTTACCGGATGTTCCGCAAGGACGGCAAGCAGGTCGCCGGGCTCGGCCCCGCCACCGACGTGGCCCGGGGCAGCGCGTGGACCACCTACTTCGCCGCGAACGACGCCGAGGACATCATGGCGAAGGTCGCCGAGCACGGCGGCACCGTCGTCGTGCCGCCGATGGACGTGATGGGCCAGGGGCGGATGGCGGTCTTCACCGACCCCGAGGGCGCGTTCTTCTCCGTGTGGCAGCCGTTGGCGTTCGCCGGGTTCGAGCTGGCGAACGAGCCGGGCAGCGTCACCTGGAACGAGCTGATGACCTCCGACGTCGACGCCGCCAAGGTGTTCTACCGGGAGGTCTTCGGGGTGGGCATGCGCGACGTGTCGATGGCCGAGGGCATGACGTACACACTGCTGGAGGCCGAAGGGCGGCCGGTGGCGGGCGCGCTGCCGATCGACGCCGCGTGGGGCCCGATGCCGTCGCACTGGTCGGTCTACTTCGCCGTCGACGACTGCGACGCGGCTTACGCCAAAGCCCTGGAACTGGGCGCGACCAAGGTCATGCCGCCCGAGGACTCGGCCGCCGGGCGGTTCGCCATCCTCAAGGACCCGCAGGGCGCGACCTTCTCGGTGATCAGAAACAACCCGGATTTCTCCATCTGAGAACGCGCGGGGTCAAGGCACTTCGATGGCTATCGTGTCCGCATGGCCGTGCCGAGACTGTCCGTCGTCATCCCGATGTACAACGAGGAGGCGGTCCTGCCCCTGCTCGTGAGCCGGTTGCGGCCGGTGCTCGACGGGCTGGGCCAGACCTACGAAGTCGTCGCCGTCGATGACGGCAGCCGCGACGCCACGGCCGCCATCGTGACCCTGATCCGGGCGAAGTGGCCCGAGCTGCGGCTGGTCCGGCTGCGCCGCAACAGCGGACACCAGGCCGCGCTCACGGCCGGCCTGCACCGCTCGCATGGCGACTACGTGGTCACCATCGACGCCGACCTGCAGGACCCGCCCGAGACCATCACCGAGATGCTGCACCTCGCGCAGTCGCAGGAGCTGGACATCGTCTACGGCGTGCGCGGCGACCGGGCCAGCGACACCCTGTTCAAACGCGGCACGGCGAACCTCTACTACCGGCTGATGCGCCGCATCGTCGGCAACCGGATGCCGCTCGGCGCGGGTGACTTCCGGCTGCTCAGCCGGGCCATGGTGGACGCGCTGCGCGAGCTGCCCGAGCAGGCGCCGGTCTATCGCCTGCTGGTGCCGTGGCTGGGTTTCCCCAGCGGGCAGGTGGTCTACACCAGGGAGAAGCGGGCGGCGGGCAGCAGCAAGTACCCGCTCGGCAAGATGGTCAACCTGACCGTCGACAGCATCATCAGCTTCACCGCGGCCCCGCTGCGGCTGGGCATCTGGCTGGGCGTGTTCGGCGCGCTGGCCTGTGTCGTCGCCGCGGCGAAGGTGCTCGTGGCGTACTTCCAGGGCACGGTCGTGCCCGGTTGGACCTCCCTCTCCCTGGTGGTGCTGTTCCTCGGCGCCTGCCAGCTCATCTGCCTCGGCCTGCTGGGGGAGTACGTGGGCCGGATCTACCAGGGCGTCCAGGCCCGGCCGGCGTACTTCGTCGGCGAGGACTCGCTGGCCGAAGCCGAGAGCCGGGCCCGTACGCGTCAGCGGCGGCCGCTGGAGGAACCCGACGAGGAGTCGGATCCCTTGCCGCACTTAGGAAATCTAACTGTTAGGTCTCTTGACTGAAACGCGCTCCCGCGTGAAAGTTCGCATTGACGAACGATGGGAGTGCATATGCTCAGAACTCTGCTCCGCCCGGGCATCGCCGGGGCGGTCGCCCTGGCCCTGGGCGCCGGCTTCCTGGCCGCGCCGGCCTCCGCCGGCGGCGCACCCAAGCCGGACGCGCCGAAGAAGGTGATCTCCGCCTACTTCACCAACTGGTCCGTCTACGGGCGGGGTTACTTCGTCAAGGACATCCCCGCCGACAAGCTGAACGTCATCCAGTACGCCTTCGGTGTGCCGACGTTCAACCAGGCCACCGGAGCCGTCGGCTGCGACGTGCTCGACCCGTGGGCCGACTACCAGCAGGTCTACTGGGGGCCGGAGAACACCGTGGACGGTGTCGCCGACACCTACCCGGGCCAGAACGTCTACGGCAACTTCAACCAGCTGCGCAAGCTCAAGGCCGCCAACCCGCACCTGAAGATCGAGATCTCGCTCGGCGGCTGGACGAAGTCGACCTGGTTCTCCAGCGTCGCGAAGACCCCCGAGCGCCGCCAGGCGTTCGTCACGGCCTGCATCGACACGTTCATCAAGGGCAACCTGCCGACCGGCGGCTGGCCCGAGGACGCGGGCGGCATCGGCGTCGCGAAGGGCATCTTCGACGGCATCGACCTGGACTGGGAGTACCCGACGGCCAAGGCCGACAGCAACGTCGACTACGGCCCGGAGGACCGGCACAACGCGACGCTGCTGGCCAAGGAGTTCCGCCGCCAGCTCGACCTGCAGGGCAAGGCCGACGGCAAGCACTACCTGCTGACCGCGGCGCTGCCCGCGGCAAAGAGCTCCACCAAGTACTACGAGCTGCGCGAGTTCTCGAAGTACATGGACTGGGTCAACATCATGACCTACGACTACAACGTGCCCGGCGGCTCCGTGGCGGGCCCGAGCACCCTGTTCACCCGGGACCCGCGCGACCCGAACGCCGACGACTGGACCTGGAACACCGTCGGCACGGTGGGCTACTACCTCGCCCAGGGGGTGCCCGCCAACAAGATCGTCGTCGGCGTGCCCTTCTACGGCGTGCAGTACATCCGCAACGCCGA
The DNA here is from genome assembly GCF_042663325.1 of Catellatospora aurea. Lineage (NCBI taxonomy): Bacteria > Bacillati > Actinomycetota > Actinomycetes > Micromonosporales > Micromonosporaceae > Catellatospora > Catellatospora aurea. The sequence goes on from NZ_JBHTAC010000010.1 coordinate 168,441, forward strand.
CGGGCTCTACCAGGCGTTCGACAACACCGGCATGAACCCCGACTCGCTGGTCTGGGACTCCAAGCCGCAGCCGTCGTACCACGACCTGGTCGACGTGTCGGGCGTCCTGAGCCCCTCGGGCACCGCGAGCAACGGCTGGACCCGCAAGTGGAACCCCTTCGCGGGGGAGCCGTACCTGTGGAACCCGGCGGCGGACCACGTGCTCGCCACCGGCACCGTCACCGCGCCGACCACGATCGTGTACACCGATCCGAAGTCGCTCGCCGAGCGCACCGCGCTGATCAAGCTGCTCGGCCTGCGCGGCGCGATGGCCTGGGAGCTCAGCCAGGACTCCGACGACAACGCGCTCATCAACGCGCTGAACCCGGTCCTGAAGTAGCGCACCTCGTGGCCGGCGCCCTGCGGCGGGGACGCCGGCCACGCCCGCAAGATCGTCGGATTTGCCCGGCACCTGCGCGAAAGCCCGGTCAAGATACGCCCAGGTGCCCGGCAAGTCGGATGATCATCGGGGGCGGCTGGCCGCCCGGCGCGAAAACCGCTGGTCGGCAGGGGAGGTCGGCGGCATATCCTGGGGCCCGTCATGACATCGCAGTCCGAGTCCGCGCCGCTCCGCAACAGGCCGCCCCGTAACCCCAGCCAGCTCTCCGAGCTGCGTAAACGCGTCGACGAGCTGATGGCGCAGGATCGCCGCAGGCTCGGCAGGCGCCTCGACGGCGTACGCCGGATGAAGCCGGGCGACGCGCTGGACGCCGCTATGGCGCAGATCACCTCGGCCGTCGGCACCGCCGAGGAGAAGCTCGCCCTGCGGGCCGCCGGGGTGCCCGCGGTCACCTACCCCGACGAGCTGCCGGTCAGCCAGAAGCGCGACGACATCGCCGACGCGATCCGCGACCACCAGGTCGTGATCGTCGCGGGTGAGACGGGCTCCGGCAAGACCACCCAGATCCCGAAGATCTGCCTCGAACTGGGCCGCGGCGTACGCGGGCTGATCGGCCATACCCAGCCGCGCCGGCTGGCCGCCCGTACGGTCGCCGAGCGCATCGCCGAGGAGCTGCAGACCCCGCTGGGTGGCGTCGTCGGGTGGAAGGTCCGGTTCACCGACCACGTCGGCGACCAGACGATGATCAAGCTGATGACCGACGGCATCCTGCTGGCCGAGATCCAGCACGACCGCTCGCTCGCCATGTACGACACGCTGATCATCGACGAGGCGCACGAGCGCAGCCTCAACATCGACTTCATCCTCGGCTACCTCAAGCAGCTGCTCCCGAAGCGCCCCGACCTCAAGGTGATCATCACCTCGGCGACCATCGACCCGGAGCGCTTCGCGGCCCACTTCGCCACCGCCGTAGTCGGCGGAGAGCCGAAGCCCGCCCCGATCGTCGAGGTCTCCGGCCGCACGTACCCGGTCGAGGTCCGCTACCGCCCGCTCGTCGTCGAGGGCGACGAGGACGACAACGACGACGAGCGCGACCAGATCCAGGCCATCTCCGACGCCGTCGACGAGCTGGCCGGCGAGGCCCCGGGCGACGTGCTGGTGTTCCTCAGCGGCGAGCGGGAGATCCGCGACACCGCCGACATGCTGCGCAAGCGCAACCTGCGGCACACCGAGATCCTGCCGCTGTACGCCCGGCTGTCCACCGCCGAGCAGCACAAGGTCTTCCAACCGCACACCGGGCGGCGCATCGTGCTCGCCACGAACGTCGCCGAGACGTCGCTGACCGTGCCGGGCATCAAGTACGTGGTCGACCCGGGCACGGCCCGCATCTCCCGGTACAGCAACCGGCTCAAGGTGCAGCGGCTGCCCATCGAGGCGGTCTCGCAGGCCTCGGCCAACCAGCGCAAGGGCCGCTGCGGGCGCACCTCGGACGGCATCGCGATCCGGCTGTACGACGAGGCGGACTTCATCGGGCGGCCGGAGTTCACCGAGCCGGAGATCCTGCGTACCAACCTGGCCTCGGTCATCCTGCAGATGATCTCGCTGGGCCTCGGCGACATCGCCGCGTTCCCGTTCATCGACCCGCCGGACCGCCGCAACATCGCCGACGGCCTGGACCTGCTGCACGAGCTGGGCGCGCTGGAAGCCCCCGTGCGCGGCGAGCCCGGCAAGCTGACCCCGCTCGGCCGCAAGCTGGCGCAACTGCCGGTCGACCCCCGCCTGGGCCGCATGGTCCTGGAAGCCGACCGCAACGGCTGCCTGCGCGAGGTGCTGATCATCACGGCGGCGCTGTCCATCCAGGACCCGCGTGAGCGCCCCGCCGACAAGCAGCAGGCCGCGGGGGAGAAGCACGCCCGGTTCGCCGACAAGGACAGCGACTTCACCGCGTTCCTCAACCTGTGGAACTGGATCAAAGAGCAGCAGCAGGAGCTGTCCTCGAACCAGTTCCGGCGCACGTGCAAGACCGACTTCCTGCACTACCTGCGCATCCGCGAGTGGCAGGACCTGGAGTCGCAACTGCGCCAGGTGGTCAAGGGCATGGGCTTCACGCTGAACACGGTGCCCGCCGACCCACAGCGTATGCACCAGTCGCTGCTGTCCGGCCTGCTGTCGCACATCGGCATGCACGACCCGGAGAAGCGCGACTTCATCGGCGCCCGCAACGCCCGGTTCTCGCTGTTCCCCGGCTCGTCGCTGTTCAAGAAGGCCCCCAAATGGGTCATGGCCGCTGAGCTGGTCGAGACGTCGCGGCTGTGGGGCCGCATCGCCGCGAAGATCGAGCCCGAGTGGGCCGAGAGCCTGGCCGAGCACCTGGTCAAGCGCCAGTACAGCGAGCCGCACTGGGAGAAGAAGCAGGCCGCGGTGCTGGCGTACGAGAAGGTCACGCTCTACGGCATCCCCATCGTCGCCAAACGCAAGGTCAACTTCGGGCGCATCGACCCGGCGCTGTCCCGGGAGCTGTTCATCCGGCACGCGCTGGTCGACGGCGACTGGGAGACCCACCACGAGTTCTTCCACGCCAACCGCGACCTGCTCGCCGAGGTGGAGGAGCTGGAGCACCGGGTACGCCGCCGCGACATCCTGGTCGACGACGGCACCCTGTTCGACTTCTACGATGAGCGGCTGCCCGCCGACGTCGTCTCCGGCCGCCACTTCGACAGCTGGTGGAAGAAGGCCCGCCACCAGACCCCCGACCTGCTCAGCTTCGAGAAGTCGATGCTGGTCAACGAGGCCGCGGGCGGAGTGGACGAGGACGACTACCCGGACGTGTGGCGGCAGGGCGAGTTCGACCTGCCGCTGACCTACCAGTTCGAGCCCGGCGCGAACGCCGACGGCGTGACCGTGCACATCCCGCTGCCGCTGCTCAACCAGATCACCCCGGCCGGCTTCGACTGGCAGATCCCCGGCGTACGCGAGGAGCTGGCCGTCGCGCTGGTGCGCTCGCTGCCCAAGGCGATCCGGCGCAACTTCGTGCCCGTGCCCGACTACGTCAAGGAGGCGCTCGCCGGGCAGAAGCCCGACGGGCAGCCGCTGCTCGCCCTGCTGGAACGCCAGCTGCGCGCGATGACGGGTGTGGTGGTGGCCCGCGAGGCCTGGGAGCCGGACAAGATCCCCGACCACCTGCGGATGACCTTCCGGGTCGAGGACGAGCAGGGCAAGACGCTCGCCGAAGGCAAGGACCTGGCCGAACTCAAGCGCAGGCTGCGAGACAAGGCGCAGGCCGCGGTCGCCGCGGCGGCCGACGACATGGAGCAGCACGGGCTGCGGGCCTGGACCATCGGGCCGCTGGCGAAGGTCGTGGAACGGCAGCGTGGCGGTTACGCCGTCAAGGGCTACCCGGCACTCGTCGACGAGGGCGACAGCGTGGGCGTCGGCGTGTTCGACAGCCCCGGCGAGCAGTGGACCGCGATGTGGCGCGGCACCCGGCGGCTGGTGCTGCTCGGCGCCCCGCCGCCGCTCAAGTCGCTCCAGGGGCGGCTGACCAACCAGGCGAAGCTGGCGCTGAGCCGCAACCCACACGGCAGCGTCGCGAAGCTGCTGGAGGACGTCGTCACCACCGCCGTCGACAAGGTCATCATCGAGGCGGGCGGCCCGGCCTGGGACGCCGACGCGTTCGCCGCCCTGGTCGGCAAGGCGCGGGCCGACATGCCCGACACGATGTACGCCATCCTGCAGCAGCTGGAGCCGATCCTGTCGCTGGCGTACGACATCGACCGGCAGCTCAAGTCGATCACCAATGTGCTGCTGGTCCGGTCGGTGGCCGACATCCGGGCCCAGCTCACCGGGCTGGTCTACCCCGGATTCGTGGCCGCCACCGGGCTGCGCCGGCTGCCCGACCTGGTGCGCTACCTGCGCGCGATCGAGCAGCGGCTGGCCAAGCTGCCCGAGTCCCCGCAGCGCGACCGGGAGCGGCTGCTGCTGATCGAGGACGTGCAGCAGGAGTACACCGACGCGCGGGCCTCGATCCGGCCCGGCGCGCCCGGCTGGGACACCCTGGCCGAGGTCCGCTGGATGATCGAGGAGCTGCGGGTCAGCTACTTCGCCCAGTCCCTGGGCACCCCGTACCCGGTCTCCGACAAGCGCATCTTCCGCGCCCTGGCGACGCTGCCGGCCTGACGTACGACAACGGGCCCACGACCTAGGTCGTGGGCCCGTCGGGGTCGGTCAGTCCTTCTCCAGCTTGATGGTCTGCTGGTCGGCGGGCGGGGTCAGCATCACCGTCGACTCCTCCGGCAGCGGCGGCGGAGCCGGGCTCTGCGTGGCCGGCGGCGTGGCCGCCTGCGACGGGGCCGAACGCTGCGGCGGAACGGGAGGAGCGGCCGGCGGCGTCGGCTGGGTCACGGCCTGAGCCGGGGGCGTCGGCGGGGTGGCCGCGGCCGCGGCGACGGCCGACTCGGCGGAGGGAGTGCGGCGCGGCAGCGGTGGGGCCTCGGCGGGCGGCGTGGCCTTGGGAGCCTTGGGAGTCTTGACCGGAGCCGCCTTCGCGGGCGCGGGCGGGGTGACCGGTGCGGCAGGCGCGGGTGGCACGTTCACCGTCGGGACGCCCTGCGGCGTGGCGCGCGGGTAGTGCAGCGACGGCGGCGGCACGTCCGGCAGCCCGGTGTACCCGGTCTCGCCGGGCACGCTGGTGAAGGCCCGGGTCTGGTCCGCGGGCACGGCCGGGCGGCCCTGCTGCAGCGGATACGCCGCCAGCGCCACGGTCTCGTCGGCCAGCCGCTCGTGCTTGCGCCAGCGGCGCGGGCTGACCACCGTGGCCAGCAGCGGCAGCGACAGCACCAGGCCGAGGCCGGACTGGCCGACCGCGCCGCCCATGTGCACGTCGAGCATCGCGAACGTGTCGGTATAGGACTGCTGCCAGCCTGCCGCCCACACGCTCATGCCCAGCATGCCCAGGCCGGCCAGGAACGGGCCGACCGGCGACAGCCGCACCATGGTGAGGATCGCGTAGAGGGCGCTCGCCAGCAGCAGAGCGCCCGCGGCGACGGCGGCGTCGACGACCGCGGACGGTGCTCCGCCGTTGACCCACATGGTCTGGAAGGCGCTGAGCCCGGTGCCGGTCAGCAGAAAGATCGCTGGGGCGAACACGAGCGCGAGCAGAAACGATCCAATGTGGCGCATCCATGCCTCCGGGGTCAGACCTTGGTTGGCGCGCTCCAGGATGGCGCATCGACGCCGCTCGCCGCTGCCGGGGTCCGCAAGTCCGCGAAGCCGTTGAAGGTGTCCCGGTCTGCCAGGGTGTTCTCGTCACGGTCGGCCGCGGTCGGGGCGAGCATCTCCGGCCAGGTCTGCTCGGCTGCGTCCGGGCGCGGCCAGCCGCGCCAGCGCTGCAGGCTCGCCACGGCGATCAGCAGCATCGCGCCGATCAGCCCCAGCACGCCGGTGGACACGGGGCTGAGCGGGACGACCAGGGTGCCGCCGACCTGCACCAGGTCGGGAAGTGCCTGCTTGGCGGTCTCGGGCCGGGCGATGAGCAACCCGGTCGTGCCGAGGTAACCCGCGGCCACGAACAGCGGTCCCGCGGGCGACACCCGCAGGCTTCCGATCAGGCCGAGCAGCAGGCCGACGGCGGCGAACAGCGCCAGCCCCAGCCACAGCGGACGGGTGCCGCCGACCTGCGCGGCGTCGAACATGACGGCCTGTCCGTAGGCGACGGCGAACCAGGCCAGGGGCGTGATCACAATTCCGGCGAGAAGGCTCCATACATGACGCATGTGGCGCTACCTTACGGAAATCCTGCCGTTCGTCAACCGTTCGGAGGAGGGGCGTACGGTGAACGGCGTGATCGACACTCCACCGCCCGGCCGACCGACCGCGTTCTCGCGGGTCACGCTGAGCCGCATCATGACGAACCAGGACGTCAACCTCTACGGCACCGTGCACGGTGGCGTGATCATGAAGTTCGTGGACGACGCGGCGGGCGCCGCCGCGGCCCGGCACTGCGGGTTCAACGCGGTGACCGTCGCCATCGACGAGATCACGCTGATGGTGCCGGTCAAGGTCGGCGACCTGGTGCACGCCAAGGCGCAGGTGAACTGGACCGGCAAGACCTCGCTGGAGATCGGCGTGACGGTGTTCGCCGAACGCTGGAACGAGGCCGACCGCGAGCCCGTCAACGTCGCCACGGCGTACCTGGTGTTCGTCGGGGTCGACGCCGACGGCAACCCCCGGCACGTGCCGCAGGTCGTTCCGGAGAGCCCCGACGACGTGCGCCGCTGGCACGAGGCCGAGATCCGCCGCGAGCACCGCCTCGCCCGCCGCCAGGCCATCGACCGCCACCGCGCCGACGGCGCCTGACGGGGTGTCGGCCCGGCCCACTCCCGGCTGGGCCGCGATGTGCCCCGACCCAGCGCGGGCACCGCGTGCCAGGTCGGAGAATGATCCGTCGTGCCATGCGGCAGGATGCCAGCAGCGGGTACGACGAGGTATCGCGGGAGAGGATCATGATGACCGAAGCGCTGTGGACCCCACCGGCCGACATCAGGCAGCACTCCCGCATCGGCGACTACCTGGGCTGGCTGGAGCGCGAGCGCGGACTCACCTTCGCCTCGTACGACGAACTCTGGCGCTGGAGCACCACCGACCTGGCCGGTTTCTGGTCCTCGATCTGGGACTACTTCGACATCATCCCCCATGACCAGCCGACGGGTGTGTTGCCCGACGCCACCATGCCGGGCGCGGAGTGGTTCCCCGGCGCGACGCTGAACTACGCCGAGCACGTGCTGCGCATGCCGGGCATCGGCGACGACGAGCCGGTGGTGCTCGGCTACTCGCAGACCCGCGAACCGGTCATCCTGACCGCCGCGCAGCTGCGCGAGCAGGTCCGCCGGGCACGGGCCGGGCTGCGCCGGCTCGGCGTCGGCGAGGGCGACCGGGTGGCGGCGTACCTGCCGAACATCCCGGAGACCGTGGTGCTGATGCTGGCCACGGCGAGCCTCGGCGCGATCTTCTCGTCGTGCGCGCCCGAGTTCGGCACCCGCAGCGTCACCGACCGCTGGCAGCAGATCTCCCCGAAGGTCCTGGTCGCCGTCGACGGCTATAGGTACGGCGAGAAGCTCATCGACCGGCAGGGCGAGGTCTCGGCCATCCAGGCGGCGCTGCCGTCGCTGGCGCACACCGTGCTGCTGCCGTACACCCAGGGGGTGGTGGGTCTCGGCGAGCTGGCCGCCGACACCGACGAGCCGCTGGAGTTCACGCCGGTCCCGTTCGCCCAGCCGCTGTACGTCCTCTACTCCTCCGGCACCACCGGCCTGCCCAAGCCGATCGTGCACGGCCACGGCGGCATCCTGCTGGAGCACCTGAAGATGCTCGCCCTGCACCACGACCTGGGGCCGGGCGACCGCTACTTCTGGTTCTCCACCACCGGCTGGATGATGTGGAACTACCTGGTCTCCGGCCCGGCAGTCGGCGCGGCGATCGTGCTGTTCGACGGCAACCCGGCCGCCCCCGACCTGGGCGCGCTGTGGCGGCTGGCCGAGCAGGCGGGCATGACCTACTTCGGCACCTCCGCGCCGTACCTGCTGGCCTGCCGCAAGGAGGGCATCGTGCCGCGGGAGATCGCGGACCTGTCGAAGCTGCGCGGCCTGGGCTCGACGGGCGCGCCGCTGCCGCCCGAGGGCTACGTGTGGGTGTACGAGAACGTCAAGCCCGACCTGCTGCTGATCTCGCTGTCCGGCGGCACCGACGTGTGCACCGGCTTCGTCGGCGGCACCCCGCTCAACCCGGTCTACCCGGGCGAGATCTCGGCCCGCGCCCTCGGCGCGAAGGTCGAGGCGTACGACCCGGCCGGCAAGCCGCTCGACAACGCGCTCGGCGAGCTGGTCATCAGCGCGCCGATGCCGAGCATGCCGGTCGGCTTCTGGGGCGACGACGACGGCTTCCGCTATCGCGAGGCGTACTTCGACGTGTTCCCGGGCGTCTGGCGGCACGGCGACTGGATCACCGTGACCGAGCGCGGCACCTGCGTGATCACCGGCCGCTCCGACGCGACCCTGAACCGCGGCGGCGTACGCCTCGGCACCGCCGAGTTCTACTCCGTCGTCGAGGGCATGAGCGAGGTCGCCGACTCGGTCGTCGTGCACCTGGAGGACGACGAGGGCGGCGCGGGCGAGCTGCTCCTGTTCGTGGTGCTGCAACCCGGCCTTGAGCTGGACGACGCGCTCAAGTCGAAGATCGCGCGCGAGCTGCGTACGGCCCTGTCGCCCCGGCACATCCCCGACGTGATCCACCAGGTCGCGGCGGTGCCGCGCACCCTGTCCGGCAAGAAGCTCGAAGTCCCGGTCAAGCGCATCCTCACCGGCACCCCGGTCGAGTCGGCCGCCGCCAAGGGCGCCCTGGCCAACCCCGAGTCCCTCCTCGCCTTCGAACACCTCGCCAAGTCCCGCTGAAAGGAAGGGCGCCTTCACAACGCCATGCGTTGTAGAAGGTGCCCTTATTACCGCCGGCCACGCTCTGATCAGGGGATGAGGCGGGCGTGTTCCGTTGCGGCGCGGGAGTCGAGGATGCCCGGGGCGGTGCGGTGGGACAGGACCAGTGACGCGCCGGCGGCGATCGGCGCGGTCAGCCAGTCCAGGGGGCGTGGGTGCGCCCCGATGTCGATCAGCACGCGATCGCCCTTGGCGATCTCCAGCTCCTTCGCCCGAGCCAGTGAGCGCTCGGCCAGCTCGGCGTGCGTGATCGAACCGCCGCCACCCGGCAGGCCGACCAGTGACGGCGCGCCCGGGTCGGCGGCGGGACCGCCGTAGAAGTCGCCGTGGGCGCGGGCCGAGCTGACCCAGTCCGACACGCCCGGCGGGAGCCCGCGCAGCGGTAGCGCGAACGGGTGAAGGCTCACCGCGTACGTGTCGGGCGCGGCCGGGGCGGCCTCGGGCTCGACGAAGGCGACGTCGGCCGGCACGTCCGCGCTGTGCGACACGGCCAGGCCGGCCGTCCAGCAGGCCAGCATGATCGAGGCGGTCTGCCAGTGCGGCGGCAGCGAGATCGACGCGACACTCCCGGGACCGAGGCCGCACCCGTCGACGAGCAGGTTCGCCGTCTTGGCCACCCAGTTGGCCAGGGTCGCGCCGGAGAGCTCGGTACGCTCGCCCGTCGCGTCGTCGTACCAGGTGAGAAGCGGTTTTGCCGGATCGGAGGCGACCGTCGCGGCGAAAAGCTGACCGATAGTGGACACGTGGTCAGGCTACCGACACTGCCGCGTCGTGGACCTTGCCATGGGGCATGTCGGGCGTAGTCTGAAGCGTGACTGCTGTGAAACAGCGCACAGTCTCACAACCGCAGAGCGGCGGTCGGCTGGGCTGCGCTGCACACCCCCACAAGGAGTGTTCACCGTGACGATCGCTCGCTCTCCCCGGGTGCTTGTCGACGCCACCAGCGTCCCCGCTGACCGCGGCGGCGTGGGTAGGTATCTCGACGGCCTGCTCGGGGCCCTCGCCGACCATTCCGACATCGACCTGGTCGTGGTCTCCCAGCGCACCGACCAGGAGCGCTACGCCCGCACCCTCCCGCACGCGCAGGTCGTCGCCGCGCCCGCCGCGGTGGCGCACCGCCCGGCCCGGCTTGCCTGGGAGCAGACCGGCCTGCCGCTGCTCGCCCAGCAGGTCGGCGCGCAGGTGCTGCACTCGCCGTTCTACACCTGCCCGCTGCGGGCCAGCTGCCCTGTCACGGTGACGGTGCACGACGCGACCTTCTTCACCGAGCCGGAGCACTACGAGAAGTCGCGCGGCACCTTCTTCCGCTCCGCGATCAAGACGTCGCTGCGCCGCGCCGAGCGGGTCATCGTGCCCAGCAAGGCCACCCGCGACGAACTGATCCGGCTGCTCGACGCCGACCCGACCCGCATCGACGTGGCCTACCACGGCGTCGACCACACCGCCTTCCACGTGCCCGGCGAGGAGGAGAAGGCCCGGGTGCGGTCCCGGCTCGGCCTCGGCGACCAGAGCTACATCGCGTTCCTGGGCGCGAAGGAGCCCCGCAAGAACGTCCCGAACCTGGTCCGGGGCTGGATCGCGGCGGTGCGCGACCGGGTCGACCCGCCCGCGCTGGTGCTGGCCGGCGGCCAGGGCCACGACGACGAGATCGACCGGGTGGCCGCCGAGGTGCCCGCGCACCTGCGGCTGCTGCGCCCCGGTTATCTGCGGTACGCCGACCTGCCGGGCTTCCTGGGCGGCGCGGTGCTGTGCGCGTACCCGAGCCACGGGGAGGGTTTCGGCCTGCCGATCCTGGAGGCGATGGCCTGCGGCGCGCCGGTGCTGACCACGCCCCGGCTGTCGTTGCCCGAGGTCGGCGGCGACGCCGTCGCCTACACCGGCCAGGACGCCGACCACATCGCCAAGGACCTCGCCAGCCTGCTCGACGACGAGGCGCGCCGGTCCGCGCTGGCCGCGGCCGGCCTGGCCCGGGCCAAGGAGTTCAGCTGGAGCTCCAGCGCCGACGCGCACGTCACCGCCTGGCAGCGCTCGATGCGGCACCCGCGCTGAGCTGCCCGCACCCCGCCCACTAGCAGGCGAACGCGGCTGGTGTCGCGGGCGGGGTGCAGCTCACGTTCACACTCGTCAGGCAGAATGGGCGGATGCTGCACGCCGTCATTCCCGCAGGTGGAAGTGGAACCCGTCTCTGGCCGCTGTCGCGCGCCACGAACCCGAAGTTCCTGCACCCCCTGACGGGCACCGCCGAGACGCTCATCCAGGCGACCGTGGCCCGGCTCGCCCCGGTGGCCGCGCTCGGCGACACGTACGTGGTGACCGGGGTCGCCCACGCGCCCGGGATCGCGCGGCAGCTGCCCGATCTGCCCGACTCCAACATCCTCATCGAGCCCAGCCCGCGCGACTCGTGCGCCGCCATCGGCCTGGCCGCCGCGGTCATCGCCCAGCGCGACCCCGAGGCCGTGATGGGCTCGTTCGCCGCCGACCACCTGGTCCGCGACGGGGCCCGGTTCGTCGAGGTGCTGCGCGACGCCGAGGCCGGCGCCCGCCGCGGCCTGCTGATGACGGTCGGCATCACCCCCACCCACCCCGAGACGGGGTACGGCTACCTGCAGTGTGGCAAGACGATCGACGGCCCGATCCGCACCGTCGACGAGTTCAAGGAGAAGCCCTCCCTGGACGTCGCGACCGAGTACGTGCGCTCCGGCCGCTACCTGTGGAACGCCAGCATGTTCGTCTGGCGGGTCGACGTGTTCCTCAAGGAACTGCACCGCCAGCAGCCCGAACTGCACGACGGGCTGATCCGCATCGCGGCCGCCTGGGACACCGCCGACCGCGACCGGGTGCTCGGCGAGATCTGGCCCACCCTGCCCAAGATCTCCGTCGACTACGCGGTCATGGAGGGTGCGGCCGCCGCCGGGCTCGTCGCGACCGTGCCCGGCGACTTCGGCTGGAACGACGTCGGCGACTTCCACACCCTCGGTGACGTGCTGCCCGCCGACGACGCCGGCAACGTCATCGTCGGCGACAGCGCCACCCTCGACGGCGGCAAGCCCGAGGTGCTCCTGCACGACTCCGCCGGCACCGTCGTCGTGCCGCAGTCCGGCCGCCTCGTCGCCGCCCTCGGCATGCGCGACGTGATCGTGGTCGACACCCCCGACGCCGTGCTGGTCTGCCCGCGCGACCGGGCGCAGGACGTCAAGAAGCTGGTCGACGAGCTCAAGGAGCGCGGCGACAGCCGCATCTGACCCGGGACGTGGCTCGCCTCGACTGCCTACGCTGATCTCCATGCGACTGGTGGAGCTGTCCGCGGCGGGCAACGAGGCGAGCGACCTGCTACCCGTACACGACGAAGGCCTTCTCGCCGAACTCGGCGCCCGCCGGGCCTACTGGACCGTCCTCGACGAAGGCCCGGCCGAGGAATGCCTGGCGTTGCTCGTCGAGCAGCACGACGGCGACTGGCGGGCCGAGCACGTCACAGCGACGGCCGGCGAGCACGAGGGCCGCACCGAGGACGCCGAGGCGCTTGCCCGGCTCGACGGCTGGGTGTACATGCTCGGCTCGCACTTCGGCTCCAAGGCCGGCCCGCTCCAGCCCAAACGGGCCTTCGTCGCCCGCTTCCGCGAATCGGCCCGGCCGCAGCTCCAGATCATCAGGCACCGGTTCGCCCTGCACCGCGCCGTCAACGACGCCCTTGCCGCGCTGGCCGCCACCGGGCACCCGGCCGCCCCCGAACCCGTCCGGGACGCGGTGCACGCGGGCTTCGTGACCGAGGCCGTACGCCGCGGCAACGCCAAAGGCAAACGCTGGACCAGCCAGCTGGCCCCCGGCGACCACCCGGTCAACATCGAGGGTGCCGCGTTCACCGCCCGCGGCACGCTGCTGGCCGGCCTCCGCTGGCCTGTCACCGCGGCCGGCGAGCCGATCCTGGTCGAGCTGTCCGGCGTGCCCGGCCTGTTCAGCGGCGCGGAAACCCTCGGCGTGACCGGGGTGTACGCGCTCACCGGCATCGCCCAGGGACCGCTCGGCGTACGGGCCCTCTCGGCCCGCGAGGACGGCGCCTACGACATCGTCGTCGGCTCCATCGACGCCCTCGACAAGGGCTCCATCCTGCTGGAGCAGCACCCCGACGCCCGCGACGCCACCTGCCGTCACCTGCGCTTCCGGCTGCCCGACGGCACCGGCCCGGCGCTGATCGCCCCGACCCTGGTCGCCGACCTGGCGCCGCTGCACCACGTCGAAGGCATCAGCGAACGCGAGGGCGCTCCGCTCTATGTGGCCGATGAGGATCACCGCATCGCGCTGTGGCTTTGAACTGGGGTTCCGTAGCCTCGTCCCACGTACGGAGCGGCCGATCGGCTTGCCCCCCGGCAAAACCGATCAGCCGCTACCGCATCGCCCCGTACGCCCCCGTACGGCCGAGTTCGCTCCTCATCGAGGTGCCGCCTCGGTTCCCCAGGCTGCGCCAAGGATCATCCACCGAATGGCGAAGGGTCTACGTCTTTCGGTTGTGACTTAAAGACCCAGGTCACCTCGGCCGGTAGAGTCAGCGCCGAGCCCTAGCCCGGAGAGCCCATGCTGCGTATCCACTTCACCAGCGCCGACCTGGTCCGTACCCGGATCTCGTCGACGCCGGACCCGATGTGGGAACTCGCGCTCAGCATCCACCTGCTGCGATACCGCGGCACCGATCCGCTGCTGGGCGGCTGGAAGAACCGCATGATCACCGACCTGAAGCCGGGCGGAGCCCTGCGCGACCAGGTCGGCCTGCTGCTTGCCCTGAACCCGCCGGTCGGTTACTTCCCCGACTTCCTCACCCCGCCCGAAGCCGCCACCGGGTTCGCGCCCGGCCTCGAGGCCGTGCTGTCCACACCCAGGGAGCGGCTGCGCAAGGAGATCAACGCCTTGGGGGAGGCGCAGGGCTCGCTGTCCGGGAGCATCGACGACGTCGGCGGGGGAGCTACCCGGGCGCTAGGGGAGCTTGGCACGGCCATCAGCCGGTATCACGAGACGGCCATCGCGCCGATGTGGGACCGGGTGCGGACCGCCGTCGACGCGGATCGGGGGCTGCGGGCCCGGACGATGCTCGAATCGGGTACCGAAGGGCTGCTGAACACGCTGCACCCGACGGTGCGGTTCGACGGCAGCGTGCTGGAGATCTCGGAGTATCCGTCGAACCGGGACGTGTATCTGGAAGGGCGTGGGCTGCAGCTGGTTCCGTCGTACTTCAAGACGCCCAGCAAGCCCGTGTGCCTGTTCGACCCGGAGCTGCCGCCGGTGCTGGTGTACTCGGTGCATCACGAGGCTCGGGCCGCTGTTGTGCGTAGTCAGGAGGCGCTTGCGGCGCTGTTGGGGCGTACTCGGGCTGCGGTGGTGGAGTTGCTGGCCGACGGGAGTACGACTACGGAGCTCGCGCGGCGGCTCGACGTGTCGCCGGCGGCAGCGAGTCAGCATGTGGCGGTGCTGCGCGAGGCCGGTCTCGTACACAGCCTCCGCGACCGGAACACCGTCCTGCATACCCTCACCCCGCTCGGCCACGCGATGCTCGCCGGCCGCTCACCTCTTCCGTCGTGACCGGAGAACTAGGGCCGCCACTCCGATGACCACCACTGCGCCAGTGATCAGAAGAAGCGTCGTTGAGCTTCCAGGTACTGGCTCCTCATGTGGCGCGTTCGATCCAGGCGTGGGTGAACTTGATGCTGGGACAGCGGCGGTAAGCGCGGCCACCAAGTCGAGGACGCCGTACCCATAACGGTTATCTCTGCCGCTAGGTCCCTTGTCAACGGCAGTGGCGGTCAGTCTATGAATCACCTGCGTGGCGGAAAGCTCGGGATGTGCTGATCGGACAAGTGCAGCTGCGCCCGCAGTAATTGCTGTGGATCCAGAAGTTCCGGCTGTAATCGACCACAGGTGTTTTGCATGTGTACTTGTGATGCCGACACACGGTGCAACGACGTCAACCCGTGGGCTCACGACCGAGACTGCTGCATGACTCCCGTCCTTGTCTACGCAGCCGACTGCGAGAACGCCTGGGTAAGCCGCCGGGTACTCGGCTGCCTTCGCGTCAGGCGCATTACCTACGGCAGCGACGATCACAATGTCCTTGGCGAGGGCTTCCTGTACTGCTTGCCGTACTAGTGCGTCGTCTCGGGAGAGGCCAATGGAGATCGAAATAACGCCGACATTCTGACCAGCTGCCCAGCGAATAGCTTCGCTAAGCAATGCAGAGCTGCCCCGTTCGTACTGAGTAAATCGGACGGGGAGCACCTTCGCTCCAGGGGCGATGCCGTCAACCCGCCCATGTGCTGCAATCAAGCCAGCCATTGCCGTGCCGTGGCCGCCCAGGTCGATTCGCCCGTCACCGCCCGTCTTCACAAAATCTTTGCCTGGTAGTACAGAACCGGATAGATCTGGATGGGTCGAGTCGACGCCTGAGTCCAGGACTGCCACCGTGATGCCGGTTCCGTTGGTGGTCTCATGGGCCTTCGGAGTTCGTAAGAAGGTGTGGAACCACTGGCCGTTGGATATGTCGTCGGCGGCCTGTGTGGGACTAGGCGCGGCAAACAATCCCACAGCGAGCACCAGCGTTCCGGCAATGCGACTGGCGCCAGGGAGGATATTCATGATGATGGCGCCCCTCGGCGGATCGTTACAATAGGAGCTTGTGCATCTTTCTCGGGTGTGATTCGCCACGGCATCGCAGTTTGGGTGAACCACTGCCGAAAGTCCTCCTCTACCTGGTCCGATGAAGGGTCGTTCATAGAGGACAGAGCAGTCGGTTGGATGATCGGCGACACGCCTTGAATCACCTCCCAGCGAGTGTCACCACGTCGATTAGCTGACCCGTCGTGGCCTCGGCTGCCGGCTTGCGTGCTGGGTCCGCCGACCGGCATTGGCATCAAGCCCGGTACGCCGGATGTACTTCCACGGGCGGGTGTCGTGACTGTCGCGGGAGCGCCGGAGCCGGGCTGTGGGAGTGCAACGACATAGCCGTTCGGTCCGACCCCCGGGCCCGGCAGAACGTATGCACCGCCGTACGGAGCGTAGGCATTGCCTGGGGCGATTGGAAGCATCGATACCGGTTGGCCGGGTAAGGCTGGCACTGATGGTGTTACTCCTTGTAGGTCGGGAGAAGTGCCATCTGATGGTCTGGTTACCAACGGCGGATATCCGGGCAGCGGGGGCGGGACGACCGGAACAGCACCTCTGGTGAGGCCGGGAGGCCGTGGCTTCCCTCCGCCATTCGGTGTCGGGCCATCACCAGCCTCAGGCGCTCCGAGGGTGCCTATTGGTGAAAGGGAGAGTGCGTCACTGGGCATAACGATGCTGGCTCGATGGTCTCGGATGGAGCGTTCTGCGGCAACCATCGTCTGTTCGGTGAGGTAGCTGAGGCGTGTGGCCTCGCGGTCCCACCATTCCGGACCGCCGTCGCTCGTGGTCAGCTCCCAAGCTCGGACAACCTCGAGCACTTCCCGTCTTGCCTTGGCCGTAGCCTCCATGATGCCTTCGATTGCGAGAGCATTCTGAATCGCAATTTCGCTGTCCTCGCGCATGCTCGCGATCAGGATGTCAAGCTGTACAAGTGCCAAGGAAGCCGCTTGGCTTTGGTCAGTCGGCCACATCTCTGCCAGCGCAGCCCGCTGGCGAGCCAACTTGTCAGCCTGGGCCGTCAACAGACTCGCCATCGCGCGCAGACCCTTTACCTGCTCCCAGCCAAGGTCGTCGTCCTCGTAGCGGATCATGTCCCATACCCGCGGTGGGTCAGCAGCGACCCAATTCGTTCTGCCCTCGGTCGGCCACTGAGTGAGAGCATCTTGGCGGGTTTTTACGTACCCACCCTCGGCGCGAAGCATCCCCGTAGGTCCGGTGTTCACGGCAGCATCCCCCTTGGTGGTTTCGGTGGGATTTCTTTTGCCGCTTCCTGGAGTTGTGTGATCGCGAGATATACTTCCTTCTCGATTTCGCTAATGCGAACGGCTGCCCGTCGGTCTGCGTCAGCGTAGTTCTCGACGATACGTTCCAGGGCAGTGGCGAGGCCTTCGGCCACCTGGAGCTGAGATTTAGCGTTCTTTCGATGCTGCGCGAGTACATCGTTTACTGACTGACGGGCAGCAAGCCCCTCGGCACACTCCAACGCAAGGCAGAATCGTGCCCCCCAGGCCATTTGCCGCTGGGCGGTAGTCAGGCCGGGCCGCAGGGCCTCGTTGGTGTCACGGCGCAATTCTGTACGGACTTCTCGTAACCCGGCCAGGTCGACGGTGAGTCGTTCCGGTACGCGTCGTTCAGGCATGCTTCCCTCCCCAAAGAAGCGCGCTGTGGAGACGTATCCGGGCCTAGCCGATCCACACCCGCCGGATTCACGTCTGCGGGCAGGGTAACGGATTGACCACGCTGAGCACAGCCCCGTACTCGGCGACCTGTGGATTACCCGGCGAGCGCCTGTGGATCAGGCCTGGCCGCGCGCCTCCGCGCGCCCCTGCTCCCGCGCCTCCGCAGTGCCGAGCGAGAACAGATCATGCTCCGCATCCCGCACCAGCGTCGGCACCACCCCGCTGCTGTCCCGCGTGGACGTGAGCAGCCCGCGTACGACCGCGACCGGCACCCGATCCACCTTCCCCTTCACCAGCTCCGCAGCCGCCGCCAACTCGTCCACGACCGCCATCTGCGTGATCTGCAGCTCGTTGCCGTACGGATCCGTCTCCCCCCGGTGGTCCCGCAGCGGCTCGATCCCCGCACACCCCAGGGCGACATCCGTCAGCCCGTTGCGCCACGGCCGCCCCATGGTGTCACTGACGATCACAGCCACATCCAGCCCGTACTGCTCCCGCAGCGCCTCACGCAGCGCCCGAGCCGACGCGTCCGGGTCGACCGGCAGCAGCACGAGCTGGGACCGGTCGACGTTGGAGTTGTCGATCCCCGCCGACGCCATCACGAACCCGTGGTGCGTCTGCACGATCCGCGTATGCCCCCGCGTTGCCACAGGGCGAGCCGTCTGCGACCGCAGCACCTGCTCCCGCGCCGCCTCCCGCTCCGGCCCCCCGACGGGCACCGACGCCAGCGCACCCTCCGACTTCGACACGATCTTGCTGGTGACGACGAGGATGTCCCCGTCGGCGAGCCACGGGGCCGCGCCGACGATGAGTTTGGCCAGATCGTCACCAGGCTGCACGTCCGGGATGCCGCGCACCGGGTGCACGCTGAAACCGTCGATCATGCCGCCACCTCGTTGCGCTCGTTGCCGGGACCAGTGTGCTCGTTCACCCGACGCCGCCCAACTCCAGGGCTGCGCGAACCATGGCGGCGGTCGCGTCGTCGTCGGTCATCCACAGGGGCACGGCGCGCACACGTACGCCGGGGACGTCGGTGGCGGCGTCGGCGGTGTCGACGAGCCAGCCGTCCAGCACGCCGCCGGCGGTGCGAGCCCCGAGGAGGCGGCCGACGCCCTGGGCGGAGCATTCGACGTCCACGGCGGACAGGCACTTGTCGGCCATGCCGCGGACGGGGCTGCCGCCGATGATGGGGGAGACGCCGACGACGGGGGCGGAGCCGCTGACGAGGGCGTCGCGCAGGGCGCTGACGGCGAGCACGGGCGCGATGGACACGACGGGGTTGCTGGGGGCGAGCAGCACGATGTCGGCGGCCTGGAGCGCGTCGAGCACGCCCGCGGCGGGTTTGGCGGTGTCGGCCCCGACGAAGCGGAACTGCTTGGCGGGCAGCGCGGCGCGGTGGCGTACCCACCATTCCTGGAAGTGGATGGCCTGGTCGCCGCTGCCGTCTTCGGCCGCGACCACGACGTGGGTTTCGAGGCGGTCGTCGGTGGCGGGCAGCAGCGTGATGCCGGGCTGCCAGCGGTCGCAGAGCGCGGCGACGACGGCCGACAGCGGGTAGCCGGCGTTGAGCATGCGGGTGCGGACCAGGTGGGTGGCGATGTCGCGGTCGCCGAGGCCGAACCAGGTGGGTTCCGCGCCGTACTTGGCCAGCTCCTCCTTGACGGTCCAGGTCTCGCCCGCGCGGCCCCAGCCGCGTTCGGGGTCGATGCCGCCGCCGAGGGTGTACATGACGGAGTCGAGGTCGGGGGTGATGCGCAGCCCGTGCATCCACACGTCGTCGCCCACGTTGACGACGGCGGTCACCTCGTCGCCGGTGGCGCGGGCGTGGGCCCGCACCCCGGCGAGGAAACGCGCGCCGCCGATGCCACCTGCCAGCACCACGATCCGCATGGCGACATCCTCCCGCACCGCGGGAGGCCGGCGGGGCCAGGGTCGTAGGCTGGCCTCCATGTCCAGCGAGGTCGTTGCCCAGCCGGTGGTCGGTTCCGCGGAGATCAGCCGTGCGCTCAGGCGCGCGGCGGCGGGGAAGGCATTGGACGCCGCGGAGGCTACCGCGCTGCTCAGCGCCTCGGGGGCGGCGTTCGACGAGCTGCTGGCACTGGCTTCGGGGGTACGCGACGCGGGGTTGCGCGACGCCGGGCGGCCGGGCGTGATCACGTACTCGAAGAAGGTGTTCATCCCGCTGACGCGGCTGTGCCGTGACCGGTGCCACTACTGCACGTTCGCGACGGTGCCGCACCGGCTGCCCGCGGCCTACCTGGACCGGGACGAGGTGCTGGCGATCGCCCGGCAGGGCGCGGCGCTGGGCTGCAAGGAGGCGCTGTTCACGCTGGGCGACCGGCCGGAGGAGCGGTGGCCGGCGGCGCAGCAGTGGCTGACCGAGCGGGGGTACGCGTCCACGATCGACTACCTGCGGTCGGTGGCGATCGCGGTGCTGGAGGAGACCGGCCTGCTGCCGCACCTGAACCCGGGCGTCATGAGCTGGGCGGATCTGCAGCGGCTGCGGCCGGTGGCGCCGAGCATGGGCATGATGCTGGAGACGACCGCGACGCGGCTGTGGTCGGAGCCGGGCGGCCCGCACTACGGCTCGCCGGACAAGGAGCCCGCGGTGCGGCTGCGGGTGCTGGCCGACGCGGGACGGGTCGGGGTGCCGTTCACCACGGGCATCCTGATCGGCATCGGCGAGACGCACGCCGAGCGCGTCGACGCGATCTTCGAGATGCGCCGCAGTGCCCGGGAGTACGGGCACCTGCAGGAGATCATCGTGCAGAACTTCCGGGCCAAGCCGGACACGGCGATGCGCTCCACTCCCGACGCGTCGGTGCTGGACCTCGCCGCGACGGTCGCGGTGACGCGGCTGCTGATGGGGCCGGGCATGCGCGTCCAGGCCCCGCCGAACCTCATCGACGCCTCGTTCGAGCTGCTGGTCAAGGCCGGGATCGACGACTGGGGCGGGGTGTCGCCGCTGACGCCCGACCATGTGAACCCGGAGCGGCCGTGGCCGCACCTGGACGAGCTGGCGGCGCTGACCGCCGCCGCCGGGTTCGCGCTGCGCGAGCGGCTCACGGTGTATCCGAACTACGTGCGCGGCGGCGAGCGGTGGCTCGACCCGCGGCTGCACCCGCACGTGCGGGCCCTGGCCGACGAGCACGGCATGGCTGTCGCGGACGCGCCGGTGACCGGCCGCCCGTGGCAGGAGCCCGAGGTCGAGGGCGGGGTCGGCCGTGTCGAGCTGCACCGCGAGATCGACGATGAGGGGCGCACCGGCGACCGGCGCGGCGACTTCGACACGGTGTACGGCGACTGGTCGCTCGTCGGCGAGGCGGTGAGCGGGGACGCGGGTCCCGCGGTCAGCGTGGGGGCGCTCGCGGCGGGGCTGCGGATCGCGCGGGAGAACCCGGCGGCGCTGCTGGAGCCGGTACACGAGGAGGCGGCGCTGGCCCTGCTGCACGCCGACGGGGCGGCGCTGGACGAGCTGTGCCGCATCGCCGACGACGTACGCCGGGACACGGTCGGCGACGACGTCACCTATGTGGTCAACCGGAACATCAACTTCTCGAACGTGTGTTACGTGGGCTGCCGGTTCTGCGCGTTCGCGCAGCGTGAACGCGACGCCGACGCGTACCGGCTCAGTGTCGAGCAGGTCGCCGACCGGGCCGAGGAGGCCTGGCGCGACGGCGCGACCGAGATCTGCGTGCAGGGCGGCATCGACCCGCAACTGCCCGTCTCGGTGTACCCGGACCTGGTCCGCGCCGTGAAGGAGCGGGTGCCGGGCATGCACGTGCACGCCTTCTCGCCGATGGAGATCGTCACCGCCGCCGCCAAGGCGGGCGTGTCCGTGGCGGACTGGCTTACCCGGCTGCGGGACGCGGGCCTGGACACCATTCCGGGCACCGCCGCGGAGATCCTCGACGACGAGGTGCGCTGGGTGCTGACCAAGGGCAAGCTGCCCACCTCGGCCTGGGTGGAGACCGTCGAGACGGCGCACCGGCTGGGCATCCGGTCCAGCTCCACGATGATGTACGGCCACGTCGACCATCCGAAACACTGGCTGGGCCACTTCCGGGTGCTGGCCGGGCTGCAGGACCGCACCGGTGGCTTCACCGAGTTCGTGGCGCTGCCGTTCGTGCACACCAACGCCCCGATCTACCTGGCCGGCATCTCCCGCGCGGGGGCGACCTGGCGTGAGAACCGGGTGGTGCACGCGATGGCCCGGCTGCTGCTGCACGGGCGCATTCCCAACATCCAGTGCTCCTGGGTGAAGCTGGGCGACGAGGGCACCGTGGCCATGCTCAACGGCGGCTGCAACGACCTCGGGGGCACTCTTATGGAAGAGACGATTTCCCGGATGGCCGGATCGGCGCACGGCTCGGCCCGTACGGTGGAACAGCTGCACGCCATCGCCGCGGCCGCCGGTCGGCCCGCTCGCCAGCGCACCACGAGTTACGTGCGCTAGCGGCTCATTCCTGTCCGAAGGTCGTCAGCACCCTGCCGTCAAGTTCGACACGCCAGCAGAATTTCGCCACGACACGCCCGACATGCCGTCACCGGTTTCGGGTCTGAATCGATAGGGCAGTGGCGGGACGGTGACATACCGAACCGAACGGCCCTGCCGGGCGTGTACCAGAGTGAGCTTGACGGTGCACGTAGGACACGCGTGTAATTTTGCGTGGGGCTGGAGGTAGCGGCATCCACAAACCCGCCTATGTGGACAAACGCTCTCCAGGTGGGGGGTTGCGCCGGTCGTGACCGGCGCGCAATAAGGAGGCAGCGGAGATGGACGGTCGCCCCGTCGTGGCGGATCTGCTGGGCAACGCGCCCGAGTGGCAGGAGCACGCGCTGTGCTCCCAGACTGACCCGGAGGCGTTCTTCCCCGAGAAGGGTGGTTCTACCCGCGAGGCCAAGCGCATCTGCTCGCGCTGCGAGGTCAAGTCCGAGTGCCTGGAGTACGCGCTGTCGCATGACGAGCGCTTCGGCATCTGGGGCGGACTGTCCGAGCGCGAACGGCGCAAGCTCAAGCGCCGCGCGATCTGAGACTTTCGAGCGCTGCCGGCCCGTGGGGGCGGTCCGGCAGCGCTTCGACAAGCGACACCGCCGCTCCGGCGAGCGCGTCCGGCCTGGTCGGCTACGCGAGATCGTCGGGGTTGAGGCCCAGCAGGTTGGCGACCTGCTCGACGATCACGTCACGCACCAGCTCGCCCAGGTCGTCGCGATCTGAGGCCCGGAACTCCAGCGGACGCCGGTAGACCACGATCCGCGGCGGCACCCCGTGCCTGCCCGGCCGTCCCGGTAGCAGCCGCGCCAGCGGCACCCGCCCGTCCTCCAGCACGTCCGAGTCGTAGACGTTGAGGTCCGGCGGCACGTCCTCGACCGCGAACTCCACCCCGGCCAGCTCGGTCGCGAACCGCGCCTCGAGCGACTCCACCGTGTCCAGCACCAGCTCGTCGAAGACCTCGGCCTTCGTCCGGGCCAGGGGCACGCTGGCCGGCACCAGCCGACCGCGCATACCCCGGCCGTGGCGGTCGCGTCGGCGGCGGGCGGCGGTCGGGCGGCGGCGGGCGGGACTGGTCACCCGGCAAATGTATCCCCGAGCGCCAGTGCCGGTACCCGGTACGGGGCCGTGATCCTTCCCTCGGCGTGTCGCGGCGCAACCGGCGTGCCGGTGCGCGGCGGGGCGCTAACGTCACACGCCGTGAGGTCTCCACGGCGTTGCTCCCGTAACGGCTGCCCCCGGCAGGCGGTTGCAACGCTGACCTATGTCTATGCGGAGTCCACGGCGGTGGTCGGCCCGCTCGCCGCGTACCAGGAGCCGCACACGTACGACCTGTGCGAACCCCACGCCCTGAGCCTGACCGCTCCCCGCGGCTGGGACCTCGTCCGCCACGACGGCGAGTTCGAGCCCCCGCCGCCCACCACCGACGACCTGGTGGCCCTGGCCGAAGCGGTCCGCGAGGCAGCCCGCCCCGCCCCCCGCCAGCCCGCCCCCGAACCGCCCCACAACGGCCCGCCCACCCCCGGCCGCCGCGGCCACCTCCGCGTCATCCCCCCGTCCTGACCCTTGCTTCCCAGCGGTCGAGGGCGACGACGGTGCGCAGGGCGGTGTTGATGCCGAGCCAGCGGAGGGGTTCGGGCTCCCAGCGGGGCGAGCGGTGGTTGACCCAGGGCAGGACGGTCAGCGGGGTTTCGGCGCCGGTGATCAGGTCGGCGAGGGTGCGACCGGCCAGGTTGGTCGCGGCGACGCCGTCGCCGACGTAACCGCCCGCCCAGGCCAGGCCGGTGGACCGGTCGAGGCCGACCGAGGGGTGCCAGTCCCGGGTGATGCCCAGCGGCCCGCCCCAGGCGTGGGTGATCTTCGCGTCGTTCAGGGCCGGGAAGAGTTCGACCAGGGTGTTCCGGAGTGCGAGGTGCACCGACGGCTCGTTGTCGAAGGACGGCCGTATCGCCGAGCCGTAGTGGTACGGCGCGCCGCGCCCGCCGAAGGCGAGCCGGTCGTCGGCGGTGCGCTGGCCGTAGATGACCAGGCGGCGGTGATCGGTGAAGGTCTCCCGCCGGTCGAGTCCCGCCTCGCCCCAGAAGGACTTCGGCAGCGGCTCGGTGGCGATCATCAGCGAGTAGATCGGCACCACGGCACGCCGGTGACCGGGCAGGCTCGCCGTATAGCCCTCGGTGGCCCGGACGACCGTGTCGGCCCGCACCATGCCGTGGTCGGTGCGCAGCGCGGCACGGCGCCCACCGACCGCGGTGTGCCCCGCGCCCGGCATGACCTCCAGCACCCGGGTCCGCTCGTAGATCGCGACGCCGAGCCGCTCGACGGCCGACGCCAGCCCGCGGGCCAGCCGCAGCGGGTGCACCGCCGCGCAGTGCGGGGACCAGGTCGCCCCGTGCACCGCGGTCGCGCCGCACCGGTCGCGCGCCTCGGCCCGGTCGAGCAGCCGCAGCTCGAACCCGTACGACGCGGCCAGCTCCGCCTCCACCCGAGCCCCGCGCCACTGCGCCGCAGACCGGGCCAGCCCCAGCGTGCCGCCCTTGTCCCAGTGGCAGTCGATGCCCTCGGCGGCGGCGGCCCGGCCGACCTCGTCCACGGTGTCGATCATCGCCTGCTGGAACGCGATCGCCGCGCCCCGCCCGTGCAGCTTCTCCAGCTTCGGCAGGGGAGTGGGCAGCAGCCCGGAGCACCAGCCGCCGTTGCGGCCCGACGCGCCGAACCCGGCCTGCTCGGCCTCCACGATCGCGATCCGCAGCCCGGGATCGGCCTGGCGCAGGTAGTACGCCGTCCACAGGCCGGTGTAGCCCGCGCCCACGATCGCCACGTCGACGTCCAGGTCGCCGGGCAGGCGCGGGCGGGGCGTGACGGCCCCGCCCGCGGTGTCGAACCACAGGGAGGTCACAGCAGTGACGAGGCCCGGGTCAGCACATCCCGCAGGATCTGCTCTATCTCGTCGAACTGCTGCTGGGTGGCGGTCAGTGCCGGGGAGAGCTGGATGACCGGGTCGCCCCGGTCGTCGGCGCGGCAGTACAGCCCCGCCTCGAACAGCGCCGTGGACAGGAAGCCGCGGATCAGCCGCTCGGACTCCTCGGCGTTGAACGTCTCCCGGGTGGCCTTGTCCTTGACCAGCTCGATGCCGTAGAAGTAGCCCTCGCCGCGGACGTCGCCGACGATCGGCAGGTCGTACAGCTTCTCCAGGGTGGCCCGGAACGCGGGCGCGTTCTCGCGTACGTGCCCGACCAGGCCCTCGCGCTCGAACACGTCCAGGTTGGCCAGTCCGACCGCGCAGCTGACCGGGTGCCCGCCGAACGTGATGCCGTGGGCGAACATCTGCCCGTCGGCCAGGAACGGCTCGATCAGCCGGTCACTGGCGATCATCGCGCCGAGCGGGGAGTATCCCGAGGTCATGCCCTTGGCGGTGGTGATGATGTCGGGCTGGTAGCCGTAGTACTGGGCGCCGAAGTACTCGCCGAGCCGGCCCCAGGAGCAGATGACCTCGTCGGACACGAGCAGCACGCCGTAGCGGTCGCAGATCTCGCGTACCCGCTGGAAGTAGCCGGGCGGGGCGGGGAAGCAGCCGCCCGCGTTCTGCACCGGCTCCAGGAACACCGCGGCGACGGTCTCCGGGCCTTCGCGCTCGATCGCGCGGGCGATCTCGTCGGCCGCCCACACGCCGAACGCCTCGTAGTCGTCGCCGTGCTCGGGGGCGCGGTAGAAGTTCGTGTTCGGCACCTTGATGCCGCCGGGCACCAGCGGCTCGAACTCGGCCCGGAACGCCGGGACGCCGGTGATGGACAGCGCGCCGAGCGAGGTGCCGTGGTAGGCGAGGTAGCGGCTGACGACCTTGTGGCGCAGCGGCTGGCCGACCTTCTTGAAGTAGGAGCGGGCGAGCTTCCACGCGCTCTCCACGGCCTCGGAGCCGCCGGTGGTGAAGAAGACCCGGTTCAGGTCGCCGGGGGTCAGCTCGGCGATGCGGTCGGCGAGCTCGATGGCCTTCGGGTGGGCGTACGACCAGAGCGGGAAGTAGGCCAGCTCGTGCGCCTGCTTGGCGGCGGCGTCGGCCAGTTCGGCGCGGCCGTGGCCCGCGTTGACGGTGAACAGGCCGGCGAGGCCGTCGAGGTAGCGCTTGCCGTTGCTGTCCCAGACGTACGTGCCCTCGCCGCGGACGATCGTCGGCACGCTGCCCTCGCGGTACGCGCCCATGCGGGTGAAGTGCATCCAGAGGTGGTCGGTTTCCTTGCCCATCGTGAGGCCTCACTCATCCGTACGTTGCGGCGTTGCCTACGGTTATCGCATACGTCGTCGAGATACAGCAACCCTCTCGGTAGTATTTTCGCACGACGGCTACGGATTTCGTAGTGCGTCGGCAACCGGGCCGACATTGTTGGGCGGTAACGGGCGGTTTGTGAGCTGCCGCACCTCAGCGGGCAGACGCCGGGCCGATTTAGGCACAATTGCGGGTCATCCCTTTACCCCTCCAGGCTCTCAGCCTGCCCAGCGAGAGGTGCCTAGATTGCGCGCTCGTCCTCTGTCGGCTCCCGCCCGCGCCCTGCTCGCGGCCACCACCGCGACCCCCTCGCGTCGGCGCGTGCTGCGCGGCGCCCTGGCCGGCGGCGCGCTCGCCGCGGCCGGCGGGGTCATGGCCGCGTGCAGCCCCAGCGGCATGGCTCCCCAGGCCGGGGCGTCGACCCGGCCCGCGTGCAAGGCGACCGACGTCTCGGCGAGCGAGCGCAAGGTGTCGTTCGGCAACTGGGTGCAGTACCTGGACGTCGACTCCAACGACGAGAAGCGCCACCCGACGCTGGCCGCCTTCAAGGCGCGCACCGGCGTCGACGTGTCCTACACCGAGGACATCAACGACAACAACGAGTACTACGGCAAGATCCGCGCGCAGCTCGCGGCCTGCCAGAGCATCGACCGCGACATCGTGGTGTTCTCCGACTGGATGGTCAACAAGTTCATCCGCAACGGCTTCGCGCAGGAGCTGGACCCGGCCAAGACGCCGAACTACCGGCGCAACCTGCTGCCTTCGCTCAAGGCCCGCCCGTACGACCAGGAGCTGCGCTTCGCGGTGCCGTGGCAGTCCGGGCTCACCGGCTTCGCGGTCAACACCCGCGTCGCCAAGGAGGTGCGCACCGTCGACGAGCTGCTCACCCGCCCCGACCTCAAGGGCAAGGTGAGCGTGCCGATGGAGATGCCGGACACGATGGGCCTGCTCATCGCGTCGCTGGGCAGGAATCCGGCGGCGTTCACGCCCGAGGACTTCGACGCCGCGCTGGAGAAGCTGCGCAAGGCCGTCGAGTCCGGGCAGATCCGCCGCTTCACCGGCAACGAGTACGTCCAGGACCTGGCCAAGGGCGACGTCGCCGCGGCGATCGCCTGGTCCGGCGACGCCCTTCAGCTGGGCCTCAACGACGAGAAGATCAAGTTTGTATCGCCGGACGAAGGCCTGCTGATCTGGTCGGACGCGGCGGTGATCCCGGTGACCGCGACGCACGCGAGCAACGCGATGTCGCTGCTCGACCACTACTACGACCCGAAGGTCGCCGCCGAGCTGGCCGCGTGGGTCAACTATGTCTGCCCCGTGGCCGGCGCGCAGGACGAGATGGTCAAGATCGACCCTGAGCTGGCCGAGAACACGCTGATCTTCCCCGACGACGCCATGCTCGCCGGCGTGAAGGCGTTCGCCCCGCTCGGCGAGGCCGAGGAGAAGGAGTACCAGGCGAAGTTCTCCGCCGTCATGGGCGTCTGACGCGACCCGCCACGCAAACACGCAGGCCCACCTGGATGACCGTCCAGGTGGGCCTATACGCAGGTGAAGCGGGCCTAGGCGGTGCCCCAGGAGTAGGTCTGCTTGCGGAGTTTGAGGTAGACGAAGACCTCGGCGCCGATCACGCCGTCCACGGCGCGCACCTCGTGCAGGATCTCCAGCAGGTGGTCGTCGTTGCGGCAGACCGCCTCCAGCAGCAGGTCGTACGACCCGGCGGTGATCACCACGTAGTCGACCTCCTCGATCTCGGAGATCCGGTCGGCGATGCCGTCCAGGTCGCCCGTGGTCTTCACGCCGATCATCGCCTGCCGGCCCAGCCCCAGCTGGAGCGGGTCGGTGACCGCCACGATCTGCATGACGCCCGCGTCGATGAGCCGCTGTACCCGTTGTCTCACGGCCGCCTCGCTCAAGCCGACCGCGCGGCCGATGGTCGCGTACGGTCTGCGGCCGTCCTCCTGCAACTGCTCGATGATCTGCTTCGCGATGTCGTCGAGGAGCGCGTGGTTGGCGTGGTTGAGTTGAGGGTGTCGGCGGATGACAGCGCGTGGTGCGGCGGAGTCGGCGGGCGTCGGCAATGAGGCCTCCTGGGGCGTACGCAGAGGGGGATCGCGAGGGAGATGATCCGGCCCGGGCATCGTATCGCTACGAGGCAGACGATTCCGGCACTTGGTGGACAGCCTTGTAACGGAAACGACATCAACTCGCGATATCGGCTGCCGGAATTCGTAGTCGCACCTCAGATTCGCCACGGAATCCCTTGTCATGTGGCGCACGTCATGTCACGATCGTCGCGCCACGGGTTGTTAACCATCTGACAGTGGGAGGCGATATGAACGGCTTTTCGCCGAATGTCATCGGTGAGCGTTTCGCCGATGGGACGTCGGGTGAGCGGTTCACCGTGGTCAACCCCGCCGACGGTAGCACCGTCGCCGAGTACGTACTCGCTGGTCAGGAAGATGTGCACGCCGCCGTCGCGGCCGCGCGGGCGGCTTTCCCGGGCTGGTCGGGCGCGACGCCGGGCGAGCGTTCCGGCGCGCTGCACCGGCTGGCCGGGCTGCTGTCGGAACGGGCCGCGGATTTCGTGGCGGCCGAGGTCGCGCAGACCGGCAAGCCGAAACGCCTGGCGACCGAGTTCGACGTGCCCGGCACGATCGACAACACCGCCTTCTTCGCCGGGGCAGCCCGCGACCTGCAGGGCAAGGCGGCGGGGGAGTACTCCGCCGACCACACCAGCTACGTGCGCCGCGAGGCGATCGGCGTGGTCGGCTCGATCTCGCCGTGGAACTACCCGCTGCAGATGGCGGCCTGGAAGATCCTGCCGGCCATCGCGGCGGGCAACACCATCGTGCTCAAGCCCGCCGAGCTGACCCCGCTGACCAGCGTGATGTTCGCGCAGGCCTGCCTGGACGCCGGTATCCCGGCCGGGGTCGTCAACGTGGTCACCGGGCGCGGCCCGGTGGCCGGGGCGGCGCTGGTCGCCCACCCCGAGGTGGACATGGTCAGCTTCACCGGCTCGACGGCGGTGGGCCGGGGCATCGGCGCGACGGCCGCGGGCGCCGTCAAGCGGGTGCACCTGGAGCTGGGCGGCAAGGCGCCGTTCCTGGTGTTCGACGACGCGGACGTGGAGGCCGCGGCGCAGGGCGCGGTGGCCGGTTCGCTGATCAACTCAGGGCAGGACTGCACCGCCGCGACCCGCGCGTACGTGCAGCGCCCGCTGTACGACCGCTTCGTGGCCCGGGTCGCGGAGCTGTTCGAGGGTGTGCGCGCCGGGGACCCGCTGGACCCGGCGACCGACATCGGCCCGCTGATCAGCCTCGCCCAGCGCGACCGGGTGGCGGGGTTCGTCGACCGGGCCCGCGCGGCGGGTGCCAAGATCGTGGCGGGTGGCCGGGTGCCCGAGGGTCTGGCGCACGGCGCCTACTACGCGCCCACCCTGGTCGTCGACGCCGCGCAGGACAGCGAGATCGTCCAGCAGGAGGTCTTCGGCCCGGTGCTGGTCGTGCTGCCGTTCGACGCCGATGATGAGGGTGTGGCACTGGCCAACGACACGCCGTACGGCCTGGCGGCGAGCGTGTGGACGCGTGACGTGCACCGGTCGCTGCGGGGCACGCGCGAGCTGCGCGCCGGATGTGTGTGGGTCAACGACCACATCCCGATCATCAGCGAGATGCCACACGGGGGTTACCGTCGCTCCGGCTTCGGAAAGGACATGTCCACGTACTCGTTCGACGAGTACACCCAGATCAAGCACGTCATGTACGACACCACCGCGGTCGCCGCGAAGCCGTGGCACCGCACCGTCTTCAGTCAGTAAGTGATATCTGCGCCTGTACACCCCTCTGGCAGTGAAGGAACGTTCGATGGCTCGTCGCATACCACTCTCCCCGCAGGCTCAGGCAGTGCTGGCGGCCATGCCGTCGCGCCGGACCGTGTTGCGCGGGGCTCTCGCCGGAGGGGCGTTCGCGGTGGCCGGCGGTGCGCTGGCCGCCTGCGGCACCAAGGGCACCGGCAACGGCAACGCCGGCCCGTCGGCCGGCCCGCTCTGCACCGTCGCCGACGTGTCGGCCACCGAGCGCAAGATCGCCTTCTCCAACTGGCCCGCCTACATGGACGAGGACGAGAAGAACCCCGAGGTCCACCCGACGCTGGTGGCCTTCAAGGCGAAGACCGGCATCGACGTCACCTACACCGCCGACATCAACGACAACAACGAGTTCTACGGCAAGATCCGCACGCAGCTCGCGGCGTGCCAGCCGATCGACCGGGACCTCGTGGTGTTCACCGACTGGATGGCGGCGACGTTCATCCGCAACGGCTTCGCCGCCAAGTTCAACGCCGACAAGGTCGCCACGTTCAGCAAGAACCTGGCCCCGTCCCTGCGCAGCCGCCAGTTCGACCCGAACATGGAGTACGCGGCGCCGTGGCAGTCGGGCCTGACCGGCATCGGCGTGAACACCGCGGTGACCAAGGAGGTGCGCACGGTCGACGAGCTGCTGACCCGCCCCGACCTGAAGGGCAAGGTCACCTGCCTCACCGAGATGCACGACACGATGGGCTTCATGCTCCTGTCGATCGGCAAGGACCCGGGCAACTTCACCACCGCCGACTTCGACGCGGCGCTGGAGAAGCTGAAGGCCGCCGTGGCCTCGGGCCAGATCCGCCGCTTCACCGGCAACGACTACGTGCAGGACCTGGCCAAGGGCGACATCGCCGCCTGTATCGCGTGGTCCGGCGACGTGATCCAGCTCGGCTTCGAGAACGACAAGATCAAGCTGGTGACGCCGGACGAGGGCATGATGCTCTGGTCGGACAACATGCTGATCCCGATCACCTCGCCGCACGCGGCGAACGCGATGGCGTTGATCGACTACTACTACGATCCGAAGGTGGCCGCCGAGCTCGCCGCGTTCGTGAACTACGTCTGCCCGGTGGCGGGCGCGCAGGAGGAGATGGTCAAGATCGACCCGGACCTCGCGCAGAACCCGCTCATCTTCCCCGACGCCGCGATGCAGTCGAAGATCAAGATCTTCAAGCCGCTGACCGAGGCTGAGGAGAAGGAGTACCAGGGCAAGTTCCAGGCAGCGATCGGGGCGTGACAGGTTGACCGACCAGGACCTCTGCATCGAGAACGTCACCAAGACGTTCGGCGGCTTCACCGCCGTCGACGACCTCACCCTGACCATTCCGGACGGCTCGTTCTTCGCGCTGCTCGGGGCGTCGGGCTGCGGCAAGACCACCACGCTGCGCATGGTCGCCGGCCTGGAGGAGCCGAACGCCGGGCGGATCACGCTCGGCGGGCTGGACATCACCCGGATGCGCCCGTACAAGCGGCCGGTCAACACGGTGTTCCAGAGCTACGCGCTGTTCCCGCACATGAGCGTCGAGGACAACGTGGCGTTCGGCCTGCGCCGCAAGGGCGAGAACCGGGCGGAGACCCGCCGCAAGGTCGCCGAGATGCTCGACCTGGTCCAGCTGGGCCAGTACGGGTCGCGCCGCCCGGCGCAGCTGTCCGGCGGGCAGCAGCAGCGGGTGGCGCTGGCCCGGGCCCTGGTCAACCAGCCCGAGGTGCTGCTGCTCGACGAGCCGCTCGGCGCGCTCGACCTCAAGCTGCGCCGGCAGATGCAGATCGAGCTCAAGCGCATCCAGACCGAGGTCGGCATCACCTTCGTGCACGTCACGCACGACCAGGAGGAGGCCATGACCATGGCCGACACGGTCGCGGTGATGCAGGCGGGGCGGATCGAGCAGCTGGGCGCGCCGGCCGAGATGTACGAGTTCCCGGCCTCGGCGTTCGTGGCCAACTTCCTCGGCCAGTCCAACCTGATCAAGGCGGAGGTCACCGGCCAGGCCGACGGCCACGTCACGGTCGACGCGCACGGCAACCGGCTGGCGGTGCCGGCGGGCCGGTGCCGGGTCACGTCGGGCACGGCTCTGCTGGGCGTACGCCCGGAGAAGCTGCACCTGGCCGACGGCCCGGACGCGGTGCCCTCGGGCCACGCGGCGGTGCGGGGCGTCGTCACCGACGCGTCCTTCACCGGCGTCTCCACGCAGTACCTGGTCCGCGCCCCGTGGGGCAGCGAGCTGACGGTGTTCGTGCCCAACTCCGGCATCGCGAACCCGGCGCTGCCCGGGACCGAGGTGGCGGTGCACTGGTCGCCCGCGCACTCGTTCCTCGTGGGGAGCTGACGTGGCCGCCCTGCTGCCCACGGCGTCGGGCACCCCCGCCGCCGCCACCGAGATCCCGGTCGAACCCCCGGCCGGGATGCGGCGGCGTAGGTGGATCCCGTACGCCCTGCTGGCCCCCGGGCTGCTCTGGCTCGCGGTGTTCTTCGTCTACCCGGTGTTCCAGCTGGTCATGGCGAGCCTGTGGGACCCGAGCGGCTCGGTGGAGTCCGGCTACACGTTCGCCTGGGCCTTCTCGAACTACGCCCAGGCATGGGAGATGTTCCACGTCCAGTTCCTGCGCTCGCTGTGGTACGCGTTCATCACCACGGTGGTCTGCGTGCTGCTGGGCTACCCGCTGGCGTACGCGATCGCGATCAAGGGCGGGCGCTGGAAGAACCTGATGCTGGTCGGCGTGATCGCGCCGTTCTTCACCAGCTACCTGGTGCGCACGTACTCGTGGAAGGCGATCCTGTCCGACAGCGGGCCGGTGGTCGACTTCCTGAAGTGGGCGCACCTGCTCGGGCCGGACGGGCGGCTGCTGGCGACCGAGTTCGCGGTGATCGCGGGCCTGGTCTACAACTTCCTGCCGTTCATGGTGCTGCCGCTGTACGCCAGCCTCGACAAGCTGGACGTGCGCCTGCTGGAGGCCGCGCGCGACCTCTACCACGGGCCGGTGCGCAGCTTCTTCCGCGTGACGCTGCCGCTGTCCATGCCGGGCGTCATCGCGGGCACCCTGCTCACCTTCATCCCGGCGGCCGGCGACTACGTGAACGCGCAGCTGCTGGGCGGGCCGAACACGCAGATGATCGGCAGCGTGATCCAGTCGCGCTTCCTGATCGTCAACGACTACCCGATCGCGTCCGCGCTGTCGGTGATGCTCATGGCGACGATCCTGGTGCTGGTGACGATCTACGTCAGCACCGCGGGCACGGAGGAGGTGGTCTGATGCACGGGTTCTGGCGCTGGCTCGCCGAGAAGTGGGTGCTGCTGCTCGGGTTCGTGCTGCTGGCCTACCTGTTCGTGCCGATCGCCGTGGTCATGCTGCTGTCGTTCAACCAGCCGGCCAGCCGCAACACGACGTACGTGCTGGACCTGGAGACGTTCCAGTTCACCTGGAACAACTGGACCGACATCTGCGGCGCGGCCGGCATCTGCGACTCGCTGATGCGCAGCATCTACGTGGGCCTGTCGGCGACGGTGATCGCGACGATCCTGGGCACTTTGATCTCGTTTGCCCTGGTCCGCTACCGGTTCATCGGCCGGGGCAGCACCAATACGCTGATCTTCCTGCCGATGGCCACCCCGGAAATCGTCATGGGCACGTCGTTGTTGACCCTGTTCATAGGGCTGCAGATTCCGATGGGCTTCTTGACGATCCTCATCGCGCATGTCATGTTCTGCATATCGTTCGTGGTGGTCACCGTGAAGGCACGGCTGGCCGGGCTTGATCCGAGGCTGCAGGAGGCGGCGATGGACCTGTACGCGACGCCGTGGCAGGCGTTCCGTCTGGTCATCCTGCCGCTCGTGCTGCCCGGAATCGTGGCCGCCGCCCTGCTGGCGTTCTCGCTGAGCTTCGACGACTTCATCATCACCAACTTCGTCACCGGCACCAGCGACTACACCACCTTCCCCATGTTCATCTGGGGTTCCAACCTGCGCGGCATCCCGCCGCAGGTCAATGCCATCGCCACCGCGATGTTCCTGATCTCGTTCGCGTTTGTCATCGCGGGCCAGCTGCGCACCCGTCGCCGCTCCGCCCGCCGCGCCGCGACGTCCTGATTCTCCGCACGGCCGCCGACCCGGAGCACGCCTGATCGTGCTTACCGGCTCGGCGGCCGTTTGGTATTCCCAGACATTTCGTTTGTCTGGGTATTTACAGGGAAAAAGGAGCTGAAACCGGGCTCCCGGGTAATAGAAGGAGGAGATCGGCTCATGCGGGCCAAAGGATCAAAACTGTGGGCGTCGGCGCTGTCAGACACGTCGCCGACGCCGTACTGGACGGACCGGCCTTCCCGGCCGGCACCCGTGCCCCCGCTGACCAGCGCGACCACCGCGCAGCTGGCAGTCATCGGGGGCGGCTACAGCGGCCTGTGGACGGCGCTGCTGGCCAAGGAGCGCGACCCGTCGACCGACGTGGTGGTGCTCGAATCGGGGGTGTGCGGCCACGCCGCCTCCGGACGCAACGGCGGATTCTGCTCCGCGAGCCTCACACACGGGCTCGCCAACGGGGTGGACCGCTTCCCGGACGAGATCACCGAGCTGGAACGGCTCGGCCGGGAGAACCTCGACCAGATCGAGGACACGCTGGCCCGGTACGGCATCGACTGCGACTTCGAGCGCACCGGTGAGCTGGAGGTGGCCACCTCCGCGTACCAGCTGGACTGGCTGCACGAGTCGGCGGAGCTGACCCGGTCCATGGGTTATCGCGCCGAGGTGTTCGACGCCGAGCAGGTGCGGGCCGAGGTCGACTCGCCGACGTACCTGGGCGGCTGGTGGGACCGGGACCGGGTGGCCATGGTCGACCCGGCGAAGCTGGCCTGGGGCCTGCGGCAGGCGTGCCTGACCCTGGGCGTGCGCATCTACGAGGGCACCCCGGTGCTCGGGGTGAGCAGCGGGCGCGACGGCCTGCTGCTGCGCACCCCGCACGGCGAGGTGCGAGCGGCCCGGGTCGCGCTGGCGACCAGCGCCTTCGGACCGCTCGTGCGCAAGCTCAAGCGCTACCTGATCCCGGTGTACGACTACGCCCTGATGACCGAGCCGCTGACCGCGACCCAGCTCGGTGACCTGGGCTGGCGCAACCGGCAGGGGCTGGGTGATTCGGCGAACCAGTTCCACTACTACCGGCTCACCGCGGACAACCGGATCCTGTTCGGCGGCTACGACGCGATCTACCACTTCGG
This sequence comes from Catellatospora aurea, assembly GCF_042663325.1. Lineage (NCBI taxonomy): Bacteria > Bacillati > Actinomycetota > Actinomycetes > Micromonosporales > Micromonosporaceae > Catellatospora > Catellatospora aurea. Next base: position 203,448 of record NZ_JBHTAC010000010.1, read on the forward strand.
CAACCGGATCGCGCCGACCCTCGAACAGCGCCAGGACACCTTCACCCGGCTGGCCGAGCACTTCTTCACCACGTTCCCGCAGCTGGAGGGACTTCGGTTCACCCACAGCTGGGGCGGGGTGATCGACACCTGCACCCGCTTCTGCGCCTTCTTCGGCACCGCGTTCGGCGGCAGGCTGGCCTACGCGGCCGGCTACACCGGACTGGGCGTCGGCGCGACGCGTTTCGGCGCGCAGGTGATGCTCGACCACCTCGAAGGGGCGTCCACGGAGCGCACCAGGCTGGACTTCGTACGGTCCAAGCCCTGGCCGCTGCCGCCGGAGCCACTGCGCTCGCTCGGCATCCAGCTGACCCGCTGGTCGCTGGCGCGCGCCGACGAGCACCAGGGCCGCCGCAACCTGTGGCTGCGCACGCTGGACCACGCCGGGCTGGGCTTCGACTCCTGACCCACCTGTCCCGCCGTCCCACCGGTGGGAAACACACCTGAATCAAGTCGTTTCGTGGCATTCGTCGCCACGATGTTGAAGGGACTTTTATGCGTATCCTGCTGGTCGGCGCTGGTGGCGTCGGCAGTGCAGCAGCCGCCATCGCCGCTCGCCGTGACTTCTTCCAGCTCATGGTGGTCGCCGACTACTCCCTGGAGCGCGCCCGGCGGGCCGTCTCCGGACTGGACGACCGGTTCGTCGCGGCGCGCCTGGACGCCTCCCGCGCCGCCGACGTCGCCGAACTGTGCCGCGAACACGAGATCACGCACGTGCTCAACGCGGTGGACCCCCGCTTCGTCATGCCGATCTTCGACGGGGCGTACGCGGCCGGGGCGGACTACCTCGACATGGCCATGTCGCTGTCCCACCCGCACCCCACCGACCCGTACGCCAAGACCGGCGTGATGCTCGGCGAGGACCAGTTCGGCAAGGCCGTCGCCTGGGAGGCGGCCGACCGGCTCGCGCTCGTCGGCATCGGCGTCGAGCCCGGCCTGTCCGACATCTTCGCCCGGTACGCCGCCGACCACCTGTTCTCCGAGATCGACGAGATCGGCGTGCGGGACGGCTCCAACATCACCGTCGAGGGCTTCGACTTCGCCCCGTCGTTCTCCATCTGGACCACCATCGAGGAGTGCCTCAACCCGCCGATCATCTGGGAGCGCGAGCGCGGCTGGTTCACCACCGCCCCGTTCAGCGAGCCCGAGGTGTTCGACTTCCCCGAGGGCATCGGCCCGGTCGAGTGCGTCAACGTGGAGCACGAGGAGGTGCTGCTCATCCCGCGCTGGGTCGACGCGAAGCGGGTCACCTTCAAGTACGGCCTCGGCACCGAGTTCATCGAGATCCTGAAGACCGTGCACAAGCTCGGCCTCGACTCCACCAGGCCGGTCGCCATCGGCGGCGGCAAGTCGACGGTCATGGTCTCGCCGCGCGACGTGCTCGCCGCGCAGCTGCCCGACCCCGCCACGCTGGGTTCCCGGATGAAGGGCAAGACCTGCGCCGGCACCTGGGTCAAGGGCAAGGGCCTCGACGGCCGGGCCAAGGAGATGTACCTGTACCACGTCGTCGACAACGAGTGGTCCATGCGCGAGTACGGCCACCAGGCGGTGGTGTGGCAGACCGCGGTGAACCCCGTCGTCGCGCTGGAACTGCTGGCGCAGGGCGTGTGGAAGGGCGCCGGGGTGCTCGGCCCCGAGGCGCTCGACCCGGTGCCGTTCCTGGACCTGCTGACCGCGTACGGCTCGCCCTGGGGCATGCGTGACCAGCAGCCCTTTCGAGCGGTGACCCAGGCGGCCCGCGAACAGATCGCCGCCTGACGCGTTGTTCCGTACCCCCTCGGGCATGTCCGCGCTCCGGCGGATGTGCCCGAGGGCGCACGCCGCCGCGCGGAAGTCCGTTGCTCCGCGTGCGCGGTCGGCCTAGGGTGATCTCCGCGCCTCCCGGTGCGCAGGCAGCGGCTACTTCGGGCCCTGCGGGTTGCGGGTTCGAGTCCCGCACGGGCCTTCGGGTCCGGTAGCTCAATTGGCAGAGCAGCAGGTTGGTGCCGCCGCCGACTTCTGATCTCGGGAGGCGTCCACGCGGCACGCCCGGTGCACCGGTGACGGATACACCATGGAGGCCCTGCGGCCTGTGAAGTGCTCCCGGAGACGGGACTCCGTCGCCACCTCGATCTCGGGCCGCGCCGGCACCACTGTCTACGAGAGTTCACATCTTTTTTGATGTGCCCACATCAAAAAAGATGTGAACCGCTGAGGGGATGCGTCCTTCGGCGGGAAATCCGTTGCTGCGGCGCACGGCTGGATCTAGGTTGGACCTACGTCTCCCGGTGCGCAGGCAGCGGATACTTCTTCCTCCATGGGTCGCGGGTTCGAGCCCCGCCCAGGCCTTCGGGCCCGGTAGCTCAGCTGGCAGAGCAATGGCTACGCCGCCGCCGACCTTGATCTCGGGAGACGAACACGGCACGCCCGGTGCGCAGGTAACGGCTACTCCACTGCAAATGGGGAGGTCGCGGGTTCGAATCCCGCTCGCCGTCCGTCAGGACGGTGGTAGCTCAGCGGCCCAGAGCGCCAGGTCCCGGCGACGGGACCACCACGCCGTCATCGACTCGATCTCGGGCGTGCCGCGTTCCCTTCCTCGTCCCAGCAGGCGACCGAAATAGAAGCACCGAGCGCCGTTGCCGTGTCGCAGGCCAGGCCGAGCACCGTTTCCCGGTGACGCCAAGCCGCAACAGTCATGGTGGGCAGGCCGGGCAGTGTCGCCGTCAGCCTCGCGGTGAGGGGCAACGGCATGGGCCGGAGTAGGCCGCCGTCGCGCAGCCCAACGCCGAGAGCCTTGCCCACGGCTTCCTTCGCGGTCCACAGCAGCAGAAAGTCGTCAGGGTGGCGGGCGACCCAGTCTGCTTCCGGCGCGGAGAACCAGCGCCGGGCCAGTTCGGCTGCGGGCAGGTGGCGGATCGGCTCCACGTCCACGCCCAGTGGGCCGAGATCGGTGACGGCCACGGCCGCCACGTCCGGGGTGTGGCTGATGGCCAGGTGCAGGCGGGGAGCGCCGATCACATAGGGCCGGCCCGCCGGCTCGCGGCCGATCTCGATCTGCGCGGGGTCGATGCCGAGCACCTGGCCGGTGGCGTGCCGGGCCAGGGCGGTGGCGTCCACGGCGGAGGCCAGCCAGATCCGGATGCCCGACATGAGGAACACGATGGCACGTGTGGGGCCCTCGACAAACCCTTTGCCCGCCAGGGGATCGCGCACCTACATTGATCTCCGCACCTCCCGGTGCGCAGGCCCACGGCTACTTCACTGGTATTGAAGACGGCGCAAGCCGATCTCTGTCCGTGGCCGCTTCGATCTCGGGAGGCGCGACTCCTCTCCCGTACCCCGGATGGGTTTCGCGCGCCCGAAAACCCCCGGGGGAGGGGACATCATGGCCAAGTTCAACCTGTCGACGCTGGTGAAGCGCCCGGCCGGGGTGACCGCCGAGGGCGCGCCCGGGTTCGCCCGCGAGCCGAGGCTGGAGCTGTTCCTGCTGGCCGTGTCGAACATGGTCGGCGAGCAGACCTTCTACGAGCGCGCCGACGATCGCGACGACCGGTTCCGCGGGCTGGTGGCGAAGGTCGCCGTGGCGGACCCGGAGTGGTTCGCGCGGTTCGTGCCGTGGCTGCGGCTCGGCGCCAACCTGCGCAGCGCCTCGGTGGTGGCCGCGCTGGAGGGCGCGAAGGCCCAGGTAGGGGCCGGTATCCCCGGTTCGCGCGCGGTGGTGGACGCGGCGCTGCAGCGGGCCGACGAACCCGGCGAGGCGCTGGCGTACTGGCTGTCGCTGCACGGCCGGGCGCTGCCCAAGCCGGTCAAGCGCGGCATCGCCGACGCGGCGGTGCGCCTCTACCACGAGCGCAGCCTGCTCAAGTACGACTCGGACGGCCGCGCGCTGCGCTTCGCGGACGTGCTGGAGCTGACCCACCCGAGCCCGCGCGACGCGGCTCAGGGTGCGCTGTTCCAGCACGCGCTGGACCGCCGCCACCAGCGGGGCAACCCGATCCCGGAGGCGCTGCCGGTGCTGCGCGCCCGGGAGGAACTGATGGCGCTGCCGGTCGAGCAGCGGGCTGCCGTGCTCGACCCGCGGACGCTGGCCGCGGCGGGGATGACGTGGGAGGCGCTGGCGGGCTGGCGGCAGGGGCTGCTGGACGCCGCGGCGTGGTCCGCCATGATCCCGTCGATGGGCTACCTGGCGCTGCTGCGCAACCTGCGCAACTTCGACCAGGCCGGGGTGAGTGACGAGGTCGCGGCCGTGGTGGCGGCGAAGCTGTCCGACCCGGACGAGGTGGACCGGTCGCGGGTGCTGCCGATGCGCTTCCTGTCGGCGTACAACGCGGCGCCGAGCCTGCGCTGGGCGTACCCGCTGGAGAAGGCGCTGCAGTTCGCGCTGGGCAACGTGCCCCGGCTGGACGGCCGCACGCTGATCCTGATCGACACCTCGGGGTCGATGAACAGCGCGTTCAGCCGCGACGGCTCGCTGCGCTGCTGGGACGCCGCGACCATGTTCGGCCTGGCGGTGGCGGCTCGCGCGGCGGACGCGACGGTGGTGTCGTTCTCCAACGACACCAAGCTGTTCGATCTGCGCCCAGGTGAGTCGGTGCTCAAGGCCGTGCAGCGGTTCAAGGACGGCGGCTGGTTCTTCGGCGGCGGCACCTCGACCGAGCACGCGGTCCGCAAGCACTACGCGGGCCACGACCGGGTCCTGATCCTCACCGACGAGCAGGCCCACTGGCACGGCAGCGCCGACGTGGCAGCGGCCGTGCCCGCCAAGGTCCCCGTCTACACCTGGAACCTCGCCGGCTACCGCCTCGGCCACACCCCGTCGGTCGCCAAGCGCCACACCTTCGGCGGCCTCACCGACGCCGCCTTCTCGATGATCGGCCTCATCGAGTCCGGCGAGTCCGCCACCTGGCCGTTCTGAAAGCAAGGGCACCTTCACGACGCTCCGCGTTGT